>JBBAKY010000001.1:0-77200 GCA_040403295.1 Arcicella sp.
CTAAAACTATTTTAATTATTGATATTAGTAAATATTTATCGTAATATTGCAATATATAAATGTAATTCAATGGGTTTAACGAAAACACAACATTTTACTACTCAACACAATGAGTTGGCAAACATTAGTAAAGCACTTGGACATCCTGCAAGAATTGCTATTATTGATTATTTACTGAAGGTAGATACCTGTATTTGTGGAGATATTGTCAATGAATTACCCTTGGCACAACCCACCGTTTCTCAACATTTGAAGGAATTAAAAAACGCAGGAATTATAAAGGGGACAATTGAAGGTACCGCCATTTGCTATTGTATTAACGAAAAAGCGATTGAAACCTTAAAGCAGTATTTTGATACTATTTTATGGTCGTTAGAAAAGAAAAAAATACAATGTTGTTAGCTTTAAATTTTAGACTTTATTAGTATGAAAATTGCCTTATTTAGTGATATTCACGCAAATCTACCCGCTTTAGAAGCCTTTTTTGTGGATGTAGAGACGAATAATCCCGATGCTATTTACTGTTTGGGCGACTTAGTTGGTTACCATATTTATCCTAATGAAGTGATCCATGAAATTAGAAAAAGACGTATTGCCACTATCGCAGGAAATCACGATGCCAAAGTGAAAAAACTCACCGAGCAACTATTATCCGAAACGGGTAAAAATTACGCTTACGACATTATTGGAGAAAATGAAAAAACTTATTTGGCAACTTTACCTGCCCATATCCAAGTAGATTTTGAATTGAACGAAGATAAATTAAAAATGCTTTTGGTACACGGAAGTCCAAGTAGAAATGATGAATATCTTTTGGAAGATAAAGATGAATCAGATTTTATTAAAATATTTAAGGAAGCTGGGGTTGATATTTTATGTTTCGGTCATTCCCATAAACCCTACCACCGTATTTTATGTGAAACCACAGGTAAATCGACCCGTTATTTTCATGCAATTAACACTGGGTCGGTTGGCAAGCCCAAAGACGGCAACCCACAAGGTGGATACGTATTATTACATATTCATAAAAACAGTGGAAAGCTTAACAAAAATAGCATTCAAGTGCAATTTATTCGCTTTGACTACGATGTGGAATTCTCCGCAAAAGCCCTTGAAAATAGTCCATTGCCCGATGAACTTGCCGATAGATTAAGAAAAGCGTACTAATTTTTAAAGTAATAAACCAATAATTTATGAGTGCCATTAATTGTAACCCAACTCAACGAAAAAAGTTGAGTTTTTTAGACCAATATCTAACTCTTTGGATATTTTTAGCCATGTTTATTGGCGTAGGCATTGGCTATTTTCTTCCAGAATCTTCCCAATTTATCAACTCATTTTCGAGTGGAACGACCAATATTCCATTAGCAGTTGGTTTGATTCTGATGATGTATCCACCCTTAGCAAAAGTGCGTTTTGAGAATATGGGTGAAGTCTTCAAAAATACAAAAATTCTTACCGTATCACTCTTATTAAATTGGATAATTGGACCCATACTGATGTTTCTTTTAGCCGTTCTTTTCTTTCATAATCAACCCGAATACATGGTTGGATTGATTTTAATCGGAATTGCCCGATGTATTGCTATGGTCATCGTGTGGAATGAATTGGCAGAAGGAAATCGAGAGTATGCTGCTGGTTTAGTGGCTTTGAATAGCGTTTTTCAAATCCTTTTTTACAGTTTTTATGCTTACCTTTTCATTACCGTTTTACCCCCTTATTTTGGGGTAAAAAGTATGGAAGTAAATATTACCATCTCACAAATTGCTGAGAGTGTTTTGGTTTATTTGGGCATTCCATTTTTTGCAGGAATTATCAGTCGCTATTTTCTAATTAAGTGGAAAGGCATTGAGTGGTTCAATAATAAATACGTTCCAACAATTTCACCCATTACCTTAATTGCTTTACTTTTTACGATTGTGATAATGTTTAGTTTGAAAGGTAAACTAATCGTTCAAATTCCTTTTGATGTCTTAAAAATTGCCGTTCCGTTGGTGCTGTATTTTATCATTATGTTCTTGGTAAGTTTTGTGATTGGCAAAAAAATGGGGGCTGATTATTCTAAAAATACCGCAATTTCTTTCACTGCAACGGGCAATAATTTTGAGTTAGCCATTGCCGTAGCTATTGGAATATTTGGGATAAATAGTGGACAGGCCTTTGCAGGAGTTATTGGACCTTTGGTAGAAGTTCCAGCCTTAATTTTGTTAGTTAGAGTGGCATTCTGGTTTAAAAAGAAGTGGTATTCAGAAGAATCAAATACTTGATTTACAAGAAGATAATTAGGTTTAAGTAGGCAGTAGACAAAATACGCACATAATATTCTCCTTATGTACGAGTTGCGGAAATGTTCATAATACTACATACTAATTACTGCCGACTGATTATGCTACATTAATATTTCATGAGAAATCGGGACAAAGTTTCGATTTCTCATGAAATTATTTACCAAACATAACTCCCAACACCGCCGCTTGGCAATTGCGTGGTAACCCATTTATTTTGGTATTTTATATTGAAAGATGTTTCGGTATTTCCATCGTTTTCAACAATCAAAACCTTTTTGCCCGTGGGTGTTTTGAAGGCTATTGTCTGTAAATCCCCTGCATTGTTACTGGCAATACAAACCGATCCAACAGGCACAAATTTTGAGGCATGAGCCACGATATAATAGGCCACATTGCGAGTCACCGCCGACCCAGTTCCAATGGTCAAAGCTCCTTTACAAGTAGTGCATCCGCCAGGGGTATGAGGATTGAAATTATCGTCATTGGCAAGGTTCCATTCTAAGGCATTTTTGCTCCAATTACGCATTGAGCCTATAATTACGTTCTTTAAATGCCATTTTAAATCTCCCCCAAAATCTCCTTTTGAGTCGGTAAATTGTTCGGTGAAATAGACGTTTTTATCTGGAAAAGCATTGTGAACCGTCAATAAAGCCCCAATACTTCCAGCGTATAAATGAAAGGCCGAACCGTCGATAAAAGGATTGGCTTTGGCATCTCTTAAAACGGTAAGTGGATAGTCAGCGACATCACAATTATGGTCGTAGGCAATGATTTTAGTAGTAATATTTGCCGTTTTGAAAGCAGGACCCAAATTGGTTTTGATAAATTCTGTTTGTTGAATCGCAGTCATCAAAAGACTTGGATTATTCTTAGGATTTAGCGGTTCATTTTGGGGCGTAATGGCTTCAATCGTAATTCCCTCTGTCTTCATCTGTTGAATATATTTTACAAAATATTGGGCGTAAACCTCATAATAAATGGGTTTTAAACTGCCACCGACAAACGAATTATTATCTTTCATCCAAACAGGCGGCGACCAAGGCGTGGCAATAATTTTAATTTTTGGGTTAATCAAAAGTATCTCTTTCAACAAGGGAATCAAGTCTTTTTTATCAGGATTTAAACTAAAATTAACTAAATCTAAATCCGTTTGCCCCGATTGAATATCATCGTAGGTAAAAGTATTTTCGTTCAAATCAGAAGCGCCAATGCTGATTCTGAGGTAATTAATGGCAATAGATTTATCGCCATTCCCGAATAATTCTTGTAATAAATCGGCTTTTGTATTTGCACCCATTTGATTGATTACGTAGGCACTTCCGCCCGTTAGGGTATAACCAAATCCATCAATCGTTTGGTATTGACGAGTCGAATCTACTTCAATATTTGTAAAAGAATTACTCGTTGTTCCAAATGTTAAAACGGCGGATTGTTTTTGTAATAAAGCACTTTGATCACCTTTGGTAAGCCAAAAATCCATGTCGTTATTGCCAATAATGGGTGGAATTACGGGGGTAGTTATAGGCGTTATTGCGACAGGATTATCAGATTTTGCACAGTTAAAAAATAGGATAACGGTTGCTAAAAATGGAATGATCGTTTTCATATTATGGGTTCACCAAGATGTTATTTACATGAATTTAAAATTATAAGTCAACGAAGGAATTGGCGAACCAAAAATGGTTAATTGGTAGGCTTTCAATCCACCTTCTGATCTTAAATAAACCGAATAAGCATTGTTTCTTCCGTATAAATTATAGACGGCAAACGTCCAAGAGCCTTCCCAACGCTTTTTTTGCATACTTGGATTGCGTATTGTCCACGAAAAATCCAAACGATGATAATCCTTAATTCGGTCGTTATTTCTTTCTAAATAATACGGATATTTTACGTTGTTATATTGCACGAAACCCTCTGGCACGGTGAATGGTCGGCCAGTATTATAGACGAATGTGAAACCAAACTCGTGGTGACTGCCTTCCGAAATACTCACAGTGGCATTGAAACTATGCGGGCGGTCATAATTGGTCGCATACCAATTTCCTCCGTTGATTTGCTCATCAAATCGATCACTCTGTTTGATTTGGTTCAAGGCTCGTGAATACGTATAATTTATCCAACCCGTTACTTCGCCTTTCTTTTTACTCACCATCAATTCTAAGCCATAAGCTTTGCCTTTTCCTTGCAAAGTTTGCGTTTCGATGTATGGTTGAAATAAAAAATCTGCCCCTGGTTTGAAATCTAAGCTGTTTTCGGTCGTTCTATAATAACCTTCCATCGAAAATTCGTAGATGTTATTTCGTGAATTCTTGAAAATTCCACCCGAAAATAATTCACTAATTTGGGGTTTTATGTAAGCATTACTGGTTGCCCAACGGGAAGTTGGTAGCGGAGTAGTGGTGTTGGAAACCACTTGTAAATATTGACGCATTAAATTGTACCCAAACTTGATAGAACTCAATTCAGAGAGGGAATATTTCAAGGCAATTCGTGGCTCAAAACCACCGTAAGAAGCAGATACTTCGTTTGATTTATAAACGGTTGAATCAATCACACTAAAATCAGATTTTGAGAATAATGGATTGTAATTTCTGACCGTACCGCCCAAAGCATTGTAAAACGAATATCTCAAGCCAACTGAAATGCTCAATTTCTTATTTACCGTAATTTCATCTTCCAAATAAATCCCTGATTCGGTACTTCTTTCTTCGGGAACCGACCTGTAATTTACACTTGGCGAACTTCCAGGATTCAAGATTCCCGGATTGATTCGGTATAAAATTGTACTGATTCCGCCTTCTATGCTATGTTTTTCGTTGAGTGCATAATTCAAACTCGATTTCAACTGATTATACACAATGCCAGATTCCAAAGAAACTTTATTGTTACTGTTCAATTCGGGCAATAAAGTTTTGGGTTGATAATTGGTATAAATGGCACTCGTTTGCAAGTTTAGTTTTGAATTAAAGGCATGAAACCATTTCAAAGCCGCATTTTCGGTTTGATAATCATACTGCGTGGAAGTGGCATTGACGTTGCCGATTGTGCCTAATAAATCAGTTTGGAAGAAATCTTTGCTCAAATATCCTGAAAAAGTAAATGTGTTTCTTGCATTCATTTTGTAGAATAATTTGGTGGCTAAATCATAAAAATTAGCCTTGATATTCTGCAATTTTGGCGGTCCTAATTTGAAAAAGAAATCATTGAAAGACGCTCTTCCCGAAACCATTATCGCCAATTTTTCTTTAATAATGGGTTGTTCGATGGTTAAACGATTAGAAACTAAACTGATTCCTCCCGTCATTTTGAATTTATCCAAAGACGGATTTAACAAATTAATATCAATCACAGAGGAAGCACGACCGCCAAATTTTGCGGGAATTCCGCCTTTGTACAATTCTAAACCCGAAACAGCATCGGGCGGAAAAATGGAGAACAAACCGAAAAGGTGAGTTGGATTAAAAATGGGCGTATCGTCCAAAAGGATAAGATTTTGGTCAGTTGTTCCGCCTCTGATGTTCACCCCATTGGCGGCTTCGCCCACCGATGTAACGCCGGGAAGCATTTGCAAACCTCTCAGAACATCCGTTTCTCCCATCATGGCGGGAATTTTTTTAATGGCCTTGATGCTTAGGGCAGAAACGCCTAAAAGTGGTCGGGCAACGTTGCCATTTATGGCTTGACTATTCACCGTAACTTCATCCAATTCTTTCGCCACATTTATCAAACTGACGGTCAGATGTAGTTCAACATCTTTCATGACTAATTTCCGTCGATAAGTTCGGTACCCAAAATGACTAATGGTGAGTCCGTATTCGCCTGGAGGCATGAAAAAAGTATGTACGCCTTCATCATTGGAAGAAAGATTGGCTCTTTGGGCATCAATTTTTATCACAACGTCTTTCAAAGGGGTATTATCACTTGAATCTTTTACCGTAATAATCACGGCATGAGATTGTTGCGAGAAGCCACTTAATCGGATTAAAAAGAATATTAAAAATGGAATCAGTATTTTTATGTTCATGAATTCTGGATATTTGACTTAATTATAGGTAATTATTTCAGTAAAATAATTGGCAACTTTAAGCAGCATTTTACCTGTTATTTACTTCTTATTGTTTGCTGATTACCGCCAATCAGCAGGTTTGAAGGGGGTTCGAGTGGCGCTATTGATACACTTGATGATAGGTGGACGAGAAAGGTCTCTGGGGTCAGCGGGTTCTTCAACTGGCGGGTGACTTAAAATATAATCATATTCGCCGGTGTCATCTTTTCTGTCCACCCAGTACCGATTTTTTTGAATAGAAACTACCCCAAAATATCCCACCACTTTATTGGCTGAATTTGTCAAATTATTGATGTTTCCAACAATTGCGGCAGCGGGCGTATCGGCAAGGCCGCCCGTTGATTGTAATTGTGATTCAAGGTTTTTATAATACGTATAATTTTGGGGCGAAATGCTCATTTGCTGAACTTCTACGAGACACCCGTACATATAATGAAAAGGAATTTTTGCGATTAATCGCCCCGTGACCAAATCTCCGTCCGATACCACATCCGACATTACGTTGACGAGTTTTCCTTTAATAATGGCATAACATTCGCCCGCACATTGGTAGTCATAATAGGGCGTGCGGTTGTATGTAGCCAGTTTTATGGTACACCCAAGCGTTTTTAAATCGTAAGCAGAGTTATAGCAAGTCGTACAATGCACAATTCTTTCGTAATGGGTATAACGCCATAAATAATAATTTTTTTGGTTGGGTGTATCCTTAAAATCCACGAAAACTTCGTTACCAGCAAAATATTTTTTGCCATCATCGGATAATCTACTTTGCGGATTAAACTTATCATAAACCTTCAAAATTGGCGGAGTCGTGTATATTTGTTCGGCAGAAGATTCAAATTTTTGTCCATCGGCTAACGAAAAACGAAGAGTGTATTTTTCGGAAGGATTAATTCTAAAATCACTGGGAGGGAGAAATCCACCCGTTTTTTGTTCGATGAGACTGGTTTCTTTTCCAGAAGTTGCCGCCCAAATGGATGCTTTTACCGAAGCGATGGTACTGATAGATATATTTCCTTCCGTATAGACGGAGTATTGAATTTTAATGGTGTCAGGATTCAAATAATCATCCGTTAAAAAACCCTCCACCACCAATACATTATTTTTCTGACCAAAATTAACGTCGTAAGGGTCGATGCAACTTGTCAGCGTAAGGAGTGAAAAAATAAAAAAATAAATTCGAAAATGCTTGATATTCATGTGATTAATGTGAGTGATTTGCTTTGAAAGGCTTGAAGGAACAATTTAAAGAAATAAAGTCAAAACTGTGTTCTTATTTACCCTACATTTGTTTTTTTAAGCATAATATTCAATTTCTAAAATATTTTATGGCTTTAATTTCTAAGAAAAAAATACCCTTTAAAATCAATCTTCAGCTCCGTAAATACCTCAAAAAATACGGACGTGAGGCGGTTATGCCCATTCAATACGCTGATTTGTTGAGGTTTGAAAGTTCTATTTCACTTTACGACCGTGCTGGAAGTGATACGCTTTGGATAACGGTTTTCTTTCCGTACAGCGAAATTGATCATATTTACGATGGACTAAAAAAGATTTACGCCGACCTAAAAACCGATGGAAATCAGGCAGTTATCAAACATCTAACCATCGACCGTGTGGACTTGTGTACCTACGGAAATACCCAACCTTTTCGTATCCGTATCGTGAATCGGGTGAATGATAATTTTGATTATTTTTACCTAAAAAGAGCCGATTGTTCCAGAGTTTATGGCATGGAATTGGAACATTTATTGTCGCCGAATCGAATCAGTTATTTGACATTTGAAAATACCTTAGTCGAAGAACACATTGCGGGAATTCCGGGAGACCAATTCTTTAAATCCTACCTTACTAATCCAAAAATAAATCAAATTCGTTTGGCAAAAGAGTTCATTAAATTCAATGAGCGCTGTTTTGTCTTGCTTTTGGGCGATATGCACTCTTCCAATTTTGTCGTAGATATTACCCCCGATTTTGAGGAGGATTACTACCGAATTAGAGCCATTGATTTTGACCAACAGTCTTACGAAGGCAAACGAACCGTTTATCAACCTCAATATTTCAAACAAAATAATCCCTTGATTGAAATGGGTATGCGACACATGACTCCTGAATCCGTTGAACAGTATCGCACCGAAGAACGCTCGCTAATTTCGGGGCGATTGAAAGTTGAAAATCAACGAATTTATGAACTGATGTCAATCATGGCAAAAGATGATATTTCTTCCGAAGAAAATACCAAACAACTCAAAACAGAATTGGCTCATTATTATAAATCAGATAAATTTTTAGCCTGTAAAACCATGGGAGAAATCGTTTGGACGAGTCTTGAACGGGTGACAGAGCATTGAATTAAAAGATAAAAGGCAATACAAAAAGCTATTTTCATGTACTCTTATTTAAAAGATTAAAAAAAATAATCACGAACTCTCAAATAATATGACTCGTTACGAATTTTTAAAATCAATGGGCTTCACGGGTGCAGCACTCATGGCCGCTTTGACTTCTTGCGTAAAACAAGACGATACTTATGTGCCAGTTACCCGAATTGATGCCAGCACCGTTACGCCCGTTGCGCCCGTAGTACCAGCCACGCTCACCTCCAATATTAGTTCAATCACCAATCCGATTTTAAAAATTGATTTGACAACTTCAGCGATAAAAAACGTGGGAGCTTATATCATTCAGAGCAATATTGTGGTGGCACAAGTGAGTGCTGGAGCGTATGCAGCGGTAACTAATTTATGTAGTCATGAGCCTAAAAGACAAGTGATTTTTAGTCAAGGAGAATTTTATTGTACCGCTCATGGTGCCAGATTTGACCTCAATGGGGGAGCTTTGAATTCGACAGCGAGGGGTGGAATTACTGCTTATAAAGTGGCTACCGATGGAAAAACGTTGGTAGTTTATTAGAATAGCAATCAGCTTTGAGCCGTTAGCTTTGAGTTTTTTTTACAGAAATATTAACCAATAAAATAGAGGTCGGAAGTTTTTAAACTTGAGGCTCTGAACAATAAAATGAAATTATTAAGTATCATATTTTTAACTATTTTTTCATTCAATACTACTATTGAATGGACGACTGATTTCACTAAAGCCATCACCGAAGCCAGTGCCAAGAACAAATATATTCTCTTAAATTTCTCTGGTTCGGATTGGTGCGGGCCGTGTATGAAACTCAAAAAAGAAGTGTTGGATTCGGAAGATTTTTTAAAATTTGCCGATTCAAAATTGGTATTAGTAAGAGCAGATTTTCCAAGAAGCAAGAAAAATCGTCTTTCGCCAGAATTGAAAAAAAATAACGAAAATCTTGCCGAAAAATATAACAAAGAAGGTAAATTCCCTTTCACCGTGTTGATTGATGGTGAAGGTAATGTGGTAAAATCGTGGGATGGTTATACTTCTGCCATGACAATTGGCACGATGGAAAAGGATATTGAAAAGGTGACTCATCTAAAATAGTGGAAATTCAGAATTCACAAGTGGAACGCCACCCGCCCATAACTCATAGCGCTCAAATTTTTTCAAAAGTCCAAAAACTAATGGGTAATCGCTTTGAAATAAGCGTAGTGAGTGAAGATGAAAATTGGGCAAATGAAAGAATAACATCTGCCATTTCAGAAATCGTTAGGATAGAACAATTACTCACTACTTTCAAACCCGAAAGCCAGACCAACCAAATCAATGCTCAAGCTGGAATTCAGCCCGTACAAGTGGATAAGGAAGTTTATGAATTAATCCAACGCTCGCTCAAAATTTCCAATCTTACGCAAGGAGCTTTTGATATTACTTATGGTTCGATTGATAAATCTCTGTGGAATTTTGATGTGAAAATGACCACTTTGCCAGACGCTGAAACTGCCAAAGAAATGGTAAAACTCATTGATTATAAAAAGGTTATTTTAAATCAAAATGATTGTTCGGTTTTCTTGAAAGACCAAGGAATGAGAATTGGTTTTGGCGGAATTGGCAAAGGTTATGCCGCCGAAATGGCAAAGCAATTAATGATTCGGGAAGGGGTGAAAAGTGGCGTAGTAAATGCTTCGGGCGATTTGACAACTTGGGGAAATCAACCCAATGGCAAGCAATGGACCATCGGAATTGCCGACCCAAATTACAAAAACAAAACCTTTTCGAGCATCAATATTAGTAATATGGCCGTGGCAACTTCGGGAGATTACGAAAAATTTGTGATGATAAAAGGCAAACGATATTCCCATACGATTAATCCAAAAACTGGCTTGCCCGTAACTGGTATTAAAAGTGTAACCATCATTGCCCCAAATGCCGAACTCGCTGACTCGCTCGCAACACCCGTAACGGTGATGGGCGTGAAAGTTGGCTTAGATTTAATCAATCAAATCAAAGGCATTGCCTGCGTGATTATTGATGATAACGACAAAATGTTTACCAGTAAAAATATAAATATTAAATAAATACGGCAACTCGAATAAAATGAAACTCTTTAAAAACACCCTAATTTTCGCTTTATGCGTATTCGCTTTATCCTCGTGTGTGAGCGTCAAAGAATACCAAAAAAGCCGAATCAACGATTCTGAGATGGAATTGTCCTCCCGCAAAGCCGAAAAATTTGAAACCAGTTTTTACCTTTATCGTGAAGGGGCAACGGGAGCAAACGGCGGAAAAGGAAGTGGAGGCTGTGGCTGTAATTAGTATACAGAAGTTTAATTTTCAATACTCAATGTTCAACAACTAATTTTCAAGTAAAAAGTGAAATTTAAAATATTTGAATATTTTAAATTGAACATTGAAAATTTATCAAATTTAAAATTTCACGTAGAAAGACTATGTATCCTATGTTTTCTATGTGGTTGCAAGAATGAAAAAAATAATCATAACCGCTGGTTTATTAGTAAGTATGCTCTTCAGAACTACCGCACAAAGTAATGTTGAAGAAAATACTGACTATGAAAAACGCAAATTAAAAGTCGATGAAATTAATTTTGTTACGAGTTATTACCATCAAGAGGGCGATAGGTCGGCGGTGACGGGTGGTATCGGAACGGAAAAATTAAGTGATTACGCCAATTCTTTCGACCTAAAATTATCAAAATACGATGTCAAAAATCGTTTGCATACTTTTAATATTGACTTAAACATTGACTATTATACTTCGGCATCTTCGGATAATATTGACCCAAGAACGATTTCAGGAGCATCGGCCAGCGATATTCACTTTTATCCATCGCTTTCTTGGAGTGTAAAAGATAATAATTCTCGTGTTACGAAAGGTTTAACTTATTCCTTTTCGCATGAATATGATTATATTTCCAACGGATTTACCACAAGTTGGGCAAAAGCATCGAAAGATAATAATCGTGAATTTAGCGTCAAAGCCAGTGCTTTTATAGATAGAGCAACGATAATTCTACCCACCGAATTTCGCACAGTCACTACGGGCAGTGGGAGAGGAGCATCAGATACAAAGCCTCGAAACTCTTATACTGCCGCTTTTTCACTTTCGCAGGTCGTGAATGAGCGTTTGCAGTTGATGGCCATTGTGGAACCATCGTATCAAGAAGGTTTTTTAAGCACTTCTTTTCATCGCATTTATTTTTCGGATAATACCGAAGGCATCGAAAAATTACCAGGAAAGCGTTTGAAATTGCCCGTCGGTATAAGAGCGAATTACTTTTTTGGCGACAACCTGATTTTGAGAACATTTTATAGATATTATATGGACGATTGGGGCATGAAAGCGCACACGATCAATGTGGAAGGTACTTATAAAATTACACCTTTCATTTCCATTAGTCCGTATTATCGTTTTAACAAACAAACAGCCGTAGATTATTTTCATGCTTACAAAGAGAATTCACCCACAAGTGATTATTATTCAAGCGATTATGATATTTCGGGCATGAATACCAATTTCTACGGTACAGGATTTCGATTTGCTCCAGTCAATGGCGTTTTGGGTATGAAACATTTAAGTAGTGTTGAATTGCGTTACGGACATTACACTCGCACAACGGGCATGGTAGCCAATATTGTAACAATGGCCTTGAAGATGAAATAGTTTGGTTAAAGTATAGAAAAAATGTCGTAGAAAATTGTCTCTGCGACATTTTTTCGTTTGTGAAAAAGAAAAAATGCTAATTATTAATTATCAATTGATAATTGAAAAAATAGGGGTAAAATGAAAATTGATTGTCTTAAAGATGAAATATCCGATAGGAATTGTATTTTTGCGGAGTTGCTAACCAGCTTCACCTCTTTAAATGATACAAATTCCAGATTCAGATATTTTATTGGCAATCCGACAGGGCAATGAACGTATTTATGAAACAGTTTTCAGAAAATATTATCAAGCCTTGTGTAATTATGCGTGCGGAATTTTGAAAGATATGGACGATGCCGAGGAGGTGGTACAATCCATTTTTCTGAAACTTTGGGAACAACGAGTAGGCATTGAAATTAGTGTTTCCTTGAAATCTTATCTGTATCGTGCCGTCCATAATACCTGTTTGAATCGCTTGAAACACCTCAAAATTCAAGAAACCTATCGACAATATATGGGAGATTATTTGGAAGAGACTTTCGATTCGGCCACTGATATTATGGATAAAAATGAGTTAGAAAGCCGCATTTCAGAAGCCCTTGATAAACTGCCAGAACAATGCCGATTGATCTTTAAAATGAGCCGTTTTGAAGAATTAAAATACCAAGAAATTGCCGATAAATTAGGACTTTCTATCAAAACGATTGAAAACCAAATTGGCAAAGCATTAAGAATTATGAGAACTGAACTGTCTGATTATCTGCCAATTGTGTTTCTGTTTATGTTGAATTTATTGTAAAGTAAAAAATAGGTTAGACTGTATTCAGACTGTAAAATGATAATTTAATTAGGTTTTCGTCAGACGAAAATTGCTACTAAAACAGAGATTTGTAAGGTTTCCAATGTTGGATAATATCTCAAAAAATAATGAATCAAGACCAAACTATAGACGACTTATTGGCAAAATTCCTTGCTGATGAGACGGACACTCACGAATCGGATACGATTAGTGAGTGGATTATTGCGTCTGAGGATAACCAAAAGACTTTTGACCATTCAAAAATTATTTGGGATGGCGCAAAAAATCAACAGAAAGTCGATGTTGATGCCGCTTGGACAAAATTAAATATTGCGAAGAAAACAGGAATAGAATCTACTGATAATCAAGAAATTAAGCCAATCGTAAAGCTGAATTGGATGAGTAATTTCTTGAAAATTGCCGCAGTTTTAGTGGTTTTATTTGGGCTTTGGTTTGTGGCTGCCAAGAAATTCACTACACCTCAAAATGACGTTTTAACTTTCAATTCGGGGAGTCAATCCATTGAAAAAATACTTCCCGATGGAACAAATATTTTATTGAGCAAAAATTCAAAAATAACCTACCCAAAATCATTCGAGGGCGATACCCGTGAGATAAATTTAACGGGTGAAGGATTCTTTGATGTTCACCACGATGCTGCTCATCCTTTCATCATCCACACGCAAGGCACCGATGTACGAGTATTGGGTACGTCTTTCAATGTTCGAGCGTATGATGCTCAGGTTCAAGTGCTTGTAAAAATAGGGCGGGTGCAATTCTCGAAAAAAAACAATCAAGTTATCTTAACGAAAGGAC
This sequence comes from Arcicella sp., assembly GCA_040403295.1. GTDB lineage: Bacteria > Bacteroidota > Bacteroidia > Cytophagales > Spirosomataceae > Arcicella. The sequence continues at coordinate 13,992 of JBBAKY010000001.1, forward strand.
AAAAAGGAGAGATTTTAGCAAATGCTAATACCATCATTAAATCGGAAGTTGCAGAAGTTGAAGCCTTTGTAAAAGAAAAACTAAATTCTTTCGTTTTCAATAAAATGTCATTGGACGAAGTTGCGCAAACTTTATCGCAACGGTTTGGCAAGACCATAAAATTCGGTCAAGATAATATCAAAAACTGCAAATTAACGGCTACTTTCGAAAACGAAAAGTTAGAAAATATTATTGATGTTATTGCTGAAACTTTTAATTTAAAGGTTGATAATCAAGTAGATACGATTGTTTTGAGTGGACAAGGGTGTGATTAACTTTGACAATAATTAAGGAAGTATTTCGCCAAAAGTACTTCTTTAAAACGCTATAAAATTTATAAATTTCAACCATTTCGCATGAAATTCCACACTTTAAAATACGTACTTTATTTTATTGTGCTTTTCATGCCCCTCCGTTTAGTTGCCCAAACCCCACTGCTCGAACGCCCAATTACTTTACGATTAAATAACGAAAAAATTTCGGTTGTGTTAGAAAGCATTGCTAAACAAGGCAATTTCTCCTTTTCCTATAATTCAGCTATTTTTGACGTTAATAATCGTGGTGATATTACGGTTTCCAATAAACCCGTTCGTGAAGTTTTGAACTTGATTTTTAAAGGAATTATTAGTTATAAAGTGCGGGGGAATTATATTATTTTGCAAAAAAATAATCAGAAAGCATCTCCCAAAACAATCATTATTAGCGGATATATCATTGATACAAATACGGATAAATCTTTGAGTAAAGCTACCATTTATGACCCTAAAAGTTTGTCGTCTGCCATCAGTAATCAATACGGATTTTATCGTTTAAGTCTGGAAGTCAGGGAACTGCCTACAAAATTGATAATTTCAAAAGCGGATTATGAAAAGCGAATTATTACGATAAAATCAGTTCAAAATAGTTACGAAAACATTGAATTAACGCCCATTATTTACCCTACTGTTGAGGTACCAATCTCTGATGATAATTCAATAGAAGAAAAAAATTCTCGTATTAATCAAGATTTATCGCTCGAAAATAAACCTGACAATCAACCAATTTCTCCACCATTTCCAGATATTTCCGATCAAAATCTTTTTCCAACTTCCCCAATTATTGACTCCACTTTATACGATAGTCGTTGGGATGAATTCAAGAAAAAGTTAGGAAAAATATTTGTCAGTCGTTCACAACGCATTAATGCCCAGAACGTTGATGATTCTTTGGGGCAGAAATTTCAAGTTTCAATCTTGCCTTTTTTGGGTACAAATCGTTTACTTTCGGGGAGTATTAAAAATAATTATTCTGTCAATATTTTGATGGGATATTCAGGCGGTGTTCGTAAATTAGAGGTGGGAGGAATCTTGAACGGCGTGCGTAACGATGTGCAAGGTTTACAAATAGCGGGTGTCGGAAATATTGTTGGTGGAACTGTATTAGGTGGACAATTAAGTTCAACTTTCAACATCGCAGGATATTTGGATAGAGGTATCCAATTATCATTAGGATTTAATGTAATTGCCAGAGAATCAGGAGGTTGGCAGATTTCTCCCGTAAATTTTGCTCATCGAGTTGTGGAAGGAGGGAGGCAAATTGGATTTATCAATATTTCAGATTCCACCGATACGGTTCCCATTGGTTTTTTGAGTTTCGTGGGAAGTGGCAATGGCTATAAACGTTTAGAATTATCAGTGGATGAAAACCAAACTGCTATTTTTAGCTTCAAAACGGGCGTGCAGAAATTTTATAATATCGTAGCTTTGCATTATAATTTTACTCGAAAACAAGAAATTTTTGGCTTGGGTTATGGCATCGGTCGGGCGTATGAATTAGGAAAATCATGGATGCTTAATACGGATTTAACTACAAATATATTGGTAGAATACGATGCTTTTAGTCCAAATATAGCATCCATATGGAAATTAGACTTGAGCTTTGAAAAGCAGATTGCCCGAAATGCTGCCGTTACTTTCGGGCCATCCATTAAATATTTAATTATTGATGAATATAATTCTTCATTTTGGACTGTAAAACCGTTTAATAAAATTCCATCTTACAAGGCTATTTCTTCAACGTCAAATTCCGTTTTCTGGATTGGTTTTCAGATGGGAATTCGCTTACGTTCAAGAAGAAGTTAAAATTATAACTTTATGAAAATCAGACTTTTACTTTTTGCATTACTCTTACTTTGGCATAAATCCAATGCTCAGATTGTTGTGGATGAACAGCGAAATATCATGAGAAGTTGGGTGAAATACCGAATAGAAATGAAAGACGGAAGCCAAGTTCCAGATGAAAATATTGCTAAGAATGCGGCTTCGATGTTGATTTTTAAAAAGGGAAATACGGGTGTAATTATTAATGGCAGAAATGCTCAACAAACAAAATATGCCATTTCAGACAGTATTTTGGTGCTTGGAGGAACTGTCACTTATGTGATCGAAAAACTGACAGAACATGAGTTGATATTTTATGGAAATTTCAAGAATACACCTGATAATGAGATAATTAAGTATCATTATATCTCAACAACTGAATCTTCAGGACAGTATTTTTTTCGACAATTTATTAAACCAAACATTAGAATTCAAACCGATGGCGATACCGCTTATAGTTTCAACGAATATATTTTTCCTAAATTTAAGCCAGTTCTGGGCGATTTTCCTACCGTGTTGAGTACTTTTTATGAAGTGTACGAATCTTCCTATGACATGATTGAAAAAGAGTTTAATTTTCCTGCCAAAAAGAAAGGAAATTTTAGGGTAACATTTGCGGTTGGTAAATCTGGAGCGTTGAAAGATATAACCGTAAAGGAAAGCAGTGATTCGACTTATAATAATGCTTTGGAACAAGCAGTTTACCAGACTCGAAAGCGTTGGTTACCAGCCGAATATGAAAGTAAGAAAGTAGAAACAATCTTCAATTTTGTTTATGTTTATGATACTGAAGAAAAACCTGACAATAATTTTGACGAGTATCTTTACTATGAAAATAAAGAAAAAGCCAATACATTTTTCGATAAAAAAGAGTACGTAAAAGCAATAAAACTCTATACAAAGTGTATCCTAATGCAGGATGAAGACTTCGATTTACAACCTTACTATAAACGTGCCGATAGTTATTTTGCGTTAAAAGTAAATAAAAATGCCTGTTTAGATTGGAGCTATTTAGCCAAAAAAGGACAAAAAAAGGCGGAGAAATTGTTTTTAGAGAATTGTATGAAGTGAGATTTTATAAAATTGCATGCCATATTTGAGTTGAATAAATTTCCCGAATGGTTAATCCGTATTGGAATAGTTTAACGACTAATCATTGATGGTGTTTTTTTGATATTCCTTAAATTATTAATCAACAAAACCATGAAAAAAGTATTACTGATTATCTTATTTTTTAGCTTTTATACTCAGGCGCAAATACGTCGCCCGTTGGGACCTCCCGTAAACACACCTCAATTTAACGAGTACGCACCATCCATCAGTGCGAACAACAAAACGATGATTTTTGAGACGGACAGAGCGGGCGAAGGTAAATGGGAATTATACTATACAACCAAAAATGAAAAGAATAAATGGACGGTTGCCAAACCCATCACAAATATCAATAAAGTAGGGAAAGAAAACGACCTGATTGGTGGACCATCCATCAGTTATGACGGTAAAACGCTATTCTTTTTTGCCTCATTCGATGGCGGACAGGGCGATATGGATATTTATTATTCAACTTGGAACGGCACCGATTGGTCTGACCCAAAACCCGTAGGAAATAATATTAATACGAAGGCTTATGAAGGTTTTCCGTCCGTTTCGGCAGATGGGAAAATGATGTATTTTATCCGTGATAATTTTTCAAAACGGAAAGATAAAGCGCTCTGTTATTCAATTTGGGCATCTAAAAAACAAGAAGATGGCACGTGGGGAGTTGCCGAAAAACTACCTGCACCCATCAATGGTGATTGCGAAAAATCTCCTCGAATTATGGCGGATAATCGTACGCTGATTTTCAGTTCGGTTCGTAAAGATGGCGTTGGTGGATTTGACCTTTATCAATCTTTTCAAGAAGATGATGGCTCTTGGGCAACACCCATCAATTTGGAATATATCAACACCGAAGAAGATGACCAATTTGCCTCGGTTTCTGCCGCTGGCGACTTGATGTATTATTATACTTCGGGCGATATTTATACCGTTACAATTCCTGATAAATACCGAAAATATAAATTAGTAACGGTGGATGGAAAAGTGGTTGATGCCATTACAAAACAGCCCATTGCGACTAAAATTACCTCAAAAAGTAATAACAGTAAAGAGAAAGTAATCAGTACCGTAGTAGATGCAAATGGTTTATTTTCAATGATTTACAGAGTTGGTAGTAAGTATGAATTATCCACAACGCCTCTGAATGATTATTTTCCGTATAAAGGTTCGATGGATATGACAACGGCCAAAGAAACGGATAATATTGAGAAAAATATTGAGTTGATTCCGAAGAAAATTCCGTATCAATTTCAATTGTTGGATAAGGAAACCAAAGCCATTTTGAAGGACCCAAAAGTGAAAGTAATGGACGTGGAAACCAAGCAACTGTTGGAAGTGAAAGTAGAGAAAGACATTGCCACCGTAACCGTGGAAATTGGAAAAGCCTACAAATTTGCGGCAAATGCTTTGGGTTACGCTTTTTTCTCTCGTGGTTTTAAACCCGACACGGCGGATGTTTTCAAAGACCGATTGAAAAAAGTACCTTTAGCCATTTTGAAGAAAGATGCCGTTGTACAATTGCAAGACATTACTTTTGAAACGGGAAAAGCCGATTTAAAACCAGAATCAAACGAAGAATTAGACCGCTTGGTGAGTTTGTTGGAAGGAAATCAGACCATTAAAGTAGAAATCTCCGCCCATACCGACGATGTTGGAAATGACGATTCTAACTTGAAATTATCCGAAAAAAGAGCTAAAACAGTGGTCGATTATCTCACAACAAAAGGAATAAAAGGCGATAGAATGACCACCAAAGGCTACGGCGAAACTCAACCTTTAGTAGCAAACGATACCGATGAAAACAAAGCAAAAAATCGCAGAGTACAGTTTAAGATTAATTAGGTTTTGGTAAAATTAGACCACAGATTAAACTGATTTTACAAGATTTACACGGATAAAAATTTAAAAAATCTGTGTAAATCCCTAAAGTCTGTTTAATCCGTGGTCTAATTTTGGTTTAAGATTTTGCCACAGAAAAAGCCCATAACTTAATGTTATGGGCTTTTTCTTTATTATATTGAGAAACTATTTCTTTACTTTCTCAACAATAATTACGTCTTCAACATCGGCTAAAATACGGCCACAATGTTCGCAAACGATGATTCTTTTCTTGTCTTTAATGTCCGCCTGACGTTGTGGTGGTACAGCACTGAAACATCCGCCACAAGCACCACGTTTTACCATAACAACTGCCAATCCGTTTGGATAATTGCCACGTAATTTATCGTAAGGGCGCAACAAACGCTCATCAACGTGTTTGGTTGCTTTGTCACGGTCTTTGTTCAATTTTACTTCATCTTCTTCGCTTTCAGAAATCAAAACATCTAATTCTTTTTTCTTAGCATCAAGGTCTTTCTTACGGAGATTTAAACGAGTTTCAGTAGAAGAAACTTCGTCTTTTTTATTTAAAATCTTGAATTCAAACTCACGAACACGTTTATCAGCTAATTCACCTTCAAGTTGTTGCAATTCAATTTCCTTTGAAATAGCATCATACTCACGGTTATTGCGGACGTTCATTTGTTGGTCTTTGTATTTATTTACCAACTTTTCAGCATCCTTTTTCGCATTACGATTCTTTGAAATTTCTTCGTCCAAAACAGCAATTTCACGGTTGAATTTGCCAATACGAGTTTCGATTCCAGCTACTTCGTCCTCTAAATCACGCACTTCTTCGGGCAAATCGCCACGCATTTTTTTGATATTATCTAAGGCTGAATCTATACTTTGAAGTTTCAAAAGAGACTCTAATCTCTGAGCAATGGTTGTTTCGGTTGCTACTGCTGCCATTTGGTTTTATTTGTTTGTTTATCGGTCTATTGGTTATACTCAAAATAGCACAACGAATAAACTGCTTTAACTTTATAACTGCTTTAACTAAAAAATAGAACAGGATTGGTATTTACCTGACTTTTGAGAACCTCAAAATTACTAAATTTTTCGGACAAATACCTAACAATTAAGTCCTTTGTGTAAACTTCTGATTCATAATGTCCTATATCACAAATAATTATCTGTTTGTCGGCATCAAAAAACTCGTGATATTTATAATCGGCCGTAATAAAAACGTCGGCTCCTTGGCGTATGGCATCATTTAGTAAAAACCCACCCGCTCCACCGCAAAGTGCAATCTTCTGGACGTATTTATTTAACAAAGGCGTGTGTCTAAAAGTTTGCAAGCCCATTTTTTCTTTTAAATAATGCAGGAAATTTTCTTCCGATAAAGGTTCTGATAATGAAGCAATTACGCCCGAACCCACTTCTTGATTTTGATTTTCTAACAGACTCAAATAATAGGCTACTTCTTCATAAGGATGGGAAGTTTTCAAAGCTTTTAAGATTTGATTTTCCAAATATGAATCAAAGATTACTTCAATCCGATTTTCTGCCACTTTTTCGGGTTTATTCAAGCTTCCAATATGCGGATTCGCTTCTCCCGTTGGCGTGAATGTTCCCGTACCTTGCACTTGGAAACTGCAATTTTTATATTCGCCAATTTGGCCCGCACCCGCCCCATACAAAGCATCAAGCACTGTCTGCGTATTTTCGAGTGGAACAAAGCTTACTAATTTCTTTAAAATCTGTTTTTGTGGTGCCAGAATTTTAGGATTTTGCAGGCCTAATTTCTCGGCAATCATGTAGTTTACGCCCCCTTTTACACTGTCCAAATTGGTATGCGTGGCGTAAATGGCAATGTCGTTTTTAATGGCGAGCATAACGGCACGTTCCACGTAATTTTTACCATTAAAACGCCTCAATCCCTTGAAAATAATGGGATGATGGGCCACAATAAGATTGCAATTTCGAGCAATGGCTTCTTGGATAATTTCCTCGGTACAATCAAGCGTTGCGAGTACACCCGTAACCTCGGTTTGTGGATAACCCACGAGCAAACCTGCATTGTCATAACTCGCCTGATAGGAGAGGGGCGCAAGTTGTTCTAAATAATTGGTAATGTCTTTGATGGTCATTTTTTGAGGATTCGATAAAATAAAATTTCTCGAAATTAGCGGAAATTCAATAAGTCCGTGTAAATTAAGTGTACCGTAAAAAGTCGTTTGCGGTAGGCAGAAGTACAAAAAACTTCAATCTATTGATTCTAAACAAGTTAATTGTAAAATTTGAATGCTGTCTGTTCATTATCAGAAATAATTATTACAAAAATACTTATGAAAGTACGTCCAAGCATAGCCATCGTCGAAAATAATCATTTACTATTAATGCAGTATCGTTATGGCAATACTGATGTCTATAATCTGCCAGGAGGAAACGTCGATAAAGGCGAAACCCTCGCTGAGACAGTTGTACGTGAATTGATGGAAGAATTGGGTATTGAAGTGGAAGTCGGGACGATGATTTTATCGGGTGATGTCATCATGTCGGAAGAAAAAGAAGATGTACTTCATTGTGTTTTTGAGGGAAAAATTCTTACTGGAAAACCCATTTTAAATCCAAAAGAAACGTCGGCTTTGGCGGTTGTTTGGATGCCTTTGGTTGATTTGCACGAATTGGAAATGTACCCGAATGTTGGGGTGGAATTGCAACGGTTTTTCCTAAAAGGTCGAGGGATTGATTACATGGGAAAGATTGGGCAGCAATGGTTTTAAGGTTAATTTAGCGACTATTTATGATAGGATTTCCTACCACTAAATACCGATAATTATTAGCACCAATATACGGCGAATAACAAACTGTATAAAATTGAAATAGCCCATAAGTTTAAAGTACATTTGCTCAGTATAATTGTTTTTTAAGTTATCAAATCAGTATAATTTAGACTGATTTACAATTACTTTTTAAACCTTACAGTTTTAAACCATCTAAATAGTAGATTAATCATTACTTTAAATATATTACCAGCCACTATATAATTTAAAATATGCAAGTGAACCTACTAAGTTTTAGTACAAAAGATGAAAATTCTGACTTTACTAAGCATAAAACATTAATTGAAATATTTAAAAAAACGGTTGAAAATTATAAAGAGAAAGTAGCCCTACACTTCAAAAATGAGGAATTAAGCTATTACGAACTTGACCAGTATAGTGATTTTGTTGCTCAATCACTCATTGAATCTGGGACAATGCAGGGTGATTTGATTGGGGTTTATTTGCCTCGTGGGCTTGATTTACATATTACGATTTTAGGTATTTTAAAAGCAGGTGCAGGTTACATTCCATTTGATATAGAAACACCAATCGAAAGAGTTGTTGACATACTTGCGGGATTGAGCGTCAAAAAATGTTTTTCTGAAACCAATATCTCTCCAAAATTTAAAAACATTACGCCTATTAAGAATAAGTTACTTAACAATAATTGCCCCAACTTCTCCAACCCATCTGAAATAGCCTATATTATCTTCACTTCTGGCACTACTGGCAAACCCAAAGGTATTCCTATCAAACATTACCAAATCTGTCATCTTATTCAAGCTGAAAATAGTGTTTTATCAATAAATGCACAAGACCACGTCTATCAAGGTTTCTCAGTATCGTTTGATATGTGGTTTGAAGAAACTTGGATAAGTTATTTGGTAGGTGCAACGCTCTATATTTCTGATGCTAATACAGCCAAATCTTTTGATAAACTGCATCAGTTTATGAATCAACACAAAATTAGTGTGTTGCACGCAGTCCCAAGTTTATTAGCCCTTATAGATAGTCAAATTCCTTCTTTACGATTAATAAATGCAGGCGGAGAGGCTTGCAATAATAATATTGTTAATAAGTGGGCAAAACCTGAAATTTCCTTTTTTAATAGTTACGGTCCAACCGAAACAACGGTTACTTCCTCGCTCATTCAACTGAAACCAGGAGATGAAATTTCCATTGGTTTTCCATTACCAAATTATGAAATGTGTATTGTGAATGAAAACCTCGAAGCAGTTCCAATTGGGACAAGCGGTGAGTTAGTTATTAGCGGTATAGGATTAAGCGAAGGTTATCTGAATCTCCCCGAATTAACCAAAAATGTTTTTTTAGCCAAACCTGAATCGCTTTCTGAGATGGTTGGAGATAGAATTTATTTGTCGGGCGACGTAGGAGTAATGCAAGAAAACGGCAGTTTTAAGGTGTTTGGAAGGAAAGATGACCAAATAAAAATTAGAGGTTATCGAGTGGAATTAGGCGAAATTGAGGCGAAGTTAAATGCAATTTTTACCGTAAAAAAAGCAGTAATAGATGTCCGAAAAATCAATGCCATTGATCAATTGATTGCTTTTATAAAATGTAATCCAAACGAAAATTTAGATGAAAAATATTTAAGGAACGAATTGAATAAGGTTTTACCTGTTTATATGGTTCCCAATTTTTTTGTCGAAGTAGAAGATTTTAGTTATCTGACAAGTGGGAAAGTTAATAAAAAGGAACTTCCAGCATTTAATCCTTATGCCAATTCAACTGAGCAGAACACTACATTTATTGCAGAATATTCGACTAATCCCTTATTAGAACAAATCGCTTTAAAACTGTCAAATTTATTTCCAGGACAAAATATTGAAAAGGAAAACGACTTTTTTAATGGTTTAGGAGGGCATTCGCTTTTGGCCGCTTATTTTGTTTCCGAGGTCAGAGAAATAAAAGGAATGGAGAATGTTTCAATTATGGATGTTTATGAGAATCGTCCCATTGAAAAGCTGTTTTCATATTGGAAGGATAATATTTCTACCTTAAAAGAAGTAAAAAACGAAGACTTTCAAGCAGTATCAAAACTTAATTACTATTGCTGTTGGCTCGCCCAATCCTTCGCCCTTTTGTTTATCTATGGCTTAGTTGCCACTCAAATATTCTTGCCATATTTGGGCTATTATGTAGCAGCACTTGAATTAGAAGGACATTTATTGCCCATTATTATTGCCATTTTACTCTACTGTATTGTCATTCCAGTTTCATCTTTCTTAGTCATACTATTAAAAAAATGCTTTATTGGTAAATTAAGTGAAGGTGATTTTCCAATGTGGGGTTTAACCTATTTTAAGTGGTGGTTTCAAAAGCGTTTATTCACTTTAATTCCAAAAGAAACGGTTAGCAACACGCCTTTATTCCCGATTTTATTAAAATGGATGGGAGTAGCGGTTGCCGAGGATGCTCAATTAAGCAATTTTGAAATTGGAGCAGAAGATTTAGTTTCAATCGGAAAAAATGTAACGATTAGTTCAAATGTAGTATTAAATAATGCTTGGGTAGAAAATGGTTTACTCAAATTACGTAAAATAACGATTGAAGATGATGCTTATATCGGTACAAGTGCAGTTGTAAGTGGCGGATGTTCTTTGAAAAGAGGCAGTGAATTAAAAGACTTATCATGTTTAGCAAAAGAGCAAATAATTCCAGCGTTACAAACTTGGGGCGGCAGTCCAGCAAAACTTTCTTTTAGTAAAGAAACATTTACCGAGCGGAATGTTATTCCCAAAAAAACTTTCAAGAAATATAAGTTGCTGTTTCTTATGTTAGTGTTTCTATTTCCTATCGTGGTAATTTTGCCATTAACTCCTTCCATTATCATACTTTATACGTTAGATGAAAACGCAGATTTTTATTCATTTTACTACCTTTTACAAACACCACTCTTTTCATTATCTTATCTGCTTTTATTTGTTATTGAAATCATTTTGTTAAGCAAACTATTAAGGAAAAATATAAAAGAAGGCACCTTTTCGATTTACAGCCCAGTGTACCTTCGAGTATGGTTTTTAGACCAACTATTTTCTCTTTCTTTGAATGTAATTAAACCCATTTTTGCAACAATTTTTATTACCTCAATATATCGATTGCTTGGAGCAAAAGTCGGTGAAAATACTGAAATTTCGACGGCCTCAAATGTTACACATCATTTGCTTGAAATTGGTGATGGATCATTCGTTGCCGATGATGTGGTCTTGGGCGAAAGTGAAGTGAAAAATCAAGAAATTACGCTCATAAAAACAATCATTGGTAATAAAAGCTTTGTTGGTAATAGTGCTTTAATTCCGCAAGGTTATGAGCTTGGTAATAATATGCTCATTGGCGTATTGTCAGTGCCGCCTACAAATGAGCAATTTGAAAATACTAAAGCATTAGATTGGTTTGGTTCGCCCGCTATTTCTTTGCCTCGTCGGGAAATTCGAGACGACTATCCAGCTCATTTAACTTTTCAGCCAAGTAGATACAGGAGAATAGCAAGGGGAATTGTCGAGTTTATCAGGATTTTGATACCGCAATCTGTTATTCTAAGTTTGAGTATTTTATTCATTGCCTACGTTCATGACTTAATTACGCAACATAAAATTGAAGAAATCTTGATTTTGTTTCCATTTTACTATTTAGGTTTTGTGGCAATACCGTGTTTCTTAATATCCCTTATGCTTAAATGGATATTAATTGGGAGATATAAAACTGCTGAATACCCCATGTGGACTTTATCAGTTTGGATGACAGAAGCTGTAACGTCAATTTATGAAGCATTAGCCATTCCGTTCTTTTTGATTTATTTGAAAGGAACACCTTTTTTACCAATTATGCTAAGGTTGATGGGCGTTAAAATTGGGAAAAGAGTTTTTTTAGACACAAGTGATTTGACAGAATTTGATATGGTCACGATTGGTAATGATTGTGCCTTAAACACAGACTCTGGCCCTCAAACGCATTTGTTTGAAGATCGAGTAATGAAAATAGGTAAAATTGAAATAGGAGCTGAAACTTCAATTGGAGCAAAAAGCGTAGTTTTGTACGGTTCAAAAATTGAAAAAAATTGCCAAATTGAAGCACTTTCACTGGTCATGAAAGGTGAAAAATTGCCTGAAAAAACAAATTGGTCTGGCATACCAATCAAAATACAATAATTGATAAACTCAAAATAATGAAAAAATATATTCTATTAGTTCTTTTATTCTTCGTATTTGGTACACTGTTTGGTCAAAATGCACAAAATCAGAAACCTTTTATTTTTAAATTTGGCGTGAGTTACTTAGACAATTACGTATATAATGGGCGAAGTGATTCATTAAAAACACCTTATTTTATTCCATCTTTGACTGTTGTATATGATTCAGCACTTACGATTAACGGTAACTTTTACTATATAACGCAAGGAGAAGATGTAGGTCTTGACTTTTTAGAGCTGAACGCTTCCTACGAATTTGATATTACAAAGAAATTATCTACTGGAATTTATGGAACAAAATATTTATATAACGGTAGTTCTAATGCAATTACAGGAAATATTAATGCTATATTAGGAGCAAACTTTGATTATGATTTTGATTTATTTGAGTTAAATATAGGCACGTATTTTTTGTTTACAAATAATCATACAGATATAAACTTTAATCCAGGAATTGAGCGAAAAGTTGTTTTCGGAGCAAAACAAGAATGGAAATTACTGCCAAGTTTTTATGTAAATTTCAGTACTTTAAATTTTTATGATGGATTTTCAACTCGAACAGCCACCAGAAGATTAACCAAAGCTAATAACTCTAATTATACTAAGGTTGAATCTGTAACATCAGTAACGGACGTAGGAATGAAGCTCTTAGACTATGAACTAAGTTTACCATTGAGTTATGAAAATAATAGATGGGGTGTTTTGCTCCAACCCACACTTGCTTTTCCTAAAAATACTATTCACACGAATACTCAAACAATTAGATTATTATCCAATGGGACTACCCAAGTTGTTTCCAATAGAGATAACACTCCTTATTCAGAAAAGAATTTAAACTCAATTTTTTATACACAGCTTTCTGTATTTCTAAAGTTTTGATGGGCATACTTAACTAAAAACAACTCAATCGCCCGCCATCAACGGGCAAATTCACGCCATTGATATACGCTGCGGCTGGACTACACAAAAAGGCAACGGCTGCCGCAAATTCATGCGCTTCCCCAAAGCGTCCAACGGGAATATCCGAACGCATCATGTCTTCTACCTCATCGACTGAAATATCGGCGTTTTTTGCTCTGGAATTTACCACAAAATCTAAGCGTGCCGTTTTGGTGTACCCTGGCAATACATTATTGACGGTAATCCCAAATTCTCCCAACTCATTTGCCAAGGTTTTAGACCATGAAGCCACCGCCCCACGAGTCGTATTTGATACGCCCAAACCATTAATTGGCTGTTTTACGGAGGTAGAAATGATGTTGATAATTCTACCAAATTGCTCCGATTTCATGCTTGGAACGCACGCTTGCACGAGGACATGATTGCAAATCAAATGATTAGAAAATGCTTGTGTAAATTCCACTACATTTGCATCAATGATTGGCCCACCCGCTGGTCCGCCCGTATTATTTACTAAAATATGGACAATGGGATTCGCTTTCAAGTGATTTTCGATTCCTGCTTTCAATTCGGCAGGCTTGGAAAAATCTGCCACAAAATAAGAATGTTTTTGCCCTTGTGAACTATCCAAGCGGTGAAGCGTTTCATTGAGTGTATCTTCATTGCGAGCCACAAGCGTTACATTTGCGCCAAGCAAAGCCAATTCAATGGCAGAGGCACGCCCAAGCCCTTGTGTGCTACCGCATACGATGGCGTTTTTATTTTTTAAATTTAAATTCATTTTATCAGTTATCAGTTATGAGTTTTTACTTTGTTATTCACTCCTCAGAACTAAAATATTTCGTAAATATACTGAACGAAATGTACTTTGTACTAAATCCTAAAACCCAATCCCAAAAACCTCGACAAATATGCCAAATCTATCATACCGGAGTAATGAAAAAGAATTGATTGACGACCTCGAACTGGATAATGACGCACTTCGTCAGAATTTAGAAGAATTGGCGTTGATAAATAAATATTTGGGCGGTAACCAAGTGACAACCAGCGGACTATCTCGTTTGATGTTTGATGTTCGAAATTCGATTTCGGATGTTCGATTTTCGAAACTTGATTTAGAAGAAAATGGTGATAGTTCCTTGATAAAGTCCCAATCGAATGTCGAAGAAGAACTCTTGAAAAACGAAAACCGAAAATCGAAGATCGAAATCGCCGACCTCGGCTGTGGCGGAGGAGATATGCTGATGGTGATGGCAGATTGGGCGAAAAAAAAGGGAATCAACGCTCAGTTTATCGGGATTGATGCCAACGATTTTATGATTGATTTTGGCACAAAAAGAACCTCTAACTATCAGAATATTAGTTATTTACACCAAGATATTTATTCGGAAGAATTTAAAGTAAAATCCTTCGATATCGTTACGATGACGCTTTTTTGTCATCATTTTTCCGATGAAAACCTCGTAAAACTTTTTCAACAACTCAAAAAACAAACTCGCATCGGAATTGTTATTAATGATATTCACCGCCATTGGTTTGCCTATCATTCCATCGCTTGGATCACGAAACTTTTTTTGAAATCTTATCTCGTAAAAAACGATGCAAAACTTTCCGTTTGGCGGGCTTTTGTTCGGAAAGATTTGGAAAAAATCATTCAAAAAGCAGGCTTTACGAAATATTCTATTCGCTGGAAATGGGCATTTCGATGGGAGGTAGTTTTGTTTTCGTAGTTCAGGTTTTAACCTGTATGCAATGAACAAAAATCAATCAGTCAATTACAGGTTAAAACCTGTGTTACTCTTTTATGAAAATTATACTTTGGTACCGCAACGATTTGCGTATTCACGACCACGAAGCTCTTTGGAAAGCCTCAGAAAAGACCGTTGAAGTGGTTCCAGTCTATATTTTTGACCCACGAATTCTTGAAGAACATCATTTAGGATTTCAGAAAACGGGGGAAATTAGACATCAATTTTTAACAGAATCGGTTCAGAATCTGCGAGAAAATTTACACAAAATTGGTTCAAATCTCATCGTCCGCACGGGATTCCCTGAGGATATTTTACCCCAATTAGCCCGAGAAATTCAAGCAGATGAAGTCTATACTTCGGAGGAAATTACGCAGGAAGAGAACGAAGTAGATTCTTTGGTTGAAGAACGTCTAAAAGCCGATGAACGAAAGGTGAAATTTTTCTGGGAATCAACCCTTTTTCACGTGGATGATTTGCCAATGGATATTGAACATTTGCCCGATGTATTTACGCAATTCAGAAACAAAGTTGAGAAATTTTCAAAGATTAGGACTGTTTTCAAAACGCCTGAAAATTTAATTTTTAAGGAATTAATTGAAGTAGGACACATTCCTAATCTGTCAGTAGATGAAAATATTACGGTCAATTTCAAAGGTGGTGAAACCGAAGCCATTAATCGCCTCAATCACTATTTCTGGGAAAAAGATTTATTGAAAATTTATAAAGAAACTCGCAATGAAATGTTGGGGTTAGATTATTCCTCAAAATTCTCAGTTTGGCTGGCGAATGGCTGTATTTCACCAAGATCTATTTACGAAGAAATTAAAAAATATGAGTTAGAACGAACGGCGAATGAATCCACTTATTGGTTAGTTTTTGAGTTAATTTGGCGTGATTATTTTCGTTTTGTAGCGATGAAATTTGGGAATAAAATCTTTTATGAAAAAGGTATCATGAATAAGCCTACTAATTGGAAACGCAACCGAAATATTTTTGAAAAGTGGCGTTTGGGAGAAACTGGCGTGCCTTTGATTGATGCCAATATGAAAGAATTATTACAAACAGGATATATGTCCAACCGTGGACGACAAAATGTAGCGAGTTTTTTAGTGAAAGATTTGCAGATAGATTGGCGTTGGGGTGCGGCATGGTTTGAAAGCCAATTGATTGATTATGATGTTTGTTCAAATTGGGGAAATTGGCTCTACGTAGCGGGCGTTGGCAATGACCCAAGAGAGAATCGTTATTTCAATATTCTGAAACAAGCCAGTAATTATGACCCCAAAGGAGAATACGTAAAGCATTGGTTACCAGTGCTTTCGGATGTGCCAGCCGATAAAGTTCATTCAGTTGGCCTACTAAATAATGAGGAACAAAAGCGTTTTGGCATACGATTGGGGGTAGATTATCCTAATCCGATTGTGGAAGTAAAAAAATGGAATAGAGTATCGTAGTCAATAGGAAATCAAATGCCTATTTTCATCCGAAAACTAACTTCCAAATCTTCCACGATGACAAGACCGAGTCCTTTATAAAATTGAATAGCCCGCTGATTGACTTTCAATACTTCCAACTGGATATTAGGGTTGTTTTTGAGTAAATCTTCCATAATAATTTTACCAATGCCCTGCCCTTGAAAACGTTGTAAAATCATTAAATTTGTTAAGAAAATATAATCTTTGTAGTATTCAATTTCGAGGTAACCAATCGCTTCATTTTGCAGCTCAATTATCTGGAAATGGTCTTTTTTGAACTGATTTTGGTGAAAATTTTTCTGTGCTTTTTCGTTCCATCCCCAAAGCATTTCGAGGTATTCTTTCAGTGCATTTTTCTTGATTTTATAGGTTAAATCAAGGTCTTGGTCAAGGGCTTTGCGGATATTGAAAATCATAATGGTAAATTGATTCCCAATTGTTTGAGATGATGGTCAAGATGGCGAACGTAATCATTTGCTACGAATTCAAGCGTTACAAAATCTTGTCCCAACATGGGTGTAGTTTCATTGCCCCAATTGGTGATGGTTTGATAATTTTCGAGCGGTAAATTTTTCAAAACTTGGCAAAAATGTTTGTTCATTAAAGCCCAAAATTGAAGTAAATCTTCGGAATTATAATGTTGATAATCAGCCGCTTTTACCCACTGATTTTGACGATAAATAATGTGAGCTTCATTTTGATATTGCCCCACCACCATGCGTCGAATATTGCTTTGAGCAGAATCAATTAAATGCCCCAAAATTTCCTTTTTTGACCATTGTTCGAGACTATTTTTCGCTTGCAATTCCATTTCCGAAAGTCCAGAAATATACGTTTTTACGGATTCTATTCTTTGATTTAATTGGGCAATAACTTCTTGCATATTGTTGATAATGAATGGTTTATGTATAATAGTTAGGCAGTAGACAGTTTGCAGTAGGTAGTAAAAATAAAGTTATTAGTCAGTAAAAACATATACGAATTTCAATTTTTTACTGCCTACTGCCTACTGCCTACTGCCTACTGCTTTACCCTAATTTCACTTCTTTCCCAGTCTTAGCAGCTTCAAAAATAGCGGCCATAATTTTCATATCTTTCAAACCTTCCTCACCAGGCGTTCTCATGGGACGATTATTGAGAATATCGCTCGAAATTCCGTCTAACATTAACGTTTGGTGATGGACAATCGGAAATTTCATTTCGCCTTTTGAAGTTTTACCAATTAAAGGGCCATAATCAAAGGCGGGAGACATTTCTAAATTACCATTTTCATATCCTACGTACAAACGCTGAACGCCTGAATTATAAGTTGTGGTATGATTGGAAATTACGCCACTCGGAAATTTCATTTGCCAAAACATCGTTTCTTCAATGCCATCTACATAAATATCAGGACGGGTTTTTACAGCTTGTGCCGTTACCGAAATAGGCTCTTCGCCCGTGGCATATCTTGCGGCATTGAGCGCATAAATCCCAACGTCCAACATCGGCCCACCACCCGAAAGTTTTGGAATCATTCGCCAAGCCTTTTTATCTCTTAAAGGAAACCCGAAACTTGATTCCACAAAGGTTACTTTTCCAAAATCTTTATCTTTCGCCAATCGCATAACTTCATTCGTAAATGGTTCATAATGAAGGCGATAGCCAATTGACAGCATTACTTTTGCCGCCTTACAAGCCGCAATCATTTCCTCACATTGCTTCACAGAAATGGCCATTGGTTTTTCGCAAAAAACGTGTTTTCCCGCTTTTGCCGCTCGCAAAACAAACTCATGATGCAAGCCATTTGGCAAAACCACATACACCGCATCAATGTCTGGATTTTTGGCGATTTCATCAAAATTCTGATAGTTATAAATATTCTTTTCTGGAATATCATGCTTCTTTTTCCAAATTTCGGCCTTTGCGGGTGTACCCGTAACAATACCCGCCAAACGGCAAAATTGTGTGTTTGCGAAGGCTGGAGCCAGATTATTGGTTGCATAATTACCCAATCCAATGAGCGCAATACCCAATTTTTTCTCAGGTTTAACGGAGATGTTGGCTTTGGAAATTAAAGGTAAAGCAACGGAAGTTGCCACAAAGGTTTTTAAAAAATTACGTCGAGTGTTGTTCATATATTGGGATTATTTTAAAGTATTTGTTGCTTACAGCTCCTTGCGAGCCATGTAATTTTCTAATCCTGCCATGGCCGTAGCACGTACTTTTTGATGTAAATAGCCAGTCCAACCCAATAATTTTCCCGTTATTCCCAAAGATTGAGAAGACCAACGATAAAAATTAAAACTATCACGGTGATTCCAGATTTTGCCATCCTTAAAAGTAAAATGAGCATTGATAATATTATGCACTTTATTGCCCGTAGTTGAAAAAGTGTACCACGCTTCCCAGTGCGCTTTTCCAGTCGAATCGTTGGCTTGAATATTGTAAAATTCCATCCTCATATCCGTTCCACGTTCAATCAACATTTGCCACATTGCCCCAATTTGTTTACTGCCCTTCAAATCAAAGGCTTCGTCCTTGAAAATTGCTTCTAAGTGATAACATTCTGCCATGGCGTTAAAATCTTTTTGGGCGAAGGCTTCGTAAAATTTGTGGATTAATTGTTCGTTTACGTGCATAATTCTCTTTGGTTTTGGGAAAGTATCTGCATAAATTTACGTAGAACATAATTTCTATCAAAACGATTAGAATCAAATCAACAAAATGAAAATATTCGCCTTCTTACTCACCATTTCCTTTTTTAGTTTTATAAAATCCGACAAGCCAGCCTATTTGCTGTACGACAAAGATTTGAAAACTGTTTCCTACGAAAAAATGCTCAAAGAACTTACACAAGCAGACATTGTTTTCTTTGGCGAATTACACGATAATTCCTTAAACCACTGGCTTGAATTACAGGTTACGAAGGATTTATTTCTTGCAAAAAAAGAGCAGTTAGTTTTGGGTGCTGAGATGTTCGAGGCTGATAATCAGACGGTTGTGGATGAATATTTGAAATCATTAATCACCGCAAAACAATTTGAAACCGAAGCGAAAGTTTGGCAAAATTATCAAACGGATTATAAACCTTTATTAGATTTCGCCCAAGAAAATAAGCTCAAATTTATCGCCACCAATATTCCAAGAAGATACGCCAGTATGGTTTCAAAAGGAGGATTGGAGGCATTGACCCAGCTTTCGGATGATGCCAAAAAGAACATTGCTCCTTTGCCTATCGACGTGGATTTGACTTTGCCAGCTTACGCCGAAATGATGAAAATGGGCGGGATGCACGGAAGCGGAGGCATGAGTATGTCGGCGGAAAATATCACCAAAGCCCAAGTAATTAAAGATGCCACGATGGCGAGTTTTATCTTGAAAAATTATGAAGCGGGACGTACATTTGTGCATTATAATGGGAGTTATCATTCCAATAATTTTGAAGGAATTGTGTGGCATTTGAAAAAGAAAAACCCCAAATTAAAGATTGTTACCATTAATACCATTCAAGCCCAAGATATTACGCAACCTACCGAAAAAGAGAAAAATACCGCCAATTTTATTTTCGCCATTCCTGATGATATGACGAAAAGTTATTGATTATTTATTTTAATTTTACCATGAACATCACATTCACCACCATTAAAACCGACCGAGAAATCCAGCAATTATTGGATTTACAACAATTAAATCTGACGAAAAATATCTCGGAAGACGTTGCCAACGATCAAGGATTTGTAACCGTTGTCCACAATTTTGATTTGCTCTCACGCATGAATCGGGCTTTTCCGCAAATTATTGCTAAAGATGGCGATAAAGTGATTGGTTACGCTTTAGTAATGCCCGAAAGTTTTAGGTTCGATATTCCCGTTTTGACGGCAATGTTTGAAATGTTGGACAAATTGGAATACAAAGGCAAGTTGATAAAAGATACTAAATACTACGCCATGGGGCAGATTTGTGTAGCAGAAGGCTATCGTGGACAAGGCATTTTTGATGGACTTTACGCCAAACATAAATCCGAATTGTCCGACCGTTTTGAGCTTTGCGTTACCGAAATTGCCAAACGAAATCTCCGTTCGCTGGCGGCTCATAAACGAGTGGGTTTTGAGATAATTCATGAATATTTTGATACAACTTATCCTGAGTTTTGGGAGGTGGTGGCTTGGGATTTTAAACCAACAAATCTATGAAAATCACCCGAAAAACCCTCTTGAAAACCCTAACAGCAGGATTTATCACCCTCCCAAGTTTTGGAAAAAGGCAAATTGAGAAAGACCTTTTGGGGTATAAAGCTGAATTTGCCGATGCTTGGAAACGCTCTGAGGAATATACACTCACGATTTTCAACCAAATGCCCGAAGCAAAATTGGAGTTTCGTTATACGCCCGAATCTTTTTCATTTCGTACCCAATTTGTGCATTGTATCACTTTTACAGCCGTGCAATTATGCGGTCGTTTGAATATTCCCAATCCTTACGAAAAAATACCGCCCTCTTTTTGGGCAAAACTATCCAAGGCAGATTTAGAAACGGAACTTCATAAATTTTATGCTTGGGTTTTGAAAGTGGTAAATGAAACCAAGCCAGAAACGCTCCTAAAACCCGAAGATTATGCGGGCGGAACCATTCAAATGTGGCGTTTTTTCTATGCGATGGAAAACCACATTATTCATCACCGTGGACAAGCGATTTGTTATTTGCGGTTGAATGAGGTTATTCCAGAAGGTTATGTTGGTTGGTAATTTTGAGGAGGAAAGGAAATTGGAGGAAAGGAGAGAAGATTTGAAGCATACATCAATAATGGCGAAAAAATCATTAAGCGAATTTTCGCTAAAAATATTTTACGCAATTATTAAAAATATTTTCTCTTGAATCATTCAACTTTTTCAAAATAAAAACTAACAAATTTCATTATTTAAAGAATTATCTTTTGATTTATAGGATTTAAACAAAAAATAATCATTGGCGAAAAAGGTATATCATAAAATATTATTTGGTTTTTATTTGTAATTAAGAAATAAACTACTGTATATTTGATAAGTATCGAATGAATTTGTAGCGAAAATTCGCTGAAAATATTATTCTAAAATTAGATGAATCAAATATCTGTAAATATCATTGTAGTCCTAATTCTGCTCTGCTTTTGAGTTGAGTTAGGCTTTTTATTTATTTCAAAGAAGACCTTTCTCACATAACGTGGAAGGTCTTTTGTATAATGTATAAGAATGGAACACGGATTTAATGGATTAGACACGGATTTATATTTTTAAATCTAAAATGACATCCGTGTCCAATCCGTTAAATCCGTGTTCCATAAAACAATCAATTATCACAAAATGGAATTAAACAAATTTTCCCGCACACTTACCCAAGAAGTAACCAATCCTGCCGCTAAGGCTATGTTGTACGGTATCGGTCTGACCACAGAAGATATGCAAAAAGCCCAAATTGGCATCGCCAGCACGGGTTATGAAGGTAATACTTGCAATATGCACCTGAACGGATTATCGGTTCACGTGAAAAAAGGCGTACAAGAAAATGGCATGGTTGGCTTAATTTTTCACACCATTGGCGTATCGGACGGTATGACAAACGGCAACGATGGCATGAGTTATTCATTGCCAAGTCGTGATTTAATTGCGGATTCAATTGAAGATGTGGTGGGAGCTCAATGGTACGATGGCGTGATTGCCGTGGTGGGTTGTGACAAAAATATGCCTGGAGCAATGATGGCTTTGGCACGTTTGAATCGCCCGGGGATGTTGGTTTACGGTGGAACCATCAAAACAGGTGAATATAAAGGTAAAAAATTAGACATTGTTTCTGCTTTTGAGGCATTAGGACAGAAATTCGCAGGAACAATTTCCGACGAAGACTACGAAGGCGTTATCAAAAATGCAATTCCTGGAGCGGGTGCTTGCGGAGGAATGTACACGGCAAATACAATGGCAAGTTCGATGGAAGCCATGGGCTTGACTTTGCCCAATTCATCTTCGTATCCAGCAACGCACGAAGGCAAAAAAGCCGAGTGTCTTGCCATTGGAGCAGCCATGAAAGTGCTCTTAGAAAAAAATATTTGTGCCAGAGATATCATGACTCGCAAGTCATTTGAGAACGCTATGACGGTTGTAATGGCAATGGGTGGCTCGACCAATGCGGTCTTGCATTACTTGGCAATTGCCCGTGCTGCGGAGATTGAATTTACTCTGAAAGACATTCAGGATATTTCAGACCGCACGCCATTAATCTCAGATTTGAAGCCTTCTGGAAAATATTACATGGAAGACATGCTTGCCATCGGAGGCGTGCAAGCCGTAATGAAATATCTTTTGCAAGAAGGATTATTACACGGAGATTGTATGACGGTTTCGGGAAAAACAATTGCTGAAAACTTGGCGGATGTTCCCGAATTAAACTTTGATACTCAGAAGATTATCGTACCAATTTCGAGTCCATTGAAGGCATCTGGACACTTGCAAATTCTTTACGGAAACTTGGCAACGGAAGGTGCAGTAGCAAAAATTACGGGTAAAGAAGGCGAGCGTTTTGAGGGAGTTGCCAAAGTTTGTGAACGAGAAGAAGAGGTAATGGAATTTTTGGCAAAAGGAGAAATCAAAGCGGGAATGGTAATCGTTATTCGCAATGAAGGACCAAAAGGCGGCCCAGGAATGCCCGAAATGTTGAAGCCAACTTCGGCAGTAATGGGCGCCGGTTTTGCCAATTCCGTTGCAATGATTACAGACGGACGTTTCTCGGGTGGTACACACGGTTTTGTGGTCGGACACATCACGCCTGAAGCACAAGATGGCGGAAATATTGCCTTGGTAAAAAATGGCGACATTATCACGATTGATGCGGTGAATAACACCATTCAAATGCACGTTTCGGACGAAGAATTAGCCGAAAGACGTAAACTGTGGAAACCCATCGAATCACCTTTCAAACAAGGCGTTTTGAGAAAATATATCAAAAATGTGAGTAGTGCGAGTTTGGGTTGTGTAACGGATTTGTAAAATTTAAACCTAATACTATGTATATTGATTCAATAATTTCAGAAATAGAAAGACGGTTAGCCTTTTTGGTTCGGGGAAAATATTGGTTATTGAAGGTTACGTTTGTTTCGATATTTCTTTTCATTGTCATAGATTTTTCGGGCAATATGAGCAAGTTGGTCTATTTCAGAACTTTTATTAACGATTACGTAAAACAAGGGAAATTAGACACCGCCCACAGTATCATAAAAGCCCAATCAGAAGATTATTTTGGTTTTTTCAAAACTGGGCAAGATAGAAGCATTGAAAGCTATCAGCACGAAGCAAAAATGAAGTTTAGGCTCTTCCTGCCCACACTTGTGAGGATTGTAGGAGCCGAACATTTTGAGATTTGGTTATACTTTTTGACGTTTATTTTGGGGTTCCTTTATATTTATGTCATTGCAAAAATGTCGCTGATTATTTTGGGTGAAAACACGGATAGAATCTTAGTTTTACTCTTCGTAGCGGGTTTTACAAATCTGTATGCAGGCGGTGGTTCATTCGTATTAGACATTGTTCCATACGGTGATTTTTTTGCGTTTTTCTTTCTTTTATTGAGCATTTATACAAGAAATCCTTTTGCCATATTCCTCTGTTGTCAATGGGCTTTTTGGGTGGATGAAAGAGCTTTGGTAAATGCCGTTTTTGTAATGCTTTGGTGGATTTTTACGCCTTTCAACGGACATAAATTTGCTTTAAAACTGAATGTACAATGGTTCGCAGTTTTTATTTCAGGGGTAATTTACATTGGGATTAGACAATATTTGACGGTGCATTATCAGTTGCACGAGGTTACTTACATCGGCGAATTTATTACCACCTTTAAAGAAAATTCAAAGATGCTTTCATTGAGAATTTGGGCAGGTTTTGATGGCATGTGGATGCTAATTATTATGGCATTAATTGTTTTGTTTAAAGAAAAAAACTATCAATTTTTAGGGACTTTTTTAGGTAGTTTAATCATCTCAATTGGGTTTGCATTTATTGCTTACGATGTAAATAGAGGCATTTCTTACGGATTTGTTGCGCTGTTATTAAGTTTGCTAATTTGTAAAAAATACTTATCCGAAAAAGAATTAAAATACGTCTTAATCGTATGTTTTTTAGTATCAATTTTATCTCCTACACTCAATAAATTTAGAATCGTTGGCGGAGGGCAGTTGATGTGAATTGTCATTCTGCAAAGAATCCATTTAGCAGTTTAGTAATAGGTCATTTTATCTGAAAATAACATCTCTAAATTACTAAATAGATTCTAAATAGAATGACAGAAAGCAACGTAATTTGTTTCAATCAAAGCCATAAAATTATCAGAATAATACAAAATATTTTCACACTAAAATTTAGTAACTATCTGATAATGAGACACAAAATATAATGCCACAAATTGTGACATTAGAAAAACAACAAAATCACAAGAATAAAAAATACCAACATGGCAAACACACAAACCATGACCGCAGAAATGCCCGTGACTGAAACGCCCAAATTTTTATCGGGGGCTCAGGCAATCATGCAATGTTTAGTAGAGAATAACGTAAAAACTATTTTCGGGTATCCAGGTGGAGCAATTATGCCTACGTATGATGCCCTCTACGACTATCAAGACCGCATCAAACATATTCTCGTGCGTCACGAACAAGGTGCTGGACACGCTGCACAAGGCTACGCTCGCATGACGGGACGAGCTGGGGTTGCGATGGTGACATCTGGCCCTGGAGCAACCAATTTGATGACTCCCATCGCTGATGCACTTTTGGACTCAACGCCAATGGTTTGTTTGGTCGGTCAAGTAAAAGCAAATCTATTGGGAACGGATGCTTTTCAAGAATGTGATATTATTGGAATGTCGATGCCCGTAACCAAATGGAATTATCAGATTGTAGATGCTGATGAAATTCCTGAGATTATGGCGAAGGCATTTTATATCGCAGAATCTGGTCGTCCTGGCCCTGTTCTATTAGATATTACTCGCACGGCACAGGCAGATTTTATGACAAAACCATTTGTCTATAAACCTTGTGATGAAATCGTTAGCTATCGTCCGAGGTACATTCCAAAGCATTCGCAAATCGAGGAAGCGGCAAAATTGATAAATGCTGCCCAAAAGCCGTACATCTTTGCGGGACACGGTGTTTTGATTGCGAAAGCCGAAGAAGAATTGGATGCTTTTGCTCGTAAAACCGATATTCCTGTTGCCACAACGCTCTTAGGAATGTCAGCTTTACCCCATAATCACCCAAATTATATTGGTTGGTTAGGAATGCATGGCAATTACGGAGCCAACGTTTTGACTAACGAAGCGGATTTAATTATTGCCATCGGAATGCGTTTTGATGATAGAGTTACGGGAGATTTGGCGCAATTTATTACCCAAGCTAAAGTGGTACATATTGACATTGACCCTGCTGAAATCAATAAGAATATTATTGCCAATGCACCCGTAGTGGGTGATGCCAAAGAAGCGTTGAAAGCCCTTCTGCCGTTAGTTAGAGAACGTAAACACACCGAGTGGATTGCAGAATTTAAAAAATATGACGAAATAGAATTTGAAAAGGTTTCTAAGCGGGATTTGTTTCACGATGGCGATAAGATCAAGATGGGCGAAGCCGTGGCAATGCTCTCTAAAAAGACTAAGGGTGAGGCAGTTACGGTAACAGACGTTGGGCAACACCAGATGATTGTCAATCGCTATTATGAGTATATGAAGCCCAATTCATTAGTAACTTCGGGTGGTGCTGGCACGATGGGATTTGCCCTTCCTGCCGCTTTTGGTGCGAAAGTGGGCGCTCCTGACCGTGAGGTTATTGCCTTAATAGGTGATGGTGGTTTTCAGATGACGATTCAAGAATTAGGAACGATTGCCCAAAGTGGTTTACCCGTAAAAATTATCATTTTGAATAATAATTTCTTAGGAATGGTTCGTCAATGGCAACAGTTATTTTTCGATAAAAGATACTCATTCGTGGAACTCCAAAACCCTGATTTTATTATGATTTCAAAAGGATTTGGGATTGATGCGCACAAGGTTTCCGACCGTGCCGAATTATCGGCAGAATTGGATAAAATGTTAGCCGCAACAACGCCGTATTTATTAGAAATTGTTTGTGAAAAAGAAGAAAACGTATTCCCAATGGTGCCTGCGGGTGGAGGAGTAGCGAGTATTCGTTTGGAGTAAATTTCGATTTTCGATGTTTGATGTTCGGGATTGACAATCAAACATCGAAAATCGAATAACAAAAAACCGAAAACCGAACATCAAAAATCGAAAAAATGACAACATACACATTATCCATATTTACCACCAATACCATCGGTTTATTGAACCGAATTACGATTATTTTTACTCGTAGAAGACTGAATATTGAATCGCTAACGGTTTGTGAAACAGAACGTAAAGGCGTTTCTCGGTTTACAATTGTGATGCGACATGAGAATCGTGATGCAGTTGAAAAATTGGTTCGTCAAATCCGTAAAGTGGTGGATGTTTTGGCCGTTTTTGGTTATCTCGACCATGAAATTGTCTTCAACGAAATTGCACTTTTCAAATTGGCAACGCCCCTCGGTGGCATTGCCTTGAATATTAAAGAAATCAACCTCGACTGGAACGCAAAAGTGGTTCATTGGGGATTGGATTACGTGGTTATTGAAAAGAACGGAACCGAAGTAGAAATTGCCGAATTTTACCAATACATGAAAAATTGGGAGATTTTGGAATACCTAAAATCAGGCAGAGTAGCCGTGGGAAAAACCGAAAAAGGCTTGGTAGAATATCTGCCAGAATCGGATTGGGAAACGGTTTAGCCTGTTTAGTACTAATATTTAAAGACGGCATCGCTCAAAGTGATGCCGTCTTTATTATATGTAAACAAGAAAATATTTTATAATTCACTTCCTTTTTCTTTCCAAACAAAATTTTCCCTTGCGTTATATTTTTAATTTTGACCATGCAACGAACAACCGTTTAAGTGCATCTTATGAGTTATCAAACCAAAACTATAACCATGACAAAAAATCGACAATATTACCTCGATTGGATTCGGGTATTGGCTTTCGGAATCCTTATTTTTTATCATTCAGGAATGTTCTTTGTGCCTTGGGAATTTCACTTCAAAAATAATGAAATTATAGACTGGCTAAAATATCCAATGCTTTTTTTCAACCAATGGCGACTGTCTTTACTCTTTTTCATTTCGGGCGTAGGCATCAGTTTTGCCTTGAAATCTCGCACGGGTTGGGCATTTGTGCGTGAACGCAATCGGCGATTATTGTTACCTTTAATTTTTGGAATGTTAGTCGTTATTCCTCCTCAGATTTATTATGAAAGGGTTATTAATCATCAGTTTATAGGTTCTTACTCCGATTTTTATCCCAGTGTTTTTGAATTTGTTCCTTATCCCAAAGGTAGTTTTTCGTGGCATCATCTCTGGTTTATTGTTTACTTATGGGTATTTTCTGTGGTAGGAACGCCCATTTTTTTAGTTTTGCGGTCGGAGGGAGGACAGCGATTTTTGCAGAAATTTTATCAGGTTTTTATTCATCCCATCAAAATTTATTGGATGATGTTGCCTTTTATACTTTTGTTTTGGACTTTAGATAAAATCTCGCCCACTACGCACAACCTTGTCCACGATTGGCTCAATCTTCTCAACTCGTTTTTGTTGGTTTTATTAGGCTATATTTTAGGACAAAACCTTAATTTTTGGGCAATGCTCGAAACCAATCGGAAGGCTTATTTGTGGGCATCCATTCTGTTTGGAGCGTCCATGTACCTCTTTGTACATTATCCAGTTTTTCCCATTGAAAATGACGATTTAGAATTTTTTGTGGAAGGAATTATAACCAGAATCAATGCTTTTTCGGTGATTTTATGCATCGGAGGCTATACCAAACATTACCTCAATTATACCAATAAATTCTTGGTTTACGCCAACGAAGCGGTTTACCCTTTCTATATTTTACACCAAACTATCCTTCTCATCATTGGATTTTACATCGTCAATTTGTCATGGGCTTGGGAGATAAAATTGCTAATATTGATGATTGGAACGTTTTTAGGCTCATTATTGATTTATCATTTTTTGATTAGACCTTTCAATTTGATGCGGGTTTTGTTTGGGGTGAAAACAAAATAAAAAAGGACGGCTTCACCAAAGCGAAGCCGTCCTAAATCCCTAAATATCAACAAATTACGCTACCGTAGCAATTGCTTTCATGGCACCCATTGCGGCACGTAATCTATCACCCACAACCTCAATTGAGTGCGTACGTAAAGCTTTGTTTACCGCATTTAATGCTCTGTTATCCACGCCGTTATCTTTTCCCTCGTTGAAGTTTCCTCCGATGATGTTTGTTTCAACTTTGGTCATGAAATCTGCCAAAAGAGGCTTACAAGCGTGGTCGAATAAATAACATCCGTATTCAGCCGTATCAGAAATTACCGAGTTCATTTCGAATAATTTTCTACGAGCAATTGTGTTGGCGATAAGTGGCGTTTCGTGCAAAGATTCGTAATAAGCCGATTCTTCGATGATGCCCGCTTCAACCATTGTTTCGTAAGCCAATTCCACACCCGCACGTACCATCGCTACCATCAAAAGACCGTTGTCAAAATATTCTTGTTCAGCAATTTTTACGGCTCCCGCTGGTGTTTTCTCAAAGGCAGTTTCGCCCGTTGCGGCTCTCCAAGTCAATAAATTTTTATCGTCATTTGCCCAGTCTTCCATCATTGTTTGCGAGAAAAACCCGCTCATGATGTCGTCTTGGTGTTTTTGGAACAATGGACGCATGATAGTTTTCAATTCTTCCGAAATTTCAAAAGCTTTGATTTTCGCAGGATTTGATAATCTGTCCATCATACCAGAAATACCACCTTGTTTCAAGGCTTCAGTGATAGTTTCCCAACCATATTGGATGAATTTAGAAGCATATCCAGCCTCAATACCTTTCTCAATCATTTTGTCGAAACAAAGGATTGAACCCGTTTGCAACAAACCACAAAGAATTGTTTGCTCGCCCATTAAATCAGATTTTACCTCAGCCACAAACGACGATTTCAATACGCCCGCACGATGTCCGCCCGTACCTGCACAATACGCTTTTGCATACGCCCAACCTTTTCCTTCGGGGTCATTTTCTGGGTGAACGGCAATCAAAGTTGGTACGCCAAAACCACGTACATATTCCGCACGAACTTCCGTTCCTGGGCATTTTGGCGCCACCATAATTACGGTAATATCTTTACGGATTTGCATTCCTTCTTCCACGATATTGAAACCGTGAGAATACGAAAGTGTAGCTCCTTGTTTCATTAAAGGCATAATTGCCGAAACTACCGCTGTATGTTGTTTGTCTGGCGTAAGATTAATTACTAAATCAGCCGTTGGAATTAATTGTTCGTAAGTACCGATATTGAAATTGTTTTCAGAAGCACTTTTCCAAGATTGTCTTTTGCCATCAATTGCTTCCTGACGGAGCGTATATGAAACATCCAAACCAGAATCACGAAGGTTTAAGCCTTGGTTCAATCCTTGAGCGCCACAGCCCACGATTACGATTTTTTTACCGATTAATGCTTGAACGCCGTCTCCGAAAGCACTAATATCCATGAATTCACAAACACCTAATTGATTAAGTTTTTCTCTGAGAGGAAGCGTGTTGAAATAATTTGCCATTGTTTTGGTTATTGGTTGTCAGTTCCGAGAACTGGATTTAATTTATATTACAAAGTTCTTAAAAGACGGTCAAATTTTATGGTAAATTATCATGAATTTTAGGTATTTTTGATGGGTAATATTTTTTATGATGATAGGAGTGTTTTTAAATAACTGAAAATGAGTTAGTTAAAAATATTAAATATTGTATAATTTTATTTTATAAAATTTGATTTTGAATAAAGCTTAATATTTCTTCAAGCGAAATATCATAGCTTTCTGTCACTTCGCCAGAAGCTAAATGTTTGTGATGCGGAAAAGTAATGAGGTCAGGAAAATGAGGGGCATTGTCCCATCGGATTATTAAATCGCCGTTGATTTATTGCCAATGGAAAGAATATTTGCGATGGTCAACATCTGTATATTCTCGTACGTGAAGTTCAGAATTATTGACGAAATGTATTTTTATATTGAGGTAAAAAACGGTTTCAGATTTCCTAAAATCGTTGATAGCAGGTGATTTGACGAAGGAAGAATCATCAAGCCATTTGAAAATCTCCATGTTTTATTTCGTCAATTTTGATTAATAATTCCGACAAAAACTGTTGGAAGGCTTTCCATTCTATGTAATCATCCCACGCTTCGAAATTTTCTGTGCTTGCCTGTTCGATTTTTTGTTCAAACGATATAAAGTCAGTCGCATATTTTCTTTCAAGAAAATGTATTTTCTCTTGAAAAACTTGCTTCTGAGCATTATAATCAAGTAGTATCCAATTACTTACCTGCTGTTTTGATAACGTTTGCATAAGTTTTTTTTACAAACATAGTTAAATAATTTCGTTATTAAAAATGAAAACCATCCCCATTTACAGCATAGATAAATTCAATGCAAAGACTGAAAAAACCATTCAATTTCAGATTGAAGTCTTTGATATTCATCGAAATTTCAAGGTGACATATCCACACAGACACGATGATTTTTATGAGATTTTGTTCCTCACGCAAGGCGAAGGTGTGCATACGATTGATTTTCAGCATCATCAAATTAAACCTTTTTCAATTTTCTTTCTTTCGCCTGGACAAATTCATGAGTTAACGCTTTCGGATGATGTGCAAGGATATATTTTTTTGTTTACCTCGTCCTTTTATCATTTCAATAAAACCGACCCGTACAAACTTTTTGAATTGCCCTTTTTCTATAATTTGGCTCAAGAAACACCACCACTTTATTTAGAAAATGAATCGGAAAGACAAACCTTTATTGACTTTTTTCAAAAAGCAATTACTGAAAAAGAATTGAAATTAGCTGATAATGAGGAGGTTATAAGAGCTTTGTTGGATTTAATTTTGATTCAAAGCAAGCGGATTTACCCGGTAGGTACGATGGACGAACAGGCTCATAAAGGGAGAATTTTGGTGAAGCGTTTTAAACAATTAATCGAAGAAAAATGTCAGGAAAATTTATCGGTGAAACAATACGCAGATTTGCTGACCATAACGCCCAATCACCTCAGTGAGACGGTGAGAAATGTAACGGGCCGCACGTCAACGGATTTGATTAATGACCGAATGGGGATGGAAATTAAGCGATATTTAACGCATACCGACTTAGGGATTTCTGAAATTGCTTACAAACTAAACTTCGCTGACCAATCGTATTTTTCCAAATATTTCAAGAAATTGATGAAACTTTCGCCTTTGGAATTTAGGCGGAATATGGTAAAATAAAGACGGTATCGCTCTGTGCAATACCGTTTTTGTTTTATGAATTATATTTTATAGTATTTCCACTAATCCACTCTTTATCAAACTATTACCTGTTGATTTTAATTTAGATAATCCACTAATTGTTTCATCGACTTTAGCTTCATATACTTCGGATTTATCTTTGCTTTTCACTTCCAACATCACGTAAAAAATGCCTTTTACGAAGGTTTTTGAATTGACCACAAAATTTTCGTGAGGCGTTTCTTTTTCTGAAAGTGGCGTTTTTGAAGTTGCTACGGTTTGCCATTTCGCTAAAGATGCTGACTTGAAATCTGAAATATCAAAATGTCCTTCTCGGGCTTCTTCTTCGCTTTCTGGCATTTTGGCTTCTTTGCCAGGAACGTAAAGATTTTCCACAAATTTATGGTCGGCATCTTCTACCCAAATTGCTACGATTGGTAATTCTGTTTCTTTATTTTTCTCGACCAAAATTCTCAAAGCCGTTCCTTTTGAATCTTGATTGGTTTTTACTTCTTCAAACGATAAATTCTCTGGACGTTTAGGTTTTTTTCCTGCAAAAATTTTCCCTGCTTCTGCCACAGGTTCAAGGATTTCGGAGGCTGTTCCTGCTAATACAACACCAAAAACCAGAAATGCAATGATGAATTCTTTTTTGAATTTCCCAGAGGTTCTCTCTTTTGAATATCCCGTAATTGAAGACCAGTTATTGACAATATGAAAGATGGCAAAGCCTACGAAAATTAACCCAAATACGGTATGTGTAATTTCAACGGCGTGCGCTTTTTGTTTGATATACAACAAAATGCCCGTGATTGACAAACTCAAAAAGGCAAATGCTACCGATAGGCTAATAATGTTCTTACGTTTCATGATTCGTTGGTTAATAGTGAATGTTTAAACAAATTTAGGCAAAAAGTTACTTGAAAAGTACCGTAAACTCAAAAATGATACCGTTAAATAAGAACTTCTGTCATGTTTAAACTTAAAAGATAAAATCATGAAAAATTTATTGAAAAGTATACTCATTCTTGGGTTATTAATTTTTGCGATTGCTTACTACAAATAAAGACCGATAACTCATTAATATTACCACAAACTCAATAATGTATGGTATTCATTTTTTTTAAATATTTCTTTGTTAATGTTTAATGAATTGGCTTTGCCCATTCCATTAATTTATCTCTATTTTTCACAATAAATATGATCAAAATGAAATCAATTAAAAGACTTTTCGGGATGTTGGCAGTACTTGCTGCCGTTATTTTTATGGATGCTTGTAAAGCTGAAAAAGGTGATGTTGGACCCGCAGGGCCCGCAGGACCAACAGGTACACCAGGCGCAACCGGAGCAACTGGTGCCACAGGGGCAACGGGTACTACGGGAACAGCCAATGTAAGTTATTCAGATTGGGTTAATGTCACGTTTGTAGGAAGTGGGAATAGTTATATCGTAAATGTTGCGGCTCCAAAATTGACCCAAGATATTTTAGATAAAGGAGATGTGCATGTATACTGGAAAATTGGAACATCTATTTATTACCTCCCCTATTCACAAACGCTTGGTTCAATTGCTTATACAATATTTCAAATATTCACCGTTGGAAATATTAGGCTTACCGCAAGTTATGCTATTTCTTCAAGTACGGCTATTCGGTATGTAATTATTCCTGGTGGTGTTGCTGGCGGTCGTAAAGCGGCCATTGATTATAAAAATTATGATGAGGTGAAAACCTATTATGGTTTAAAAGATTAAAAGAGGATATATTATTCAAACAAAACCCGCCTAATAATCAACACTTGATTATTAGGCGGGTTTGTTTGAATAATATATTTTTAGCAGAAAAATGATATTAAATGAACCATAAATTTTCTTTAATGTGTGTTGAAACTGCTAAGTGATATGATTTTTTCCCAACTAAATACAAAAAAAGACAAGGCATTCATTACCTTGTCTCTGCAAATTTATGAGATTTTACAATTCCTTATCCCGCATCAATTTAAATTCTCGATAGCGTCTGATAATGGCCATAATAAAGCCAATCATTAATATCACCGTACCAATCCAAAGTAAATTTATCAATGGTTTTTCGATGGCTTTTAGCACTACGTAATCTCTTTGGGTAGTATTAAAAGCAAATCCAAATTTGCCCGTTTTAGGGTCAATATTGGTGAATTTTGCCCGAATTCCTACTTCGTCATTTTCAACGGGAGGCATCGCTACCATGCCATCACGAATGACAAAAGTGGGCTTTATTTCGTGCTGAATGAATTCCTTACCCATCACCTTAATCGTCGCTTGAACTGCCGCATTATTGGGGCCTAAAGGCTTGCCTTCAAAAGTATCTACACGAGCCACATTGTCCAAAACCGCTACATAATCATTCAAAAAGAAAGTATCTTTTACGGCAATGGTATAGTTTTCGGTTTTGCTCCATTCACGTTGGTCTAAGTCGGGCGCTTGAGCAACATACGTGTATAAATCTCTACCAAGATTGCGTTTGAGGGCAGGAGAGACCGAATTTCCCATTTTTTTATTAATCTGAAAACGGGGGTAAAGTGTCGTCACTCGTCCTTCTTTATCTCTAAAATCTATTTCGTAATATTTATTTTCTGGAAAAACGGGTAAGGTATCGCCCTTTGAATAGTACTTTTTCCCTTTCTGTTCAATATCCTGTAAAGCAATGGCGTGGAAGTCATTTTCGATAATTTCCACCTGTTCTGGACGCAAATATTCAGGTAATTCTCGCCCTTCTACTCGCACGCCCTTGTAAGTAAGTGTGTAATTGTCCATTTGCTGTGGCGTATTCAACCACAAGGCAATGTGTTCTTTGTTAGCATTGGCATTTTTTGCATCCAAATCTTTCACATTAAAGATTTTCATATCACTCTCATTCATCGAAACAATCTTCGAATATCCAGAAGAAAAAAGGATTCCTAATAGCATCATTGCTACCCCAATATGCGTAACTGCTCCGCCCGAAAGTTTGTAATTTCCTTTGAAAATATCCATCAAAATTGAGCCATTCGTCAAGATTGAGAAGATGCCAGCGAACAATAAGACGATGTACGTAGGAGATTCAAAAAAGTCGCCCGTTTGGGTTTTGGTGGTAAAGAAAATGACTACGAATGTCAATACCAAACTAATTAATAATGGGGTAAGAAAGAATTTTGTAACGTTTTCTTTTTTGATTTTTTTCCACCAAAAAGATTGTCCAATCCCTGAAAATATGGCAATTCCTACGCCAAACCATAATTGAAATTTAGAATAATAAGTAGCAGCATCGGCAGGAGGAGCAAGTTTTGAGACAAAACCAAGCGCTTCTACAATTTTGTTGTAAACGGGTAAGGAGGTAGCTGCAATTATTTGAAAAGCGGATAAACAGAGCGTAGTTGCACCCATAAAAATCCAGAATTCACGGCTATAAGTGGATACTTCTTTTTCATCTTTTGGAATTTCTTTCCATCTAAAAATCAACAAAGTAATGGCGGAAATTAAGAAGAATAATAAGTAAATTAATAGCTGTCCCGAAAGTCCTAAATCTGTGAAAGAGTGAACCGAAGCATCGCCCAAAACGCCACTTCTATTCAAAAAAGTGGAATATAAAACCAAGATGAAAGTAGCGATTACTAAAATAAACGAAGTTCCCAAAGCGGTTTGATTCGTTTTGTAAATAATCATGCAATGATAAGCCGCCACTAAAACCAACCACGGCACAAATGAGGCATTTTCAACGGGATCCCAGTTCCAATATCCGCCGAAATTGAGGGTTTCGTAAGCCCAATAGCCACCCATGATAATTCCTACGCCCAAAACCAAGCCAGAAAATAAAGCCCACGGCAAAGCAGGACGAATCCAAGCGGTAAATTCACGTCTCCACAAACCCGCCATTGCGTAGGCGAAAGGAATTAAAGTCGTAGCAAAACCCAAGAAAAGCGTTGGTGGGTGAATCACCATCCAATAGTTTTGAAGCAAAGGATTTAGTCCATTTCCATCTTCGGCAATAAAATCGGGTTTCATCTGCCAAACTGGTAAATTGGGCATGGCTTCCTGTAACATCAAGAAGGGCGAAGAGCCGATTTTGAGGTTGATTACGGGTAAAACAACACCCAAAATCATCGAACAAAGGAAAGTTTGCACGGCGGCAAAAATTGCCATTACGGGTGCTTCCCAGTGTTTATTGGTATTGATAAGTACAATTCCCAAAACGGCGTGCCAAAATATCCAAAGCAAAAAACTGCCTTCTTGCCCTTCCCAAAAACAGGAAATGATATAATAAACCGGTAAAGCCCTCGATGAGTGCGACCATGCGTAATGATACTCGAAATAATGGTTGTAAATAATCAAGAATAAGGCAGTTATCACGCCCACAACTGCCAATCCGTGGACATAAAAGGCATAGCGAGAAAAGCGTTTCCAAGATTCTTGTTGAATTAAATCAGTGGTTTGTACAGATTTGAAATAGCCAAAAGTTGCTATCACCGATGCCACAAATGACAGGATGATGCACAAATGACCAATATTTCCGATGGTTGTATGAAGCATTTTATTTTGGGGTTAGGCGTATTAAAACACCTTAAAAAAACTCTATTAACATGATATTCGTCAAGAATCTCATCAGCGCTAATGGCAGTTATATTTTCGACTAAACATTAGGCTGCAATAATTCTATCAAATGGATCTTTATGATGAAACGGAAGCGTTTCTACTTTTAGAACGTGCGAAGGATTAATAGGTAAGATTCGGATATTACGGAGATATAACTCACCAATCATTTGTTGCAAAACTCCCACAACCTTCAATTTACCAATACTTATTTTAATTGCCATTTCCCAAAGGCTGGCAATACTTATAAATATCTCATTATCAACGTCTTCTATTAAACTTTTACAGGTGTTTGACAATTTAGGGTCATCATCAATAAGCCATATGAAAGTGTGGGTATCAATCAAAAAATCATTTTTCAATACATATAATCCTTATAGTCTTCTAAAGGTTCATCAAAATCCCTTGACACATAGGTTACAAACCCCTTCATACTTCCAACAATACCACGAGTTCTTGGCTTTGGGTTGCTTTGTGGCAACATTTCCTTAACTATTGTACTAAGTTTTTGAAGGTTTGTATCGTCTATTTTATCAATTTGACGATATAGTTCGAGTTTTAATTCCGCTACGTTCATGACTTTAAGAGTTTACGACTGTTTGGCAGGTTTTTCCACTTCCTTAAACTCAACCTTACCTTCTTGATATTTTGAAGGGCATTTCAAAAGAATTTTATCACATTTAAAAACCTGTCCTTCCATACTGCCGATGATAACGATTTGTTCTGCCTTACCCAAATCTTGTGGTTTGGGGGCATTATATACTACTTTTTGTGAACGACCTTTGTTATCGGTCAAGGTAAATTCCAAGTGATTGGCATCAATGGCAGGATTGTAAATAATGTCTTCAATCTCGCCAGAAGCACCTTTCTTTAATTTACCAACTACGTGAACCTGACTAACATCACCACTTTTTGCTTTGCTTTCAGCATCTGTAAAGTCCGTATAAGTACTTGCCTCCGTACCCGTAGAAACTAAAATAGCTACGGCAATGGCAATAATAATGAGTCCAAAAATGTGAGTCTTTTTCATTTTTTAATTTGTTTTTCTAACTTAGAAATTTTGCTATCAAGATTTATTAAGTAAACAATAATTCCTGCAAAAATGGTTGCAACAACGGCAACAACTACATAAATTCTGCCATCGGCGTATAATTTATCCGCCATTTCGATTTCGTTGGTGGTATCTTGGGCGAATAAATTCAACGCCATGAATAATAATGTGATTAGGGAAATTATTTTTTTCATTTTTAGAATATGGTAAAATCTTAGTTATTTTCTTGATGAATTTGTTCTAAATTTTTCAAGCGTAATCTTAAATTGGTAATCCAAAATCCCAGACAAATCCAACCGATACAGGCAGGATAAAAAACGATTCGCATGGTGTGTTCGGAATCCATTGGTTTAAACCCTGGATTTCCACCATTACCGGGATGTAAAGAATCAGTTACTCTTGGAAGAATAATCAATAATGGTATTAACAAAGCCACGGCAAAAATATTGTAAATAGCTGATATCCTGGCTCTTTGCTGTTCGTCATTGAATGAACCACGCAAAATAATATAAGCAAAATAAATTAATAAACCAATGGCAGCACCATTGAGTTTTACATCATTTGTCCACCATGCGCCCCACGTATATCTCGCCCAAATACTGCCCGTCAAAATTCCTACAATGCCAAATAAAATGCCTGTATTGGCATATTCCGATGATTTTGTGTCGTGCAACATATGAGAAGTACGCAGATATTGAATCGAATTCCAAACCGAAACGGAAAGCACCGCAAACATTCCAAACCACATGGGTACGTGAAAATACAAGTTACGAGCGGTTTCATGCAAGACAGGCTGGTGAGGAATATGTCCAAGAAATCCCCAAATTATTACGTAAGTCAATAGCACTACGGCTAAAATTTTATACCAGTTTTTTTTCATCATTTTACTATTAACTTCTCCAAAGAAATGGAAACAAAATTACACTCAAAACCAATACGATAGCATCAATTGCTAACAAGGTCAATATTTCATCTAAACTACTGCTTCTATCCAATCCATCTAACGCATTTTTAGAGATTTTCAAGAGCATTATCAACATCGGAATGATGATTGGGAAACTCAAAATTGCCATTAATGTTGAACTATTTTCAGCTTTTGAAGCAATGCCTGCCACCATCGTGAGCGTACTCGCAAAACCCAAAGCACCCAACACAATGCTCAATAAATATAAGCCAATATCTTCCACGGGATTGCCCATAATGATGGCATAAACCCCAAATCCTATGAGTGCCAACACTAACATCAACAACGTATTGTACACAATTTTTGAAAGAATTATTCCTACTGGACTCGCCAACGTGTAGTAATACAACAACCGTCCAAAACGCTCTTGCGTGAAACTTTTTGCAATGGCATTCATGGCAGTGAATAAAAGAATAATCCAAAACAAGGTATTCCACGTAATTTTATCAATCTGATTTGCCTTCAACCGAAATGATAAATAGCACACATAAACCGTACTAACGATGTACAAAATCATGCCGTTGAGTGCATATTTTTGACGAAGTTCTAATCGTATTTCTTTATCTATCAGTGCTTTAATTTCTTTGAACATTCTTTTAGGGATTGGGGATTGGGTAATTGGGGATTAGTTATTTGGAATAAAAATCTCAGAAAGTCAATCAATATTAATGAATTTCTAAACTGCTAAAAACTAATCCTAAATCTCTAATTACCTAATTCCTAAAACATCCACAAAGTTACGACACAAATAAACGGCACGCACACAAACAAAATAATATTTTGAGAAACCAAAATGTTTATTTATTAATACTTCATTATCAAGGAACTCTTTACTAATTTTACTTTGTTTTGAATAAATCTAAATAAGGGGTTTTGTTAATAGTTATCAGTTATTTTTACCGGTAATTTGTCCAAAATAACTAATAACCATCAACGAACAACCAATACAGAACTTGAAAACCGTAGCAGATTTGAAAAAAGGAGAAAGAGGGATTATTGTCAATTTTACGGATGATGAGCTTTCTTTGAAATTATTAGAAATGGGCTGTTTACCTGGTACACAAGTAACCATGACGCATATTGCACCTTTCGGCGACCCAATTGCCGTTAAAGTTTCAGGTTATGTGTTATCACTTAGGAAAGACGAAGCCGCAACCATTGTTATTGCTTAATTTATACCAATTAAATTGAAAAAATCACCCAAAATAGCCCTCATCGGCAATCCAAACGCTGGAAAATCGTCTCTGTTTAATTCGTTGACGGGACTTCGCCAAAAAACTGGCAATTTCCCAGGAGTTACCATGGATAAACTCATCGGTAAATGGAAATTGGAGAAAGGCGATGATGCCTCAATCCTTGATTTGCCCGGTATTTATAGCATTTACCCAAAATCGGTCGATGAGCAGGTGGTTATCAATATTTTAGCCAATCCCCAACATCCTGATTATCCTGATTTGGCCATTGTGGTGGCGGATGCTTCCAATCTCAAACGAAATTTATTGTTGTTTAGCCAAGTGCGGGATTTAGGAATTCCGACGGTTTTGGCTTTGAATATGATTGATGTCGCTGAGAGTCACGGGATTGTGATTAATTCCGTCAAATTAGCTCGAGAACTTAATGTAGAAGTGGCAGAAGTCAATGCCAAAAAAGGCATTGGATTGAATGGTTTGCGTTTGGCAGTAAATAAAACGTTAGAATCAGGATATAACTCAAATGACTCATTACCAATGGATTATGATAGAGGAATGGTCGAAGTTATTAAAGAAAAATACGGAGATACCGATGATTATCACGCACTTCTGTGGCTTTCAGAACACGATAATCTTAAACAATTTGATGCAAAACAACGAGTAGGATTCGACGAAATTCAAGAAAAATATCATTGGAATACCCAAGACTTTCAGTCGAAAGAAACAATGGCGAGATATTCACAACTCACCGAAATTGTGGATAATTGTTTGCACGAAATGCCCGTCGAAGAAGAACCATTAAATACTTGGACGGACAGATTAGACAAAATTTTCTTGCATCGTTTTTGGGGATATTTTGTCTTTTTAGGCATCCTTTTTATCATGTTTCAAGCCATTTTTACTTGGGCAACTTATCCCATGGATTTGATTGATGGGGGTGTAGCAAACTTAAATGATTTCCTAAAATCTAATCTTCCACCCACCAAATTAACTGATTTATTGACCGATGGATTGATTGCGGGAATTGGTGGAGTCTTGATCTTTATCCCTCAAATTGCCTTTTTATTTTTGTTTATTTCGATGTTGGAAGAAACAGGATATATGTCCAGAGTAATGTTTATCATGGATAAATTGATGCGACGTTTTGGATTGAATGGTAAGTCAGTTGTACCCTTAATTTCGGGCGTTGCTTGTGCCGTGCCTGCCATTATGAGTACCCGAAGCATTGGTTCGTGGAAGGACAGATTAATTACCATTATGGTTACGCCCTTGATGTCATGTTCCGCTCGTTTACCCATTTATACCGTTTTGATTGCCTTAGTTGTACCCGAAAAAAGTACTTTATTTGGCGTATTTAATTTGCAAGGCGTAGCGCTTTTTGCGATGTATTTATTAGGTTTTTTCATGGCATTACTTTCCGCTTGGATTATGAAAATTATCCTAAAAGTGAAGGAAAGAAGTTATTTTATCATGGAGTTGCCTTCTTATAAAAGTCCAAGATTTTCGCACGTTATGCTTACGATTTTGAACTCGACAAAAGCATTCGTTTTTGAAGCTGGAAAAGTGATTGTAGCGATTTCAATTGTACTATGGGTATTGGCAAGTTATGGCCCCGGTGATGCCATGCAACAAGCTGAAATTTACGTAAAAACACAAAATCCAACGCTTTCTGGGACTGGATTAACGAATAAAATATCGTCAAAAAAATTAGAAAATTCTTACGCTGGACATTTTGGAAAATTCATTGAACCTGTCATAAAACCTTTAGGATATGACTGGAAAATAGGAATTGCTTTGATTACGTCTTTCGCTGCTCGTGAGGTTTTTGTTGGTACGATGTCCACTATTTATAGTTTGGGAGGAGAGGCCAATGAGGAAAACTCAACCGTGATGAAACGCATGAGAGCCGAAATAAATCCCGAAACTGGTAAACCGATGTACGACATGGCATTGGGTTTTTCACTCATGATTTTTTATGCCTTTGCCATGCAGTGTATGAGTACATTGGCCATAACCTACAAAGAAACAAAATCTTGGAAATATCCAACTATTCAGTTTGTTTACATGACAGCATTAGCCTACATTTCGGCATTTATTGTCTATCAATCGTTTAAATAAAATTAGCGCTAAGAACGGGGGCGAATATAGTTTTGCTACGTAATACTAATTATTTGTTTTATTCCCCTTAACCATTCCTTCTGTAACTTCATTCATAATTCTGATTTTCTCTTGAAAATCACCTTTGATGGACTTTCTGATTTCTCGGAGATTTTCTAATAATTGTTGCACATTTTCGGGAATGATGTCATCCAGAAATTCACGCATTCGTTTGGCCATTGTGGGTGATTTTCCATTGGTTGAAATGCCAATTTTCAAATCTCCTTTCTGAACAATTGAACCTAAATAAAAATCACAAAGATCGGGCGTGTCCGCAACATTACATAGAATATGACGTTCGGCAGTTACTCTTTTGATGCTGGCGTGCAAATCTGGATTATCGGTTGAAAGAATTACTAAGTCTCTGTCGTTCAAGTCATTAAACTCAAATTTTCTTTCAATTAAAGTTACATTTGGATAGTTTTGTACATATTCACGAAGTTCGTCCCTAAACATATCCGCCACCATCGTAACTTTTGTATCAGGGCTATTATTAAGCATCGCTGAGAGTTTTTCTAAGCCCACATTTCCACCTCCTACCAACAATACATCCAATTCTTCCAACTTCAAAAAGACGGGAAAAAGACGGTTTTTTATTTCTTTTTTATTTTGCATTCTTTTTAGAATATAGATTTTTTGAAATATTTAATGGCTTTGCATTTATTTGATACAAAATTAACTTCAAAACATCTGACAATTTCAAAATATCGAAGAAAGTTTACGACTCATAATCAGAAATTGAAGGGCATTAAAATTACTTATTTAATTGCTTTTTGCTTGGAGATGGACAGCATACATATTGCTCGGATCGATGATTTCTGATAATTATATTATCGCTTTTTTGCATTTTTTGTGTTTGAAAAAAGGAAAAAAAATAATCTAACATTGAAAATTAACATCATCCAAGTTGGTAATATTATCCTGAAAAATAAAGGCCTCATAGATGATAAAATCTATAAGGCTTTTTGAATTTCAAATGTGGAATTACAACAAATATTGAGTCTTAAGAAATCGTCAATGTTGAACCCGTTATTGTTACGGCATATTTCGATAAACTACTGCTGGCTGGACCTCTGGTTACGGAACCCGTCGTACTGAATTGAGCTCCGTGGTTTGGGCAATAAAAAACGCCATTTCCTTGATAAGTAATCGATGTTCCTTGGTGAGTACAAGCCTGTGACAAGGCAACAAAAGATGCTGCTGTACTTCCTGCACTGACTCTGGCGATGATTGCGCCGCTTGAATAAGTATAATCTCCAACGTTTTTAATGGCAGTGGAAATATCAATAGAAACTCCGCTCGGAGCAACACTATCTGCGCTTTTGCAAGAGGCTAAAACTGCCATTAAAGCAGCACCACCTAAGCCCATGCTTCTAAGAAAATCTTTTCTTGAAATTGATTCTTGTGTCAACATTATTTTAAAAGGGGAAGTTTAAATATGGAATCATTGTAATAATACGCTTTAAATTATGCCGTAATGTGCAAAATATTACCCACCAAAGAGGTTTTATAAACGGTTAAACCGCCTCGACCATTGCTATTTAAGCCAACACCCGAAGTGGTAAATCTGGCTCCGTGCGATTGACAATAAAATTCTCCAACTTGATAAATTACCTGTTTTTGACCTTCATGACTACACGTTTGGGTAACCGCAGCATAAGTATTGGCAGCCACTAAAGCCACCACAATATTGCTCTGACGAATATATCCACCCACTTTTAACAAAGCTGCATTTGCCGAAAGGCTAAGGTCGAGCGTAAGTAAATCTTTGGTTGTCACTAAATCAGTAACCGTTACAGCAGCACTCGCACCCGATATTCCGTTGGGAGTTTGTAATTTAAAAGTATATACACCAGCTAATGAAGGCGTGTAGGTATTTGCCCCAACAACCGCCGCAAAAGTGGTTACTTGGGTCGTTCCGTTAAATACAATGATTATTCCTGCCAAAATCGCAGTGATTGAAATCGCATTATTTGTGTTAATACTACTAACTGAAAGGGTGGGGGCAGCAAGCGTGGTTGATGTTTTAGCCGTTACAATTACTGCTGTACTTGAAATAGAAGTTCCAGCAGAAGTTAGTAATTGAAACGTGTAAGTTCCCGCCTTAGTTGGCGTATAAGTATTCGTTCCCGAAATTGCCGTAAATGTGCCTATTTGCGTTGTGCCATTAAATACCAGCACCGTTCCCGCTGATTCCGTTGTTACCGTGATTGGACTATCGGTTACCGTACTGGCGGAAACCGTTGGAGCATTCGGTACACTTGGCGTAACCGAAACAGGTTCGGGGACAGTCTGTTTTTCATTCAAGCAAGACGAAAGTACTGCCATTAACGCAGAGCCACTAAAGCCAAGCGTCATTAAAAATTTCTTTCGATTAATGGAATCTTGTGTTAACATTTTAAGAGAAGTTTATTTGTTTTGTTAGGTAAGGTTTTTATCATAAATTGACTATTATGCTTTATTATTTACTTTTAAGTACATGACTTCATATAGATTCATTGCCTACGAATTTCTAAAAACTGTATTTTACTAAAATTTTGCTCGATAGAAAACGGCAATGGAAATTGCCCGTTTTCTAAATAATTAAGAGATTGTTTGAAGGAAATGTTTCTTATAATGA
This sequence comes from Arcicella sp., assembly GCA_040403295.1. Taxonomy (GTDB): domain Bacteria; phylum Bacteroidota; class Bacteroidia; order Cytophagales; family Spirosomataceae; genus Arcicella. The sequence continues at coordinate 58,235 of JBBAKY010000001.1, forward strand.
AGAGGATAAGTAATTTTAGAAATCATGAATGCCATTAATTTCTAAAAATATTGATTGTATTGAGCGGGAATTATTATTTATTGAACAGAAAAATTAGTGCTAAACTTAATATATCTAAACGCTTGAAAGCGAAATCGCCAATAAAATAAATGACAAATTCTAAGATAAAAAATAGAACAGCGGCGTATGAATACAGCTGCGTAAAGATTGCATAGTAAACGAAAAAACCGCTTCTAAATCATTTGATTCAGAAGCGGTTTTTGGTGTATGCTAATACAAGATGCTTATAACAAAGGTCTAACTCTTGTTTCTAATGGAATAATGGTTTGACCATTATCCAAGGTTACCAAGAAATAAAACTGCAAATCATAAGGGGTTGTGCCAGATACTTGCAAAGTAGTTAAAGCCTTCTTTTTCAAGTATTCTGCAATCGAAGTTTTGAAAGAAACTGTTTTCCCGCCCCCTGTTATAACTGCTGTATTATACAAACCAGTAGTCGTTTGTACAGAAGTGGCGTTAATAGCTTTGTTGGTTGACGAAGCATTTACACGAGTAATTTCCTTAATCGTATTTGGACTGCTATCGGCTAATTTTAGTACAATTTCAATGTTTCCTCCCGCTGACTGAGAGGTTGTTACGAAAGGAATACGCTCGTAGTAAACGGCATTGTCAACCGTGATTACATCCGTAGGAACAGCATCACGTAAAGACAAATAATCGTACTGTTGTTTGCAAGAGCCAAGACCCAAAATGAGTATCATGGCTACTAAGAAATTATATTTTTTCATGTTGATTTCTTTTTATGTTCACTTATTTGAAAGAATAATAGTGGCGAAATACTGCCACCATCACATCATGTTAGTCAATATCCCACCACACTCGGTCGAACGTTTTCGGGCCAGGTGTTGGTATATTTGGGTTACTTAATTGCTCATTACCTGTGTATGGAAAACGAACAGGAATATTGCTATCATCGCCACCCGTTGCGTTTAAAGCTTTTTCTAAACGAGGGAATCCCCAACGTCTCCAGTCATTATAAGCTTCAATACCATTACCACAATTGGCAATCCATTTTTGGGTCATAACTTGATTTATCTTCTGAGAAGTTGTTCCTGCTAATGTAATAATGCTTGGATTTGCCTTGAAATATGCATCAATTTCAGTCGTAGTAACACCAGTTTTTAACATAGAAGCACGAATACCTTCTTCAAATAATTTCTGAGCATCACCAGCTGTATTAAGTGATAAAGCCGCCTCTGCCAACATAAATGCACGTTGGAAGTTGGTAATCATTCTGATAGGAGCTTCTCCAGATGCTCCCGTTAAATAAACACCGTATCTTGAACGTGTAGCCGAAACTGGAGCTGTACCTGTTGCACCGTTATTCCAAGCTACGTAAGTTGTACCGCTTGGCAAAGTAAAGAGTTTAGAAATACGTGGATCTTTATTTAATAATAAGGTATCTCTAAAACGTTGGCTCAATAATTGGTCATCAGGACGGTTCACAAAGTTGAACGCATAGATCGGGTTTTGTGTACCCGCAGTAGCCGCAAATGCTACTTGAAAATCCTGTGCGTTATCCGTAATTAAACCCGCAGAAGAAGCTAATACACTTGTAATTTCAGTCTTAGCACGGTCAGGTTGAACACGGCTGATAATGATAGCAAAACGTAGTAAAAGTGTATTTCCTAATTTTTTCCAGTTTGCTATGTTTCCTTTATAAACAACATCGTCAGCACCAGGATTCAAGATACTTTTCTTATCTAAATCTGTCAAACCTTCTTTTACTAAATCGAATAAACTTTGAACTGAAGCCGTTCCCAAATAAATATCTTTCTGAGCATCCAATTTTGGCGTAAGTGTGTTTGTCCCTTTCAAGGCCTCCGAGTACGGAATATCGCCCCAAAGGTCTGTGGTCATACTAAAACCATAGGCTTTATAAATTTTGGCAATACCTGCGTAAACTGGACTTGTCGCTTGCGTATTGTCAATCATCTTCTGAGTATTTATCAAAAGACCAGCGTATAATTCACCATTCCATTGGTTGTCAGAGTTTCCACGAATATTATAAGAATCGTAAGTGGCTACTTGGTTGGCAACACCCGCTTGGTGTTGTACCAAAATGGATGTGATACGATTTAAGTCGTTGCTATTGGCAAAAGCGGCATCGTAGGCCAAAGTTGTCAATAGAGCAGCGGGCGGAACGATAAGTGGATTATTGGGCGTATTGTTTACCTCCAAAAAATCACTTGAGCAACTCGAAGCCAAAAATCCTACGGCTAAGGTTGAGATGAAAAGTATATTTTTAATTTTGAATTTCATGATTATTGATATTTTTGCTTTCTATTCTTCGCTTTAATAGCTTAAATAGCAAATATTTGTAAGATTTTATTCTGAAAATAAATAAGAATAAATGTCAAATTTTTTTCGCTAAAAATGACCTTTATAAAACGCAATGATTAGAAAGTCAATCTTAAATTAGCACTGAAGTTACGAGTGTTTGGGTTACTTTGTAATTCCAAACCTCTGATATTACCAGCACCTTGCGTATTTAATTCAGGATCAATTAAGCTGTCTGGCGCATAATAGAACAAGTTACGTCCACTGAATGAAAGCGATACACCACCGAATGGCAATTTCGCTAACAAATTTTTTGGTAACTGGTACGATAATGTCAATTCACGCAAACGATATACAGTAGCACCATAAACGTTCAAGTCAGTTTGTAAACCTTGGTTGAAGTAGTTTTGGGCATCAATCTGGATATTATTTGGTGTATATGAACCATCAGCATTAAGGAAAACGCCATCAATAATTCTTGGTTTTTCACGATCAACCGCTGTTTCTTTCAAGGCTCCTGAACCTTTCAAAGAAGCTAAAGTAAATGAAACGATTTGTCCACCTTGTTGAGAATCAAACAAAAACGAAAGACCAATTCCTTTGTAATTGAACGTGTTGGTAATACCGATAATTGCGTCTGGGTTAGGGTTCGCAATTTCTTGATTAGGAATTGCTGCAATCCATAAACCAGTTTGTGGATTTACGATAAATTTAGTTCCGTCTGGCGTTCTTGCTCTTTTGTTTCCTAAAATAACACCGTAAGGTCTTCCTTCTACAATTGAAGGTGCTGTTCCAATAAATGAACTTCCTGGAATGTTGAAGGCTGTAACGCCCGCACCGATTTCGTCAACACTGTTTCTGTTCAAGGTAAAGTTTCCTGTAACTGTCCAACTGAAGTTTTGATTACTAAGTACTTTATAAGAAAGCATTGCTTCAATACCTTTATTGGTCATTTTACCGATGTTCGTAGTACGTGTTCTAAAACCAGTAGTTGCTGCAACCGTAACATTCAAGATTTGATTAGTACTTACTGTATTGTAAACGGCTAAGTCTAAATTCAAACGGTTACGGAATAATCCAATGTTCGCTCCAGCTTCGTAAGAAGTCGTAAATTCTGGCGTTAAGTTATCTCCACTACCGATACGAGTACCGATTGAGAAACCTGCCTGACCATTGATTGGGAAACTAATACTTGACACGTTATTACCCTGTGAAGTAACTGAATAAGTTGAATTCAACAAATAAGGGTCAGCATCTTTACCCACTCTTGCATAACTAACTCTAAGTTTTCCGAATGAAAATACATCACTTTTAATATTGAATGCATCCGTAAGCGAAAGACCTAATGAACCTGAATAATAGAAGAACGTATTATTGGCTTTCGGTAAAGTTGAAGATTGGTCTAAACGTCCCGTTAATTCTAAGAATAACGATTTCTTATAATCAAATGAAGCTTGGCCATAATAACCAATTAACCTTCTCAACGTTGTTGCTTCACCCGTTCCACCATTTGAACTTGTGTAAGTAGTAGCATTGTTGATGTTATAATAGTTTGGTAAAGTCAAACCTCCACCGTAAGCAGATATATTTTGAAATTTACGTTGGTTAACATTATATCCTAACAAACCAGTGAAGTTGATATTTTCAAAGAAAAGTTTATCTTTCTTGAAACGGAAAATCAAATCACTGTTAATCTCATTTCTGTAAGTAACATCTTCAAAAACAGCTCCCGTTGGAAGACGTGCTGCACCAATGGCAAAAGTTTGCTTACGACGGTCAGTATAAGTATCCAATCCTAAACGGTAAGTGACCGTTGCCCAAGGAGTAATGTCGTACCCTAAATTGATATTACCCGTTAAACGGTCAACATTACTGATGGTTTTGTTATTATTGATTGACCAGTAAGGGTTATCTGCACTTGAAAGATAAATACTTTTACCATTTGCATCCGTATAAGGTAATCCTTGTAAGTCATAACTACGTGGCAAAGTTGATAATACCGCAGGAGCACTTGAGTTGTTACCCGTCAAGAAGTTATTTTGACCCGTTGCAGTATAATTGAATGTCCCACCAAATCTAATTTTGTTAGCCAAAATAGTGTTTCCACCAAAAGAAACGTTGGTACGATTAAATTCTGACCCTGGAACAATCCCTTTTTGCGAAGTATTTGAAACTAACAAAGAGTAACTCTGAGTAGCCGTTCCACCCTGTAAGTTAACCGAGTTGTTCAAAATTGTACCTTGCTGAAAGAAGTTCTTAATGTTGTTTGGGTATGCCTGATAAGCGTAATCTGTACCGTCTGGATTCTTACGAGTACTGCCATCTGCTAATAATAATCCATTAGCTGTGGTTGGTGTTGTGCCAAATTTAGGCCCCCAAGAGTTAGCAGAAGTAGGGTTGAAAATGGTACTCGTACCTTGTCCATAATCATTTTGAAGTTCTGGATAACCATAAGCATTTTGGATTGTATAAGAAGTATTTACAGTTACTTCCATTTTCTTATTCAATCCTCCGCCTTTACCAGCTTTCGTCGTAATAATAATCGCACCAGAAGCCGCTCTTGAACCATAAAGTGCTGCTGCCGCAGGTCCTTTCAATACGTCGATTGATTCAATATTTTCTGGAGCAATATCTAAAGCACGGTTAGATGATTGAGGTCCACCTAAAGTGCCATTTGGTCCACCATTTGTACGATCCAAGTCATTACTAACTGGAATACCATCGACAATAAATAAAGGTTGGTTACTTCCCGTGAATGAAGTTATACCACGAATGTTAATGTTGGTTGAAGCACCTGCTTCACCACTGGCTCCCACAATTTGAACCCCAGCAATTCTACCTTGCAAAGCATTCAATACGTTTGGTTCTCCTTTTTGCGCAATGTCCGAACCTTTAACAGTTTGGGTAGCATAGTTCAACTCTCTCTTAGATTTTTCGATACCAAGCGCTGTTACAACAACTTCCGATAATTCTTCGATGTTTGAGGTCAATTTGACATTAACAACTGTTTGAGAGCCTACGGAAACATTTTGAGATGAAAAGCCAACAAAACTGAAGATAAGTGTGGCATTGGCAGGAATACTTATTTTGTAGGTACCATTAGTAGCTGTCGTAGTACCTCGAGTCGTACCTTTAATAGATACACTCACTCCAGGCAATTCTGTACCGTCTTCTAAAGAAGTTACTTTACCTGAAACTGTTCTGTCTTGTGCAAAACTCTGAGAAACGAGCGAACACACAAACAAAAACACAAAACTAATTAGTAGTTTTTTGTTCATTTGTTGATTTTTTAGTTATTGATGAAAATATTCGCATTGAATATTACGATAAAAATAAGAGATAATTAATTAATCTACAAATATTTTAGATGTATCAACATATAATATAGGTGTTTGTTTCAATTCGTCAATTAATTGAATACATTATCTTTGTTCAATTTTATCAGCGCTATTTTTTCTTCAAATCTATTTTATAAGGATATTCTAATCTCAAGCTAACTTTTTAAACAATATTGTTTAGTAAATTGCAAATCGTATTCATACGAATTGTTTCAATAGTAATTAATCAATAATTCCTCATCAAATGAACAAAAAAATACTAACAAGTTTTGTTCTTTTGCTATTACTCATATTCAGAGTATCCGCACAAGACAGAATAGTTTCGGGAAAAGTAACTTCTTCCGAAGATGGCTCGGCACTTGCAGGCGTAAGCATAGGTGTAAAGGGTACAGCAAAAGGCACTGTCAGTAATTCAGATGGATCTTATAAAATCAGTGTTTCAGGAACTCCGATTTTAGTTTTTACTTTTGTAGGATTCAAAAAATCTGAAGTTTCAACTGGGTCAAGGTCAGAAATTAACGTTTCGCTAACTTCAGAAGTATCTAACTTAGAGGAGGTTGTGGTCATTGGCTACGGTGTTCAGAAAAAATCCAAATTAACATCTTCTATTTCAAGCGTTGCTGGTAAAGACCTTGCGAATTTAACCACACCAAGTTTCGATCAACAATTGGCGGGTCGTGCTTCGGGTGTGCAAGTGACGGTTGGTTCAGGAATTATCGGACAAGCACCTCGGATTCGTATTCGTGGGACAAACTCTATCACATCAGGAGGTTCGCCTTTGATTGTTATTGATGGCGTTCCTGCCTTGGATGGTAATCAAAGTGGTGTTACGCCAACCAACCCATTGGCCGATATTAATCCAAGTGATATTGAATCGCTTGACATCCTGAAAGACGGGGCAGCAACTGCCATTTACGGTTCGAGAGCAACCAACGGGGTAATTTTAATTACTACTAAAAAAGGAAAGAAAGGACAACCCCTAAAAGTTAACTTTGATTTTCAATACGGAGTAACAAACCCAATAAACCGGTTGAGTTTGTTGAATGCTACTCAATTTGTAGAAGTTGCTAACGAAAAAATCAGAAATGCAGGTGGTGCAGATGCAGCATTTTTGGATGATAAAGGAACAAATACTGATTGGCAAAATGTAGTGCTTCGTCAAGGACTTGCTCAAAATTATAATATCAACTTTAGTGGTGGTGTTGAGAAAACTAACTATTATTTTTCTTTGGGGTATAATCGTCAAGAAGGTGCAGTGGCTACTAATGGTCAGAAACGTTATACATTTACGTCTAACCTTGACCATAACTTCAATAAGTATGTATCAGTTGGGACAAAATTACAAATTACTCGTACTGAGAACACAGGTTTGAATACGGGTACAAATGCGTTGTCTGGTAATATCACTGGAGCGGCACGTTTATTCCCTAACGTTCCTATTTATGATGCTACTAATGCAACGGGTTATAATATTTCGCCAGATGGTGCTGTGTTAGGTCAAGGTGCAAATAAACGTGGGATTGATAACAACTATACCAACCTTCAATTTGTATTGGACAATAATAAATTTGCTTCACAAGTTGGACGTGTTTTATCAACTACTTATTTGCAAATTACACCCTTCGAAGGCTTGACTTTGAAATCAATGATTGGCCTTGATTATACTGATGTTCGTAGTTTCTTATCTTATGACCCACGTCACGGTGATGGTCGTGGTTCAAACGGTGTTGTCAGTCAGACTTCACGGAATGTAACTCGTTGGAACTGGCAGAATACATTGAACTATTTGAAAGATTTTGGTAAACACTCGTTCAATTTAACGGCTGGAACGGAATACCAAAAACAAACAGTTTCTTCTTTCACCGCAGGCTCAGCTAATTTTTCGGATAGATTCTTTGAACAACAAAACATTATCTCGGGTAGCTTTTCAGTGCCAACGGTTGATGGTTCGGGTTTTTCAACTGGTTTTGATTCTTACTTTGGACGTATTCAATATGATTACGATAATAAATATTTCTTGACTGCATCTGGACGTAATGATGGTTTATCAGCATTGCCAGCGGCAAGTCGTAGGGGTAATTTCTTTGGTGGTTCATTGGCGTATCGAGTTTCTAACGAAGAGTTTTATAAAAATTCTAACGTAGCAAAAACGCTTAATGACATAAAAATCAGAGCAAGTTATGCCCAAGTTGGTAACGTTGATATTGGGGCCTTCCCTTATTTAGGCTTGTTTGGTGCGGCACAGTATGCCTCACAAAATGGTGTTGGTTTTACACAAGCGGGTAACTCAGCGTTGAAATGGGAGTCAAGTACACAATCTAACTATGGTATTGATTTAGGTTTCTTTGATAACAGAGTAACTTTATCAGCTGAGTATTATAGTAATGATGTTTCTGACTTGATTTTGGCGGCTCCAACGGCTCCATCTTTGGGCGTTCCAAACAACTCTATTTCTAAAAATGTAGGTTCATTATACAACCGAGGACTTGAATTTAATTTAGGAATTGAAGCCATCAAGAAAGGAAGTTTTTCTTGGGATGTTAATATGAACTTCTCAACAAATAACAATAAAGTAACGGCGTTGAACAAAGGAACGGATGGTAAAGACCAACCAATATTTCCTTCTGTTTATCATATCATTAGAGTTGGTGAATCAGTTGCTTCATTATACGGATATGAAAGTGCGGGTGTAAATGCGTCGAATGGTTTTCCAATGTTTGTGAAAGGAGATGGTCGTATTGTTCAAAGAAATGTTGCCAATGGTGGATACTCATTCTACGATGCTGCAAATCCTGCTGTTATTACCAATACAACGGGAGCTTCGCTTGCTTCTGCTGATGTTATAGATGGTGGTGATAGAAAAGTATTAGGTAACACAAACCCTACTTATTTCGGAGGATTAACCAATACGTTCAAATATAAAGGCTTGGATTTAGAAATTTTCACTCGTTTCTCTGGTGGAAATTACATCATGAACGTTACTCGCCAAGAAACGCTTTTGAATCAAGATTTCAATAACAACGGAACAGAAATTTTGAATCGATGGACAAAAGAAGGACAAGTTACAGACGTTCCTAAAATGTACTTGAACGGTAACGCTCAAGTTAACCAAACGGGAAATGCAACCAGTCGTTTTATTGAAAGCGGTGATTTTATCAGAATCCAAAATATCATCCTTGGCTATTCAGTTCCAAAAGAAGTGTTGAGAAAAGCAAACATTGGTGTTAGTAATATTCGTTTATACGGACAATTGCAAAATGCTTTCACTTTCACAAAATACAAAGGCTTAGATCCTGAATTGAATGCAAATGGTAATGTAAACCAAACTTTTGGACTTGATTTCAATACAAACCCTCAGTTTAGAGTAGTTACTTTTGGGGTAAGCGTAGGTTTCTAATATCAACAAACATTTAAGAGAAATAAAATGAAAATAATATCATATAAAAATATAGTTGCTCTCGGCACAACGCTGATGTTGGCAACGGCTTGTTCGGTCACAGACCTCACGCCAATTGATGCCCTTTCTGAATCAACCGCTTTTCAAACGCCCGAAAGAATTGAACTCGCCGTGGCGGGTGTTTATGACGGAGCTCAATCAGGATTTTATGCAGGTGGAGCTGTGCGTGGGTATCCTTTCGGGGCTGCTCATCTTGAACAAGGTGATTGTCGTGGCGAAGATATGGTAAGTGTTGCGGCATTTTATGCAGTAACTTACAATTCTACTTACGATGCAACAAGTGCTAATAATGGCTATTTTTGGCAAACAATTTATGCCATGATTAACCGTGCAAACGTAGTAATTGACGGTATTCGTAAAGCCCCAGTTGGCGGAAGTTTAACGGATGCTGTGAAAAATTCTTATGAAGGAGAATTACGTTTATTGAGAGCAATGGGGCATTTCTATCTATTAGCAAACTTCTCACGTCCTTACGGTGACAACCCAAGTGCAGTAGCGGGTGGTGTGCCTTACCGTGAGCAACCTGTGGGAACAAGCACGGGAGTATCGGTAGACGAGGCTTCAAAACAAGGGCGCAATACGGTGGCAGAATGTTATGATAAAATGTTAGCGGATTTGGATTTTGCCGAAACAAATTTACCTACCACTCGTACTAAAAACGGATTAACTCGTGCCACAAAAGCAGCTGCAATTGCTTTGAAAACCAGAATCAGATTGCACCAAAATAACTTTGCACAAGTGATTGCTGAGGCAAATAAATTGGTGCCAACTACTGGAAATTTAGTGTCACCAATTGGTAGCTACCAATTAACAGCAACGCCAATGGGACCGTTTGCAGCGGGAAATAAAAGTAATGTTGAATCAATTTTCTCAATCGAAAATAATGATGTTGATAATAGTGGTGTAAATGGTGCTGCTCCTTCGATGTACATTGCTTCTATCACAGGAGGACGTGGAATTGTGGGAATTAGCCCAATTATCTGGAATCAACCTTTTTTCCCTGCCGACGATTATCGTAAATCTGCTAATATGGTTCAACAAGATGGAGCAACTTCTCCAGGACGTGGAGCCATGTTCAGTAAGAAATACGCTGATGCCACGGCTCGTACAGATAATGCTCCCATTATTCGTTATGCGGAAGTATTATTAAACGCTGCCGAAGCCATTGCCCGTACCACTACAGGCGTTGATGTAAGAGCTTTATCGTTGTTGAATGCCGTTCGTAATCGTGCAGTACCAGCAGGAACGGGACGTTATACAGAGGCAAGTTTCAAAACAAATCAAGACTTGATTCAAGCAATTCTGAACGAACGTAGAATTGAATTTTTAGGAGAAGGCTTACGCTGGTTAGATATTCACCGTTTGGCCACTGATGCTGTTTTCACAACGGGAGGAATCCCTGCTAAAGCAAGTAATACCAACGTATTTACGGCCCTTTATACGAATAATCCATCAACAACTTATGTCCGAGTTGCGGCCATTCCTTATAGCAGTTTTAAATTCATTTGGCCATTACCAATTGAAGAAATTAACAATAATCCAACGTTAAAAACTCAACAAAACCCAGGTTGGTAATTGAATATTAATCTGGTATCGAAAGTCCTACTTCTTTTATTAGAGGTAGGACTTTTTTGTTAAAATCTTATTATGCTGATTGATACATTCTTCACAATTTTATAACGTATATTCATAATTTGATAACGTAGGGGTGAAGTTCTCCTAAAATATAGAAGGTAATTTTGTGAAATTATTCAACTAAATTATTTTCATAATGCAAACATTTTATCTCAATTTATGGAAGGGAAACATTTTAAAAAGTGTTTTTCTATTATTTTCAATTTTATTTTTCAGTATTCAAACCTTCGCACAAAGCACTGATGCCACCATCGCTGGTAAGGTTTTAGACGAAAAAGGCGAAGCCATTCCAGGGGCATCTATCAGAATCAAAAATGAATCTACGGGCTTTCAAACAGGCTCGGTTTCCGATGTGAAAGGCGAGTACCAATTTCAACAATTACCCCTTGGTAAACCTTATTCTATCTCCATTTCATTCGTTGGGTATCAAACTAAAATCTTCACGGATTATGCTTTAAATCAGGGGGATAAACTGAAAATTGATGCCAAATTGTCAATTGCTACTACGCAATTATCCGAAGTCGTGGTAAGTGCTAATTCCTTCGTCAATAAAGAAACTGAAAGAGCAGGTGCTGCTATTGCAGTTACTTCTTTGCAGATGAAACAGTTACCTATGGAAGGTAGAAATTTTACAGCTTTAACTGCTTTATCGCCACTACAAGGCAAGAATGGCAGTTTTAGTGGGCAAAGACAATCATCAACTAACGTAACCATGGATGGTGTGAATGCTCGTAATATGTACACTACGGGAACAGTCGGTAATGGACCATATTCCATTTCGCAGGAAGCCATTAGAGAGTTTCAGGTTTCGACCAATAATTATGACGTAACACAGGGTCGTCAAGGTGGTGGTTCTGTAAATGCCGTTACTAAGAACGGAACCAATACAACGGAAGGTTCGGCATTCTTTTACCAACGAGCAAGTCAGGCGTCGCTTTTTGGCAATAAACTATTTCCCTTAAATAGTGAATTTAATGCTAATGGAACGCCAAGGACGACAAATATCGACCAAAAACAGTACGGTTTTTCATTGGGTGGCGCTTTGATCAAAGATAAGTTGCATTATTTTGTTGCTTTCGACCGTCAGAATGAGACCATTCCTTTTCAGATTGCTCCTGTATTTAATGCTTTGCAGGAACAGAATTTTGGTATTACGAAAGCGAATTTAGAGCAAGTAATCACTACTGCCAGAGAAAAATACGGTATGAAAAATACACCACAGTACGGAGATTTTTCCAGAGAAACGGTAGCAAATGCCATTTTTGCCCGAATTGATTGGCAGATTAACGAAAAAAATAAATTGACTTTTCGTAATAATTTAACAACATGGGATAGCCCGCAGTCGGTGAATGATAACTCGAACATAAATTTATTAGAAAGTTGGACGGGCTTTAAATCAATTGAAAATAGTTCGTTGATTTCTCTTCGGTCTGAATTAGCTCCCAATTTAACCAATGAGTTGAAATTTCAATTTCAAACGGTTTCTCGTGACTATGTTGTGAATTCAGATTTACCAAAAGAAAATATTCCACGGGCAATTATCACGGTTCAGTCGGTGATTCCAACGGCTACCAATCCAAATGCGACCCAAACCAGAACGGTGCAATTTGGTGGACAAAGATTCGGAACGGAATACGCTAAAGATATGACTTTTCAATTAGCAAATACCGCTTATTTGAGAAAAGGGAATTTGAATTTTAAATTCGGAACGGATAATATGCTCACATTCTTGGACTCAAGAATTGTGAATGAAATGAACGGACGTTTTTTCTTCAACAGTTTGCAAGATTTTATTGACAAAAAACCAAGTCGTTACGCCCGTGAAGTGCCTTTGGTTAATCCAGCCGTTCAGCAATCTTTACTTGATTTAGCAGTTTTTGCCCAAGTGGAATTTGAGCCTTTCAAAAACGTTAGGGCAATGGCAGGTTTGCGTTATGATGCTACGATTTTCTTTAAACAAGGAGACCCAAATCCGATGACGGAAAGTAAGTTGTTAGTTAAGACCAATAATTCACTCGCCGACTACAATAATATTCAACCAAGATTGCAATTGACTTGGGATGTTCAGGGTCGTCAGCGAGATATTGTTAAATTTGGTGGAGGCGTATTTTCAGCTCAACCTGTGTCTTATTTACAGTTAAATAATATTCAGAATAGTGGTACAATCGTAGGCTCGATTGACGTTTCAGGGGCAAATGTACCAACGCCAGACTTTGTTTCTTACCGAAATGACCCATCAACAACGCCTGGAATTGCGAAAGGAGCGAGTTATGTCTCAACGATAAATGCCGTAAGTGATAACTTTCAAGTTCCTTCGATTTACAAATTAAACTTCTCGTATAATCGTTTTTTCAATTCGAGATTCAGAGCGGGAATCAATGTATTATGGTCGAAAACGGTTAATAATTATGTGTATTACGACAGAAATATTGTGGATGAGCCTTATTTTAGATTGAGTAATGAAGCGAATCGTGGTGTGTATGTACCTGCTAACACAATTCCAGCAAATGGTTCAACTGACTGGACAAAAGGAAGAAAATCAACTGAATTAGGACGTGTTTTATCTTTGGAATCAACAGGACAATTAGACCAAATGGCGATTGTTATTGATGCCAGTATGAAAATTGGTAGAGATGGTTATTTCACAATTAGTTATACCAAAAATGATACAAAAGATAACTCTTCTTTCAATTGTTGCGTGGCAAATACCTCAACATTCCGTCCGGTTGTGGACGATCCAAGAGACCAAAGTGTTTCTTATTCTGATGATCAGTTCTCGGATAAAGTCGTTGCTTCGGCGGCTACTCCAACATTTAAAGGTTTTCAATTAGGGGCGATTTTTAATGGCGTTGGCGGTACTCGTTACTCATTTTTAGTGGGCGGGAATAAAAGTATTAATGGCGATTTTGTGCTAACCAATGATCTGGCTTACGTTTTTGATCCAAATGGAGCTAATGTTCCTGAAGCAGTTAAAAAAGGAATTCAAGGTTTGTTAGATAATGCAGATGTTACAGAAAGTGTGAAAAACTATATTCGTGAAAACATTGGAAAAGTTGCTCAACGAAATGGTGGTGTAAATCCATTCTATTACACGATTGATTTACGTTTGACGAAGGAATTCAATATCTCGAAAAAACACCATTTCGCTCTCTCAGCAGACTGTTTCAACTTTACAAATTTATTGAATAAAGAGAATGGAATTAGCTATAATCACGGTAACGTAAATCTAACTTCAATGGTTGGCTTTGATCAAACAACTAAAAATTATACCTACAACGTAGAAACTGGTGCAGGAAGAAAATTATCAACCGCTGGTGGAACTCCTTGGAGAATTCAGTTAGGTTTGAGATATTCATTTTAGTAAAATCTATTTATTTGCTTAAAAAGGACGGTGCCGCTCAAAGTGGTGCCGTCTTTAATGTTAAAAACCCATAACGACAAACCCAATTTGTCGTATATTTGATTCATAAATCGAGGTATCAAAAACGAAAATTATCCAAACTAATGAAAAACCTAATCTTATCAATATCCATGTTTTTAGTCTGTCTTGCTTGTAATCAAAAACAAGCGAGCAATCAAGGCAATGGAGACAAGGCATTGCTCGAAAGTCTAACTGCCAAGCGAGTAACACTTCCAAATGGTTGGGCATTAACGCCCGTGGGCACAAGCCTAAATCTCAATGATTTACCGTTGAATCTTATCGTTTCGCCTTCACAAAAATTATTAGCAGTTACCAACAACGGCCAAAGCACGCAAAGTATTATGTTGATTGATGCGGTTTCGGAGAAAGTTTTAGACGAAATTTCTATCAAAAAATCGTGGCTTGGTTTAGCTTTTAGCGAAGACGAAAAATATATTTATGCTTCGGGTGGAAATGATAATGTAGTGGTAATTTATAAAATTGAAAACCAAAAATTGGTGCAAGATGGTGAGATTAAATTGGGCGACGTGAAAGCCAAAATTTCACCCGCTGGTTTGTGCGTAGATTCTCAGAATAATCGTCTGTACGTAACCGCAAAAGATTCAAAGTCACTCTTTATTTGCGACTTAAATGCACGTAAAGTAATCAAGGAAGAAAAACTAAATGCTGAACCATATACTTGCATGATTGCCCCACAAAGCAAGGAATTATACATTACACTTTGGGGAGGCTCAAAAGTAATTGTTTACGATATTTTGAAGGAAAAAATGGCCGCTGAAATTCCTACAAATAGTCATCCAAATGATATGGTTTTCACGAAAGATGGTAAGTATTTGTTCGTACCCAATGGCAATGACAATACCGTTTCTGTTATCGAAACTGCTTCTCATTCGTTAATTGAGCATATTTCAGCTTCGTTGTATCCAAATGCTCCAATTGGCTCAACGCCTAATGGCGTGGCACTTTCACCCGATGAGAAAACCATTTATATTGCCAATGCCGACAATAATTGTTTGGCAGTTTTTGATATTTCTCAGAAAGGTAAAAGCATTTCAAAAGGTTTTATTCCAACGGGTTGGTATCCCACCTCGGTGAAGACGATTGGTAATAAGATTTACGTAACTAATGGTAAAGGATTTACCTCAAAACCCAATCCAAAAGGGCCTAATCCATTGGCAAAAAAGAAACCACAAGAAGTAGGTGCAAATCCAGAAGCCAACAAAGAAGTCGTAGAATATATTGGGGGATTGTTGAAAGGAACCTTATCAATTATTAACACCCCTGATGAAAAAACATTGGCCACTTATTCCGAGGTTGTTTTTCAAAACACACCTTATTCCAAGCAAAAAGAAAGTGTGGCAATGGGCGAAACTGATAATCCAATTCCGATGAAAGTAGGTGGGAAGTCGCCCATCAAATATGTATTTTATATTATTAAAGAAAATCGCACGTACGACCAAGTTTTGGGCGATATGAAAGAAGGAAATGGGGATGTTGAATTGTGTATTTTTCCCGAAAATTTAACACCAAATCAACATAAATTAGCCCGTGAATTTGTGTTATTGGATAATTTTTACGTGGATGCGGAGGTTTCTGCCGATGGACATAACTGGTCGACGGCAGCGTACGCCAATGATTATGTAGAAAAAAATTGGGTAACGAGTTACGGAGGCCGAGGCGGTTCTTATGATTATGAAGGACAGCGAGAAATTGCCTATCCAAAAAATGGTTTCATCTGGGATTTTTGTAAAAAAGCCAAAATTCCATTCCGAACTTATGGAGAATTTGCCGATACACCCAAAGGAAATTATGCGGGTGTTCAAGGCAATGTATGCGCAAAATACACGGGTTGGAACATGAATTTTAAGGATTCTGACCGTGAACAACAGTGGGAAACAGACTTCGATTCTTTGTTGGCTATTAATGCCGTTCCAAGATTTAATAGTCTCAGAATGGGCAACGACCATACTTCTGGTTCACGAAAAGGAGCTTTTAGCGTTGAAGCTGCCATTGCCGATAATGATTTGGCGGTTGGAAGATTTATTGAACATCTTTCAAAATCAAAAATCTGGAAAGAGTCGGCCGTATTTATTTTGGAAGATGATGCCCAAAATGGCTCCGACCACGTGGATGCTCACCGTTCGCCTGCGTATGTAATAAGTGCCTACACAAAGCGGAAATCGGTTAATCACGAAATGTATTCAACCTCTGGGATTTTGAGAACCATGGAGTTAATTTTGGGCTTACCACCCATGAGTCAATACGATGCGGCGGCAACCCCATTATTCAAATGTTTTTCAAAAAATGTAGATGTAAAACCTTTTCAATCCGTTCCTGCCAATGTGAATATCAATGAAAGAAATGTGGCACTAAATACGGGAAAACGCAGAAATAACTTTGATTTTAGTCACGAAGATGCTGCTCCAGATGCTGCTTTCAATGAAGATATTTGGAAAGTAATGAGAGGAGAAAAAAGCAAAATGCCCGCCCCTAAAAGAAGTGCTTTCGTGAAAATTGCTCCGAAAAATGAGGAAGATGAAGATTGAAAGAAAAGGTAATGTCGTTTAGTTAAGCCGTTTATCTTCCCGAAAGTTTTAAACTTTCGGGAAGTTTATCCGTATAAATTCCTTAACTAAATGTAAACGACATGATTTTAAACTCACTCACCTAAAAATGCTCATATCCAGGGGCCGTAATATTCACTAAATTTCCAGATTTCATCATCATTTTTGCCTCGATAACTTCGTTGGTCATGTAGCCAATGATGCTCACATCGTTCACATTTTTGATTTTTTCGTAATCTTCTTGTTTCACCGTGAAGAGTAATTCATAGTCCTCACCACCGTTCAAGGCCGCCGTCATTGGACTTAATTTTAGTTCAGTAGCCGTCAAATAAGTTTGGTCGTCAATTGGAATTTTATCTTCAAATATAACTGCCCCAACGCCCGAATTCTTTGAAATATGTAATAATTCAGAAGCTAATCCGTCCGATACATCAATCATGGAAGTTGGCACAACGCCCAAATCACGAAGTTCATAAATTACGTCCATTCTCGCCCGTGGTTTCAACTGGCGTTCAATAACATAATCCTTGTCTTTATCAATTTCAGGCTGCATATCAGGGTTGGCGAGGAAAACTTGTTTCTCTCTTTCTAATAGCTGTAAGCCCATTAAAGCCGCTCCCAAATCGCCTGAAACGCATATAATATCGTTTACTTTTGCGGTATTTCTGTACACAATATTCTGTTTTTCAGCCAAGCCCAAAGCCGTAATTGAAATCACCAAACCCGACCGTGAAGCAGAAGTATCACCGCCCACTAAATCAACTTTATATTCATCACAAGCAATTTTAATTCCTTCGTACAATTCTGTAATGGCCTCCACCGAAATACGATTACTCAAACCAATGCTTACGGTAATTTGCTTTGGAATGGCATTCATCGCTGCGATGTCAGAAATATTAACGGCAACGGCTTTATAACCCAATAATTTCAACGGAGAATAAGATAAATCGAAATGAATTCCTTCAATCAATAAATCCGTTGAAACCACCAATTCTTTACCCGCCGTATCAATCACAGCGGCATCATCGCCAATTCCTTTGAGCGTTTCTATGTTGTTGATTGGAAATTTTGAGCTGATTAAATTTATCAAACCAAATTCACCAATCGTGCTAAGTTCTGTTCTTTGTTCCATGATGCAAAGGTAATAAGTTTAGGGTTTAGGTGTTAGGGGTAAGGAGTTAGATTCGGGCTTTTAATTATAGAATGTCTAAATCCATAAAATCTAAACACAAAAAAGCCATTCCTTTCAGAACGGCTTTCAAAATTTATTTGTATTTGGTTTATGGATTCACTAATTGTAAATTCACGATTTTACTACCAGCTTTCAAATCGGGCGAAGCCGTTTCAAGCGTAACAGTAGTGGCGGTAATCGTTGAAGTAATATTATAAACAATCGTTCCCGCAGGATTAGAACCCGTTGGAGTTGCTCCTGAACTATTCTTCAAGTTTGATAACGTTAAAGTTTTATTGTCCGAAGATAATGCCCACGTACCCGTAAAGGTAGTACCATCAACAGCGCTTAAAGTGGCAGCACTGGCAGTAGCAAGTCCAAGACGATAGCCGCTATAACCTGGGACAGTATTGGTAGTTCCTCCTTTTTGATATACCTGTGTGCCAGCTTCTTTTGCAATGCTCACAGTCCAAGTTTTTGTCAAGTTTTCTGTTGCAGTTGGTTCGGGTGTAGCTGTTTTGCCACAACTGATTGCTACTAACATAAAAGCAAATAATATAGGCAAATAAAGAAATGATTTTCTCATAATGATTATTAGATTTTTATTTAAAAGATAAAAATGATAAAATAATTTGTAATCAGCAAATGAATTTGAAGATTTGAAGATTTTGAAAATTTGAAAATTAAAGTAACTAATTGATAATTAAACGTTTATAAAGATATATTTATTTTGAAAGAATATACAAAATCTCAATTAGCCCTTCGCAATGGTCAAGACCGTGACGAAATTTGGGTGGCATTTCGTGGACAAATATACGATGTAACTAATTCTCGTCTATGGAGAAATGGCAAACATTATGAACATTGGGCGGGTCAAGACCTTACCGATGAACTTCCCGATGCACCACACACTGAAACCGTTTTTGACAAATTTGAAGTAATTGGAAAACTGATTTGAGTCGTTAAGACTTTCAGAAAAAATAATGGTTTATTTTGTTACTTTAAAGACCGAATAAACCATATAAAAGGTTGCATTACTT
>JBBAKY010000002.1:0-65938 GCA_040403295.1 Arcicella sp.
TAATTTGTACTTTTTTAATACTTTTTCCTTGTTTTTACCATAGAAATCGTCCCAGAGTTGTCCTTCGGAACATCTCGAACAGCAGGATTCAATGAACTCAAATAATGATTGTATTTTTTTTGGTATCATTTTAGTCAAATGTCAATTGGTTGTTGGTATTCTTTGTCATTATCGATAAATGCTATTTTTTGTATTTTGCTACTCTTTCAATTTATATTTTCTTGTCGTACTTTTTGAATTGTTAAAATCTCAATGTATTTGAATAAAAATATTTCCCAAACTTACCCATTTCCCGCCACACCCCCAAACCCATTTATCAAACGGTAAAATCCTTTATTCCTAACCATTTCTTACCTAATTTTGAGTATAGCAATTCACAAATTGCCTTTTGAAATTAAGAAAGCATAAATGATAATCAAGTGAAAAATAAAGTATTAAAAATCCACCCCAACGACAACGTAATTGTTGCGCTAACCGATTTACAGAAAGGTGAAACCGTAACTTTAGACGGTCAATCTTATACCCTAACGGAAGATATTGCGGCCAAACACAAATTTGCAATGTACGATTTTGAGGTTGGCTCAGAAATAAAAATGTACGATGTGTTGGTTGGAAAAGCTAATCAGCCCATTTTGAGAGGCGGAAGTATCAATATTTTCAACGTAAAACACGCTGTCAATTCTTTTGAATTACGTGAAAATCACGCTGAATGGCAAGCACCTGATTTATCAAAATTTGAAGGACGTACTTTCAACGGTTTTCATCGTCCCGATGGTTCAGTTGGAACGGCAAATTATTGGTTGGTGATTCCTCTGGTTTTTTGCGAAAATCGTAATATTGAAGTCCTCCGTGAAGCCCTCGTGGATGATTTGGGTTACGCTCGTAAGCATAATTACCAAAACCAAACCAACGATTTAATTTCTTTGTACAGAGCGGGCAAAACGGTGGAGGAAATCTTATCGGCAGATTTGCAAAACACTTCAGATGGCACGCAAAAGCATCAACTTTTCCCCAATGTTGACGGCGTAAAATTCCTGCTTCACGATGGTGGTTGCGGTGGTACACGTCAGGATTCAACGGCACTTTGTGGCATGTTGGCGGGTTATATCACGCACTCAAATTGTGCGGGAGCAACGGTTTTGAGTTTGGGTTGTCAGAATGCCCAAGTGGGTGAATTGAAGGCTGAAATTGCCAAAAGAGATGCCAATTTTCAAAAGCCATTATATATTTTAGAGCAACAAAACATTGGTACTGAGGCTGAAATGATGGCTCAGGCATTGAAACAGACCTTCGCAGGTTTGATGCAAGCCAATCAAAATACTCGTCAGCCAGCACCTTTGAGCAAATTAACCATTGGCTTAGAATGTGGCGGTTCAGATGGTTTTTCTGGTATTTCTGCCAACCCTGCGATTGGTTACACGTCCGATTTGTTGGTAGGTTTGGGCGGAACGGTTATCCTTGCCGAATTTCCCGAATTATGCGGGGTTGAACAAGAATTAACCGACCGTTGCGTAAGTCGTGACGATGCTGCTTTATTTAGTTATTTAGTAAAAACGTACAACGAAAGAGCCAAAGCCGTAGGTTCGGGTTTTGATATGAATCCTTCTCCTGGAAACATCAAAGACGGATTAATTACGGATGCGATTAAGTCGGCGGGTGCAGCTAAAAAAGGCGGAACTTCGCCCGTAACTTCAGTATTGGATTATCCAGCCAAAGTGACCAAACCAGGACTTTGCCTTTTGTGTACGCCAGGAAATGACGTAGAATCAACCACGGCCGAAGTAGCTTCTGGGGCAAATTTAGTATTGTTCACAACGGGTTTAGGCACCCCAACGGGCAACCCAATTACGCCCGTGGTGAAGATTGCAACGAATACTAAGTTGTTCAATAAAATGTCGGATATTATTGACCTAAATACGGGAACAATCATTGAAGGCGATGAAAGTATTGAGCAAGCGGGCGAACGTATTTTGGAATACGCCATCAAAGTAGCCAGTGGTGAAATTGAAATTTGTGCCGTGAAAAATGGACAAGATGACTTTATTCCTTGGAAAAGAGGGGTAAGTTTATAAGATATTGTGAGATTTATCCATATGAATTATAGACCTAAAAATGTGGGAAGATATTTCGGAAAAAGTAAATTTCCCAAAAGGTTTGCGACATGGTACCGTTTTTAAAGTATCCGAAACCGTTTTTGAGGCGTTGAAATAACCAATCTTTCGATGGATGAAAACCCTATCAGATTTATTTCTGATAGGGTTTTTATTTGCTATTATTGGCATATTTTTTGACAAAGTTCCTGTGACTCCTTACGTCAAAACAATATAACCCATGAAAAAACTTATAATCATTTGCCTTTCTATGGTTTCGCTTGCGCTTTTGGGCGCTGGCCCAACCACGCCTCGTAGAAATAATGCTCCTAAACGAATCAAGGCGGATTCTTCAATTACGCAAATTATTGAGAGTTTTACCCAAAGATTTGCTCCCGATAAACGTACAGCCATTTTTCAAATTGATGCTTTCAAACAAAATAATCAACTGATTCTGACGGGTCGAACGAATCTATTTGGCGCAAAAAGTTTCCTCCTCGACCGTCTTAAAATTGAGAAAATTCCTTTTATTGATGCCATCAAAACCCTTCCAGAACCCGAATTAGAGGATAAAGTTTACGGTTTGGTGGAAGTATCGGTTTGTAATATTCGTTATACACCCAAGCACGGGGGCGAGTTGGCTTCACAGGCATTAATGGGTACGCCCGTGAGGATTTTGGAAAAAGAAGACAATGGTTGGTTATTAATTCAAACGCCCGACCAATACATTGCATGGGTGGACAGAGGAGCCATTTCGATGATGAATAAGGAGGGTATTGACCGCTGGAAAGCAATTCCAAAAATCATTTATACCCGTGCCTACGGTTCGGCTTATACTGAACCAGAGCAAGAATCCACTACAGTTTCGGATTTAGTGGCGGGTTGTATGATGGAATTAATTGCCGAGAAAGGCGATTTTTATCAAGTGCTTTTTGCCGATAATCGTCAAGGTTTTGTGCTTAAAAACGAAGCAAGAATTTATAATGAATGGCTCACGGGTTTGAGTGCTTCGGAGGAAAATCTAATCAAAACATCCAAACGATTAATGGGTGTTCCTTATTTATGGGGCGGTACTTCTTTCAAAGGCGTTGATTGCAGTGGATTTACCAAAACAGTTTATTTTTTAAATGGAATTATTCTGCCGAGGGATGCTTCGCAACAAGTAATGATTGGTGAAACGATTGATAAATCTGGTAATTGGGAAGATTTGAAAGCGGGGGATTTGTTATTTTTTGGGGAGAAAAGAGACAATGGTTCAGAGAGAGTGGTTCACGTAGCTATGTGGATGGGCAATGGTGAATTTATTCATGCTTCCAATAAAGTTAGGATAAGTAGTATGATTTCAACGGCCTCAAATTATGATGAATATAATGCGAATAGATACCTTCGGGCAAAAAGGATTTTGAAAACTGGAATGGCTGGCGTGGGAATTTTGAAGGAAAATATTGTATATGGGAATTAGATAATAGTGATTAGTCATTAGCCTGAAAATCAATCATTTTCAGGCTAATAACCAAAAGCTAAAATTACGCCCCAAAAATCCCTTTCACTTTACCCCAAAGTCCAGAAGCAACTTCTTTAGCTTCTTCCAATTTCTCAGCAGCAACTTCTTGAATATCTTCTAATTTTTCAGCAGCTTCAGCTTTCAATTCGTCTGCTTTTGCAGCCATATCTCCACCCGTAAATTCAGCGATTTTACCAGTAATTGCTTCTTTTGCATCCTCAAATTTTTCGGTGGCAGCAGTAGCCAGTTCGTCTAATTTTTCAGAAGCAGCAGTAGCCAATTCGTCAGCTTTAGCAGAAACATCCATTCCTGTTATTTCTTTAATTTTATCAGAAGCAGCATCAGCTAAACCTTCTAATTTATCAGTTGCAGCATTTTTCAAATTGTCCAATTGACTTTCTGGTTGTTGTTCTTGTGGGTTTTCCATGATTCTAATTGTGGGATTTTGGTTTAATGAATGATGATTTAGTATCTCTGCAAATATCCAATTTTTTGGGCGAATTGCCTAATAATCAGCCTATTTGAGTATTATCTTTTTTCTTAAAAGCAATAATTAAGACGATTACCCCAAACAATACGGCAGGAATACTCAACAATTGTCCCATGTTATATTGCATACTATCTTCAAAATTTACTTGGTTTTCTTTCAAGAATTCGTAAAAGAATCGTAATGTAAAGAGTATAATCATAAAAGTACCCGTTAGTAAACCATTACGAGTTTTTTCTTTCTTTATTGACCAAATCCACATGATTAAAATGAACAATAAAATACAAGAAATAGACTCGTATAATTGTGAAGGATGACGAGGAACAACAATGGGATGTTCAAAATCATTGAAAAAACGAAATGCCCAAGGCACGTTGGTGGGTTTGCCAATAATTTCGGAATTCATTAAATTGCCAAAACGAATAAAAGCCCCACCCAAAGCAACGGCTGGCACAATACGGTCGGTTACGTATAGGTAAGGAACATTTCTTTTGCGAGCAAAGAGATATATTGCAAAAAACATCAAAGTTGTCCCATGTGAAGCCAAACCCGAAAAAGGAGGGGTTATCATATCAATGAAAAATTTGCCTGGGTCACTTAATAAAAGTGGAAATTCATAGAAGAAATAATGAGCCATTCTTGCACCAACTACCGTCGAAATCATCGCATAAAGCAAAAGTTCATCGGCTTGTTCAATGGGGCGGCCTTCCTTCTTGAAAATATAACTAACTACCTGATAACCAGCCAAAAATGCTCCTGCAAACATTAAACCATACCAACGTAAGGGAAAACCGAATATCTCAAAAATTACTGGAGAAGAGTGCCAATCAATGTATGCTAACATTAGGAAATTGTGTATTTGTTTGGTGAATAATTTGTCAAAAATAATGCTTTTGCTGACAATATTTAGTTATTAGTTATTAGTTATTGGTCAATAATGGTCTAAATCATTGAAAATCAGGATTTTATTTATCAAAGCTCATTACTCAAAGCTAAAAGCTAAATATGCCTCTAATCCTCCTTCAAGATTTCTAAGGTATTTAAATCCTCTTTTTTCAAGGATTTTTTGGGCAATTTTACTTTGTAAACCCGAATAACAGACAAGAACAATTTCTTGATTTTTGAGATAAGCTATTTTTTCATCGTTCAATAATAACTCATCCAACGGAATTTGGATGCCCCCTAAATCCAAATCTTCAATTTCATAAGGCGTTCGGATATCAAGAATGGTTAATTCTGACAAGTGGTCTTTAAATTCTTGGGGACTTATGTGCATATTATTTTGAAACGTTCAAACGATTGAGGATTGCTCCGTGAGGAAAATGTACTATAAATTTATCCGCTAAATCCTCCCCTTCCCGTACTTCTAAAAAAGCCGCTTCGTCCGCTTACGGGGCGTGTGGTGATGATTCGTGAACTGCCGATACTTTCGTGAATGCCACTTGATTTTTGAAAAGCAGTTTGATTAGAATAATATCTTCCCATCATCGGGAAAAAGAAAAATCCACCCGAATGATGCCGTCTGCGGTAAGTAGTATCGGTTGAATTTTTGGTTTTTGGGTTTAAATCTGGACGATAATTCGCATAGTTTGGACTCATGGTTTTTGCCAATAAATAGCCCATTCCACCAAACAGAAGGGCATTTGGCAAAGCATTATTTTGTCCAATGGTCGTTGGATTATTTTTTATATCATTGTCAATCAAAGCTTTCACGGCCTTTGGCGAAAGTGTTTCCTTCTTTCCGTCCAAATAAGTTACAATGGCAACCGAACTATCGGCGGGAACTTCCGTTTCATCCGTAATTTTAAATTGCCCTTTTGAAGTTTCGGAAATATAGGTTTTTACGCCTTTGGTATAAACTTCAACTTCCTCATAATCTTCATCGCCCGAAGATTTACTTTTGCCACAACTTTGCAGCATCACAGAATTTCCCAAAATTGCCAACGCCAAGCTGCCACTAATGGAAATATCTTTGATTTTACGAATGAATGAATGTTTGCGTATAACTGTCATTTTATGTTGATTTTAAACACGGCAAATTTTATTTCTCTTTGTGTTTACAAATGTATTTGAAAATTATAATATTCAAGAATATTTTGGAAGAATGGTCTGATGAATAAACGAATAAGCAATTTTAAACATGGTGAACTTTATGCATCCATGTGGGTACGGAAAGGCAAATTTTTAAACCGTCCATACTTTTGCATCAGTAATCATCCATACTTTTTGCCTTTCCTAATTACCAAATAATTCAATTATGACAATCTCAAGATTATTCGTTGCCCTTTTTCTGTTATTTTCATTCATCGGAAATAGCCAAACCCTCAAATGGAAACCCATTACGCAACAAACAAAACCGTGGTCACGTTGGTGGTGGGAAGGCAATGCCGTGAATCCTAAAGACCTGACTTTCAACATGGAAAACTACCAAAAAGTGGGTTTGGGCGGTTTGGAAATTACCCCAATTTATGGCGTAAAAGGTGCTGAAGCTCAATTCGTTGATTTTCTTTCACCTAAATGGGTTTCGTTATTTAAGCACACGCTCAACGAAGGAACTCGCTTAGGCTTGGGCATCGACTTAGCCAATGCTTCGGGTTGGCCTTTTGGGGGGCGTTGGGTGGAACCGGAAGATGCTTGTCGGTACGTGGCTCACAAAGTTTATCATTTGAAAGAAGGCGAAAAATTAGCCGAAGCCATCACTTTTCAGCAAAAAGCGATGATTCGGTTTGTATTGCCCAAAAATGTTGAACCGAAAGATTTAAAACAGCCGATTTCTAAAAATGATAACTTGCAAGAATTAGCCATCGACCAAGTGAAATTTGACAAAATATTACCTTTGGAAACCCTAATGGCTTATTCTGATAAAGGTGAAAAAATAAATTTAACGGATAAAGTCAATGCAGATGGACAATTGAGTTGGCAAGCTCCCGCAGGAAATTGGTCGCTGTACGCTATTTTCTCTGGTTGGCATGGTAAAATGGTGGAACGTGCAGGACCGGGCGGCGAAGGCGATGTGATTGACCATTTTTCAGAAAGAGCAACTCAACATTACCTCAAAGCCTTCGATAAAGCCTTTGCCAATACGGACGTAAGTTCGATGCGAGCATTTTTCAATGATTCTTACGAAGTGGATGATGCTAAAGGACAAGCCGATTGGACGCCAGCGCTTTTTAATGAGTTTCAAAAAAGACGTGGATACGACCTTCGTAATTATTTACCAAACCTTTTTAGCCAAGAAAAAACGGAGGTAAACAGCCGAGTTTTGTGTGATTACAGAACAACTATTTCTGATTTGATTTTAGAAAAATATACTTCTGCGTGGGCAAATTGGGGACATTCTCGTGGTAAAATTGTAAGAAATCAGGCGCATGGTTCACCGGGAAATACTTTGGATTTGTACTCGATGGTGGATATTCCAGAAATTGAAGGAACGGATTTATTGCGTATCAAATTTGCGTCCTCAGCATCTAATGTGATGGGCAAAAAATTGACTTCTTCCGAATCTGCGACGTGGGATAATGAGCATTTCCTTTCCAATTTGGGCGATGTCAAAAAAGACCTTGATTTGTTCTTTTTAGGTGGTGTGAATCACGTTTTTTATCACGGTACAAACTACTCACCACAAAATGAACCATTCCCAGGTTGGTTGTTTTATGCGTCGGTACATTTTACGCCTCACAATCCATTTTGGAAGCATTTTGGGGCATTAAATCAGTACGTGGCTCGTACGCAAACTTTCTTGCAAGACACCAAACCTGACAATGATATTCTTTTGTATTTTCCAATTTATGACCGTTTTGCGGAACAAACGCCCAAAGGTTTATTGCAACATTTTGACGGTGTAACGCCAGAATTTAACAATACAGATTTCAAAATGGTAGCACAACAAATGCTCGACCGAGGTTATTCTTTCGATTATATTTCGGATAAACAAATTGGGAATTTGAGCATATCTAATTCAAAAATTGCGAGTGGAACGACAGTTTGGAAAACGGTGTTATTGTCCGAAAATGAAACGATTCCCTCAGAAACTTTTGCGAAACTTTTACAATTAGCCAAAGACGGAGCAACGATTGTAATTCATAATAAATTACCCCAAGATGTTCCAGGATTAGGCAATTTAGCAGAACGTCAAGCGAAGTTTAAAGCACTTTTATCACAGTTAAATTTTACCCAAAATATGGGCGTGAGCGTTGCCAAAGTAGGAACGGGACTTTTTGTAATGGGTGAAAATTTGGAACAAATCATGGCAACGGCAAAAGTGCAAAGAGAGACGATGATTGATAAAGGTTTATCATCCATCAGAAAAACTTACGCAAAAGGCAAAACGTATTTTATCAATAATACGACCGCCAACAATTTTGATGGTTGGGTTCAACTTGAAACGCCTTTTCAATCAGTGGCTTTGTATAATCCGATGACGGAGAAATTGGGTTTAGCCAAATTCAACGCAAAAACCAACGAAGTGTATTTGCAATTATCGGCGGGCGAATCCATCATTGTGGAAACCCATAATGATATTTTAAAAGCCGAGAAATACCCTTATTTCAAAGCCTCATCGACCCAAGAATTAGCAGGAAATTGGAAGATATCTTTCACCGAAGGCGGAGAAATTTTACCAAAAACGATTGAAACAAAAATACTAAGTTCATGGACAAATTTTGAAGGAGAAGATTACAAAAATTTCTCTGGCATTGCGACTTATACACATAATTTCAAATTATCAAAAATCTCTAAATCAGGCTATTGGTTGGATTTAGGCAAGGTTTCAGAAAGTGCGAAGGTAAGCGTAAATGGTATTTCTTTGGGAACTTTAATGGGTCCAACTTACAAAGTTTTTGTACCCGCCACTATCTTAAAATCTCAGAATATTTTGACGGTTGAAGTCGCTAATTCGATGGCCAATAGAGTGATAGCTTTAGAGAAAAAAGGCGAAGTTTGGCAGAAGTTTTATAACATCAACGTATCGGCAAGGTTAAAGAAAAATTTAGGGAAAGACGGTTATTTTACGACCAAAAACTGGACTCCCAAAGAATCGGGGATTTTAGGAAAAATTACTTTAACGGCTTTGGAGGTTTTGGAGTGATTTGTGTTTTTTATTTTTAGAAATATGTTTAACTTGTTTGATAACATCGAGGGTTGATGATAGTTGTAGTTTGTATATTTGTCGTGTGCCATTTTGCAAGAACTGTTGAAAATGTCAAAATAAAAATTCATGGAAATTTTAGAAAATGGAAAATATGACGACTTTGCCGCTGATTTCAATTTGAAATGATTAGAATTTTGAATGAAACTTTGAAAAAGCATCAAATTTCTGTGGAGACAAGAAAAGAAATTTATGGAGACTCTACGTTTGAATTCTCAATGTTAATTGATCAAGGTGAAATTAATGACATGACACCAGTTGTAAATTTTTATAAAGAGGAAGATGAAAAATTATATATGCGTAGTCAGACATTTGCATTCCACGAATATGCCTATGGAAATACGCATGAAGTGTTTCAAGAAGAAAATGAATCATAGACAACTTCGACTGCGAGACTGAAAATTTAACTCAACCTCGCTAACCCCAATTTGTAATCAAGGTTAATCAGTTTAGCGACTGTATCGCAATTGTTGAAGTATAATGCGAGACCATGCTTGCCCCGATTTTAAATCGGGGCAAGCATGGTCTCAATCAAACAGAGGTTAACTTGAAAATCGAAGTAAGCCTATTAATTTTGCACCATGATTTCTTCCAAAACCCTCATTATTATCGCTGGTCCAACCGCAGTTGGCAAAACTGATTTATGCGTCAAACTCGCAAAACTCCTTGATACCGAAGTAGTTTCAGCGGATTCTCGTCAGTTTTACCGAGAATTGGCCATTGGAACGGCTAAACCCACCGTCGAAGAAATGGACGGCGTAAAACATCATTTTGTGGATTCCCATTCCATTCAAGATTATTATTCGGTGGGTGATTTTGAACGTGATTGTTTGAAAGTTTTAGATGAAATTTTTCAGAAAAAAGACGTAGCTATTCTCACGGGCGGATCTGGAATGTTCATCAAAATGATAACGGATGGGATTGACGAAATGCCCGAAGCAGATTTAGAATTACGTCAAAATTTGGCTCAACGAATGAAAGATGAAGGACTTGAAATATTGTCCAATGAACTAAAAAATCTCGACCCCATTTATTACGAACAAGTTGATATTCAGAATACGCAACGGGTTTTGCGAGCATTGGAGGTTTGTATGGCTACGGGACAACCATTTTCGAGTTTTAGGAAAAAACAGAAAGTAAAACGACCTTTCGATATGATAAAAATCGGATTAGAACGCCCACGGGAGGAATTGTACGCCCGAATTGACAAACGAATGGATATTATGTTGGCAAGTGGACTCGAAGACGAAGCAAAATCAGTGATGAATTTCCGAGAACATTACGCTCTAAAAACCGTAGGCTATCGTGAAATTTACGAACATCTTGATGGCGAATATGACCGTGAAGAAATGGTGAGGTTATTAAAAAGAAATTCCAGACGATACGCCAAAAGACAAATGACATGGTTCAAAAATCAAGACGAATTTCATTGGTTCGATGCCAAGAATGAAGCGGCGATTATTGATTTTATAAAAGAGCAAATGGATTTCTTGTAGATAAAATTAGACCACGAATTTTACGGATTGAACAGATTTACACAGATTTTTCATTATTTCTACTTAAAGTTTTAACAGTATTTTTTAAACGATTAAGAGTATTATTAGCTACTAATAATTTGATCGAAAAGACTTATTTTATCTGTGCAAATCTGTAAAATCCTGTTAAATCTGTGGTCTAATCTCCTCAAAATTCACTTAAAAACAAATGTAGCGAAGCCCAATGAGCCTCGCTACAAATCATCCTTAAACCAAAACTAAATAGATAATATGTTCTAAAATGCGTTAATTCTTAGGTCGGAACGTATAATTCAATATTTTCTGACCTACATAAATTAAACGACTATCTTTTAACATTATTACTTTTTTAGAAATATTTTGCACATGGTTGTTACTAATCTTTTCCTTCTTCAAATTCTTCTTACCTGCCAATAAATTATGCGGAAACCCCATTGCTAAAGCATTGTATGTCAGGGAAATACATAAAAATAAACTTACAATAACAGTTAAAGTTTTCATCGTTTGATACTTTTTTTTGAGCGTTAAATTGCTATTTATATTTTTTTAAATAAGTCGAGAAATCACTATTTTTATTTCAATACAAAGATAAGTGTTTAATTAGGTACTATGCAATACACAATACCTTAATTTTTGTTAAAATCTGGATAAGTGGTCGATTGGATTGATAAATGGTTGGGCTTTTTCAATAAGATGCAGGAAATTTGAAAAGGTTGCATCAAAGTACCACAAATTTCCAAAATCGTACTTAATTTTTCACGATTCTGGAGAATCGTAGTACATTTTTCAAAAATATTTTTTCCATTAAAAATACCATGTTACCTAATTTTAGCGTAGCCTAAAATTCTTTCGACTTAGAATAGTGATATTTAAGTATAATGACAACGTATATCTGATAACGTCATATTCTTGCAAATACGGAAAAACAGACATAGCTTTCGGAAAATTCAGTCTCAAAAAATAAATTTTAGCAATAGTTATTATTCTTAGAAAAATCTAAACTTCCTGAATTTTTCGGGGTCATTATTTTATGCAAAATCTTCTTTCAAGACTCAATATTTCAGCCGTCAATCATGGAACGAGTACGGGATTAAATTCTTGGGCAATTGAAAACCCTGAACTCATCGAATCTTTTTCGCCCGTTGACGGTAAATTAATTGCCAAGGTTACCCAAACAACTTTGGATGATTATCAGCAAGTTATTGAAACTGCCAAAAACGCTTTCAACACTTGGAAAAATGTTCCTGCTCCTCGTCGTGGAGAAATTGTTAGACAAATGGGTGAGGCTTTTCGCCAAAATAAGGAGCCATTGGGACAATTGGTTTCCTACGAAATGGGAAAAAGTCTGCAAGAAGGTTTGGGCGAAGTACAAGAAATTATTGACATTTGCGATTTTGCCTTGGGGCTTTCTCGCCAATTATATGGACTCACGATGCACTCCGAACGTCCGCAACATCGAATGTATGAACAATATCACGCTTTGGGAATTGTCGGCATTATTTCGGCTTTCAATTTTCCCGTTGCCGTTTGGTCTTGGAATGCCATGATTGCGTGGGTTTGCGGAGATGTTTGCGTATGGAAACCTTCTGAAAAAACGCCGTTGACGGGAATTGCTTGTCAATGTATCATTCAAGATGTTTTACGGAAAAATGAAATCTTAGAAGGCGTATCGTGTTTAATATCGGGAGATTATAAAGTTGGGGAATGGTTAAGTAATGACAAAAGAGTTCCTTTGATTTCAGCAACGGGTTCTACTCGGATGGGGAAAATTGTGGGTGCTGCCGTAGCGTCACGGATGGGTAAGAGTTTATTAGAATTGGGTGGAAATAACGCCATCATTATTACAGAAAATGCTGATTTAAACATCGCCATTGTAGCCGTAGTATTTGGAGCAGTTGGCACGGCAGGACAACGGTGCACCTCCACCAGAAGGGTAATTATTCATGAATCAATTTATGAAGAAGTGAAGAAAAGATTAGTGAAAGCCTACGGACAATTACGCATCGGAAATCCATTGGACGAAACCAATCACGTGGGCCCTTTAATTGACCACAAAGCCGTAATTGCCTACGTTTCATCGGCTCATGAAGTAAAAGAAGAAGGCGGAACGATGTTAGTTGAAGAAGAGATTTTGGAAGGCAAAGGCTTTGAATCGGGTTGTTACGTAAAACCTTGTATTGCAGAAGTTGAGCCACATTTCAAGATTGTAAAACACGAAACCTTCGCTCCTATTTTGTACCTCATGAAATATAAAACGTTGGTGGAAGCCATTGAAATTCAGAATAATGTTCCACAGGGATTATCGTCGTCTATTTTTACCTTGAATATGCGAGAAGCCGAACAATTTTTGTCGGTAAATGGCTCAGATTGTGGCATTGCCAATGTGAATATTGGAACCTCGGGCGCAGAAATTGGCGGAGCGTTTGGCGGTGAAAAAGAAACAGGCGGAGGAAGAGAATCAGGCTCAGATGCGTGGAAAGCCTATATGAGACGACAAACGAATACCATAAATTACGGAACGCAATTGCCGTTGGCTCAGGGAATTAAGTTTGATTTTTAACACATACTATTCAACAAATGAAAACACAAGAAACCATCACAAAATCCCTCATGGAGAAGCTCTGGGAGGGTTATTGCCAACGAGTTACTTATGCTCAACAATACGCTGATATGGTGAAAACCGAAGGTGGAAATGTGGTGAATGACCACTGTGCTTTCCGTACTTTCAACACGTTTACGGGCGAACAACCTGCGGGAATTCGGGCGATTGAAGAGGTTTTGGAATCATTGGGCTACGAGAAAATTTCTCCGTATAGTTTTCCTTCAAAACACTTGAATTCTTTTCATTATCAGCATCCCACAAATATCAATTTTCCAAAGTTTTTTGTGACGCAATTGGAGGTAAAAGAACTTTCGGAAGAAGCTCAAAACTTGATAAATGAAGCGGTAAAAGATACGCCAGATTTATTGAAAGGCGAATCTCGACAATTATTGGCAACGCTTAAACACAACAAAGAATTGATTAGTGAAGAGGCAGATAGATTGGTCGATACTTTGGCAAAATTCTTTGCTCGTCCGTGGAAATCGGCTAAAAAAGAAACGATTTTAGCCTTGAATAATGAGTCGCAATTTGCGGCTTGGACGCTTCTTCACGGTAATTCAGTCAATCATTTTACTGCCTATATTAATCATCAAAACGTTCCTGCTTGGGGCGATATTGAACAAACAATGGCCGTTTTGAGTAATGCTGGTATTCCGATAAAACCCGAAATTGAGGGTGCAAAAGGCAGTAAACTTCGCCAAAGTTCAACTCAAGCCATTGATGAAGATTGTCCAGTGGTAGATGCTGACGGCTCAATGACTACGTTGAAATGGTCGTACGCTTACTATGAATTAGCCGAACGTGGCTATCTGGAAACTGATGGTCAGCAAGTTTGGTTTGACGGTTTTCTTGGTGAACAAGCAACAAATCTCTTCGAAATGACCAAGCGTTAGTATTGGCACGCAGATGAGACTTACCGTCCGCCTTGATGCTTCGGCAAGTCTCATGTGCGTGCCATATTTTTCACTCTTCTCCCACATAAAATCATGCAAAATATTTTAGTAATTGGAATGGGCAAAGTTGGCTCATTGGTAGCCACGCTTTTGTCTAAACGTTTCAAAGTTAAAGGTTTAGATAAAAATAATCCTACCACAGCATTGCCTTTTGAGGTCATCAAAGGCGATATTTCGGATAAAGTTTTATTAGAAAAACTGATTCCACAATTCGATGCAGTGGTGTCGTGTATGCCTTATAATTTGAACTTGACGATTGCTCAAATTGCCTACAAATCGGGAAAACATTATTTCGATTTGACGGAAGATATTCCCACAACTACTGCTATCCGAGAAATGGCTGCGAAGGGTAGTAAAGGCGTTTTAGCGCCGCAATGTGGACTTGCTCCTGGACTTATCGGCATCGTGGGAGCAGATTTAGCCAATCGTTTTACTAAACTCCGTGACATTGAACTGCGGGTTGGGGCATTGCCAAAATATCCGAATGGACTTTTGGGATATTCCTTTACGTGGTCGCCTGCGGGAGTTATTAACGAATATTTGAATGATTGCGAGGTGATTCATAATGGCGAAAAGAAGTTGGTTTCTGCGCTCGACGGCATCGAATACATCAACATTGAAGGCAATGAATTTGAAGCTTTTAGCACTTCGGGCGGACTCGGAACCATGTGCGAAACCTACGAAGGACGGGTAGATACGCTCAATTATAAAACCATTCGTTATCCCGGACACGGTAAACTGATGAAATTTTTGCTGTACGAATTAATCTTGAAAAACAAGCGAGAACTCATCGAAGAAATTCTGACTCAGGCCAAACCGCCCGTGCAGGAGGACGTTGTGTATGTGTATGCAGTTGTGGAAGGTTGGAAAAATCAGTCTTTGGAAAGAGAGGAGTTTTATCGTGCTTATTCTCCCAAAATTATAGACGGAAAGCATTGGAGAGCCATTTCTTGGACAACCGCCGCTTCCATCGTGGCAGTCGTTGAAATGGTAGCAGACGGGAAATTACCTCAAAATGGATTTATCAAACAGGAAGATATTGTGTTTGAGCAGTTTTTGGAAACGGAGACAGGGAAGTTTTTCTTATGAATTTAGACCATAGATTTTATAAAAGTCATGTTTGAGTAACACCTTTATTGTAATGCTAATGAGCACTACAATAAAGGCATTCCCTGAATCCTTAGCTTTTTAGTGAAGCCATGTCAATAACAAAACGATATTTTACGTCGCTTTTTACCATTCTATCATAAGCCTCATTAATGTCTTGCATTTTTATCAATTCAATTTCAGAAACAATATTGTGTTCCCCACAAAAGTCAAGCATTTCTTGTGTTTCAGCTATTCCACCGATTAGAGAACCTGCTACGGATTTTCTACCCAAAATCATTGGAACTGTATTTAAAATAGGTTCAAGTCCACCCAAGTACCCAACTAAAACCACAGTACCATTAATGTTTAGTGTTGTAATATAAGGATTAACATCGTGTATATAAGGGACAGTATCAATAATCAAGTCGAATTTCCCTTTTACCAATTTCATCTGTGCTGCATCGGTAGAAATAATAACTTCATCTGCTCCTAATTCTTTAGCATCTGCTATTTTTTCTGCCGTCCTTGAAAATAGTGTAACAGTTGCACCTAAGCCTTTTGCCAATTTAATTGCCATGTGTCCTAATCCACCCAAACCCACTACTGCAACCTTAGTACCTTCTTTTACATTCCAATGTTTTAAGGGTGACCAAGTGGTAATACCAGCACAGAGTAAAGGAGCGACTGCTGCTAAATTTAGATTAGAAGGCACTTTCAATACAAAGTGTTCATCCACTACTATTTTTTCAGAATAGCCCCCCAAGGTATGACCTCCTAAATGTTTGTCTTTACTGTTATAAGTTCCTGTATATCCTGTTAAGCAATATTGTTCTAAATCTTTTTTGCAACTATCACAAGTTCCGCAAGAATCTACCAAACAGCCAACACCAGCCAAATCGCCTACTTTAAATTTGGTTACTTCGCTTCCCACATTAGTTATTTTTCCCACAATTTCGTGACCAGGAACAGAAGGATACAAACTCCCGCCCCAATCGTTACGTGCCGTATGTAAATCGGAATGACAAACTCCGCAATATAGAATTTCTATCTCAATATCGTTTGCTGTTAATGTTCTTCGTTCAATGGCCATTTGTTTCAAACTGTCCGTTGGAGAGTTTGTTCCAAATGCTTTTGTTTGTGTTGAATCCATGTTTTATTTTTTAATTAATTTAATTTGTATGCTCCGTTCTTGTCATTGAGAATACTGACAATAACGGGAGATAAAACTTATTCGTTCACTTGCTATGCAGATAGCTATGTTAGATTTTCTTGATTTAAATGCTTTTCCCAGTTGTAGTCAGTATCTCTACTGACAATAAAGGGAGTTAGTTATTATGCCGATTGCGAGATATGCTTCCATATTGTTGGTTATTGATATTCGGATATTGTGGTTTTATTACCGTGGTCGGTGCCTTCACCACGACAGCAATTTTACTCCTCTGATTATCAACTAATTATGAAAATAACAGGGAGAAAGTTTATTCGTCCACTTGCTGACGCACGTTGGTAGGGTGAAGACACCGACCTCGGAGATATAATATAAAAATAATTATTTCTACAAACTTACTAAATTAGGCGTATTTCCCAAACCCAATTTATCAAACGGTAAAAAACACAACCTATCAAAATATCCCCTAACTTAGCCCAAACAAATAAAACCAATCCATGCAGTTAATCCTTCATCAATTCAAATTAAAACTTCGTCATACATTTACCATTACCCACGAGTCTCGTGATGTACAACCTACCCTTATTGTGGAGCTTCGAGATGGTGATTTTCGTGGTTTTGGGGAAGCTACCGAAACGCCTTACTATGGCGTAACAATGGCAAAAATGATGGCTCAATTAAAGGCCATTCGTCCGCTGATTGAGAATTATGACCTCCAAAGTCCAGAACAATTTTGGGCGGATATGTACCCGCACCTCAAAGACGACCATCCTTTTGCATTATGTGCCTTAGACATTGCCACCAACGACCTTTGGGCTAAGAAAAAAGGCCAACCTCTGTATAAATTATGGGGTTTGGATGCTACCAATAATCCTATTACAGATTATACCATCGGCATTGATACCGTGGAGAAAATGATCGAAAAAATGCAGGAAGTGCCATTTCCACTGTATAAAATCAAATTAGGGACAAAAGACGATATTAAAATTGTCCAAGAATTACGTAAACATACCAATGCGGTTTTTAGAGTAGATGCCAACACGGCTTGGGACGTGGAAGAAACTCTCAGTAACGCCATTGCCCTGAAAGATTTGGGCGTCGAATTTATCGAACAACCCATGAAAGCCGACAATTGGGAAGGCATGAAACGGGTTTTTGCGGAGTCGGTTTTGCCCATCATGGCGGATGAAAGTTGCATCGTAGAGGAAGACGTGGCTCGTTGTTACGGGTTCTTTCATATCGTCAATATCAAACTGATGAAATGCGGAGGACTTACGCCCGCAAGACGCATGATTGCACACGCTCATCAATTGGGTTTGAAAGTAATGGTGGGTTGCATGACCGAATCTAACGTGGGCTGTTCTGCCATTGCTCAATTATTACCACTTTTAGATTATGTGGACATGGACGGAATTCTCTTGGTGGACGACCAAGTTTCCACGGGCATCACCATTGATTTTGGCAAGGTAATTTATTCGGAAGAAAATGGCACGGGAGCCTGTTTAATTGATAATTGACCGTTAATAATTGATAATTTTGGAGATTAAGTTTCTCGATTTCATTTATCAACTATTCTCTATTCATTATTCATTTACAAAAATGAACTACGTAACCAACCAATTACCAAGTCGAATTTTTACTACTAATTCCCAAGAATATTTGTGGTTTAGTGGCACTTCATATTTGGGAATTCCTCATCATCAAGGGTTCAGAGAAAATTTTATGCGTGCCTTTGCCCGTTATGGTACTTCGTGGGGAAGTTCACGGAATAATACTGTTCGTTTAGAAATATACGAAAAAGCGGAAATTGAGCTCGCTAAATTTGCCAAAATGCCAGCCGCTTTAACCACCTCATCGGGTATGTGGGCGGGGCAATTGGTCGTTAATTTTCTCCAAAAACCTGATACCAAATTCTTCTTCGCCCCCAAAACGCACCCAGCCCTTTGGAATGGTGCAAGTCTGCAATTAGAAGATTGGGAAAAGGGTTTAAATTATTCAGCATGGGCTTTACAAATTGTTAAGAAAGTTATCGAATGTACGGCTAAAAATATTGTCATTTGTTCCGACTCAGTGGGTTCTCCTTACGTGGAAGCATTTGATTTTCAATGGATTAATGAATTGCCAACAAGTAAAAACATTACAATTGTTATTGATGCCTCGCATAGTTTTGGGGTTCACCATTTCAACCACTCAATCACTCAATCACTTAATCACTCAATCATTTTCACCTCTTCGCTCAATAAAGCGATGGGCATGACGGGTGGCGCAATTTTCTCGGATGTGGAAACGCTTTCATCTATACGTCAGTCGCCGATGTTTGCGGGTGCCTCGCCCATGTTGCCCGCTTTGTTGGAAACTTTCGTGAATTCGCTTGATTATTTTACGGAACAACAAGCAAAATTATCCACAAATATTGCGTATTTTAACTCCTTGATTTCTCAAAATTCCTTTCTGGATTCAATTGAAAATTATCCTGCGTATTGTACCCATCAGTCGGGCGTGCATGAGTTTTTGGAAGAAAATAGAATCATGACGGCTTGCTTTCCCTATCCAACGGCTACCGATTTACCTGTTACTCGTTTGGTTGTCAGTGCTTTGCACTTGAAAGAGGACTTAGAGAAGTTGGCTCTTACACTATCATTGCGAACGTAGTGAAGCAATCCTTTCGATTAAAGCAGAAATATCTGAAAGCAAATCAGTAAATTTATCTGGGGATTCAAACGATTGAATTCAAATAGCTCTTCATCATTCTTGCAGATTGGTTCGTTTCACTCGCAATGACACGTCATTTATATATTCTTAGAAAAATAACATTTCATCCACAACAATTATGAAAAAAATATACTTACTATTCTTCTTCATTACGTTTAATCAAATGATGTCAAATGCTCAAAAAATTGATACAGATTTCTTGCCGAAACTTATGGCTACCAAGCCCGAACAGTTTAAGGAATTTTTGGATAATCCTGATAAATATCGGTTGCAAATTCTTTATACGCAAATAAATAGAGATAAAAAAAATCGTCCAAAATTTACCTCTTTTGGATATCGGATTAATAATTCAGAATATTTTTATCCCGCCAGTACTGTCAAATTCCCTGCCAGCGTTTTGGCCTTAGAAAAAATTAATAATCTCAATATCAAAGGATTAACTAAGGAAACAACGATGTTCACAGGAGCAGAATTTCAGAAACACACGCCCGTAACGAAAGATACGACTTCCAAAAATGGATTACCTTCGATAGCTCATTACATCAAAAAAATATTAATGGTTTCGGATAATGATGCTTTTAATCGCTTGTATGAATTTATTGGACAAGAGGCTTTTAACGAAACTTTACATCAGAAAGGTTACGAAAATACTCGTATATTTCATCGTTTACAGGTGGGTATGAATAAGGAACAAAACCATAGAACAAACCCTATAAAATTCATGCTAGGAAATGAAGTTGTCTATCAACAGCCAATGATTATTTCTGAGAAAAATTATAGTTCATCCAATCCAATTCGTGTTGGAAAAGGGTATATGGAAGGTGATTCTATCGTAAATACTCCTTTTGAATTTACGGATAGAAATTTCTATCCACTTTTAGACCAACAAGCAGTATTAAAATCGGTGCTTTTCCCCGAATTCGTTGAACCCAAAAAACGTTTTAATTTGACTGAAGACGATTATAAATTTATGTACAAATATATGTCGCAAATGCCCACGGAAAGTACGTATCCAAACTATAATCCAACGGAATTTTATCCCACGTATTGCAAGTTTTTGATGTACGGAAGTGGTAAAAATGACATAGTGAATCCCAACATGAGAATATTCAATAAGGTGGGCGACGCTTACGGTTTTCTGTTGGACAATGCCTACATCGTGGACTTTGAAAATGGTGTAGAATTCATGCTGACAGCAGTTTTACTGTGCAATAATGACCAGATTTTTAACGATGACAAATACGATTATGATACGGTTGGTTTCCCATTTATGAAGAATTTAGGACAATTGATTTATACTCATGAACTCGCTCGCCCACGGAAATACAAGCCGGATTTGAGTAAGTTCCGAATGAATTATGATAAGTAAAATTACTACCTTTGATTTTTAAATATTTACACAAATAGTATTCTCTATTTTACCACAAAATTACCATGAAAAAACAACTACTAACTGCGATTATTTACTTTATCTATTGTATTAATGTCGTTCAAGCACAAACAATTACTACTGGTCAAATTACAGGTTTAATCTGCAAAGGTTCAACTACAACGATTCCTTTCACTTCCACAGGCACTTTTGAGTCGGGAAATGTTTTTAAAGTACAGATCAGAAATTCAAATCAGAACGTATGGACAGACCTTGTAACAGAAGGTACTGCCAGCCCTTTAAAATTTACTGTTCCTGCCAATTTTGATGAGACTAACTATTATTATTCGTATTACATTCGAGTTGTTGCAAATAAGCCAAATGTCTTAGGTTCTGAGCTTTATATATCATCACTTTCCGTAAAACCTAATTTAACCTTATTAGGATTGAGTTCTTCTTTTATCAATCCTTATGAATCTGTAAATCTTAGAATTAAAGGGACTGGTTCTTTTGTCAAGGCTGTATTGAATGATAGCACAGTTATAGACATTGGAAATATATCAAATTTTGGCGATAATTTTCTAATCTATCCTAAAAAATCCAATGATTACTCAATTGCGTATGCAACTAATGCTTGTGGTCGAGGAGATGTGTCAGGAACTGCAAAATTAACCATTAATGATATTGGATTAAAATTAATAAGTGTGAATGCTAATGCTTGTTTGGGTGGTAAAATACAAATTACTTACTCTTCAACGGAAAAAGTAAGTGCTTCTAATAAATTTAAAATTGGACTTCAAAGTTCTCCTGACAAAGAATATGAAATTGATGCCGTTGAAAAAGACGGATATATTGAAGCTGTTTTACCTGCATACGTTGCAGCTCCATTTATTTATAATGTTAGAATAATCAGTAGTAGCCCGAAAGCAGTATCTGCTTGGTCATCCTTATCAGACAGAATATTTATTGGAGACAAAGCCTCCGCTGAAATTACTTCTCATAGTG
Organism: Arcicella sp.; assembly: GCA_040403295.1. GTDB lineage: Bacteria > Bacteroidota > Bacteroidia > Cytophagales > Spirosomataceae > Arcicella. The sequence continues at coordinate 21,640 of JBBAKY010000002.1, forward strand.
AAAATGTATATTGGGGATATCCTGTACTTATTGAATATAAAGTAACTGGAATAGGACCTTGGAATATTATTTTGAATGATGGAGGTTTTTTCAATATTAACTACAATCCTGATTATACTACGCCCAATTCCCCATATAGTGGACTTTTTTCTAAATCGGTACTTCCCGATAAATCAAAAAGTTATTCAATATCCGCTTTTACGAGCAAATGTGGCGTAGGTCCAGTGGGTAAAAATATTATGGATGTAATCGTAAAACCAGGGGTTGTCATTGATTCTTTAAAAGAAGGAATGGAATTATGTTTAGGAGATTCTTTCACCGCAAAATATTCAACTTTTGGAAATAATACCTCTATCGTAGCATTTGTTACTACCAATGATTACGGAACAAATAATGACAGGATTAAAGTACCAGCAGTATTTGAAAATGGAACGATCAAAGTAACCTTACCCAAAAATTTATTAGATAATAGAAATCCTGAATCAGATAACTTTTTTCTTGGCATAAGTTATGGAAGTGACCCCTATCAAGTAACATACAGTAGAAAATCATTTAAAATTAGAACTTTGCCAAGTGTGTCATTTTATAGTCCTCTTCCGATAACCTTAGTCACAAAAGGCAATGCTTCGCTTCAACTCATAACGTATGGAACAGGCAACTTGTCAGTTTTATTAGAAGATTCGACTCGTCAAACTACGTATGCAGGCTATCGCATAAACAATTATGCTGTGTATTTTCCTGTACAAGTTGCAAAAACTACGACTTTTAAATTAAAATCGGTCAGTAATATATGCGGAACAGTTTCTACAACTGATACAAGAGGACTAACGGTTTATGTGAATAGTCCTGCTGACAATGATATAACACTAAAAAACACTCCTACTAAATTATGCGTTGGCGAGAAGACCAAAATTTACTTTAAAACATTTGGGACTTTTAAAACAGAAAACGAGTACAAAGTAGAGCTTACCCAATACGGTGTAACTAAGATAATTGGAACAGGTAAAAGTTCTCCCATAGACGTGGTTATTCCGGATGTGAATTTGTACAATAACACCAATTATACTATAAGAGTAGTTGCATCTGCCCCCACCACGATAAGTGACAGTCCATATATCACGATAAATACAAAACCTTCTGTTAATCTGTCAATTGTTTCACAATTAGCATTTGGTACGTTGGTTGATGAAGAGATTACATTCAATATTTATGGCAGCACAGGGGGTGTTCCAGCTTCATTTATTTTCTCCGACGGCTCAACTTTTGATGGCACTCAACAACTCATTAGACGATTCAAAAGTAGTACCAATTTTTCAATAAAATCCGTTTCAAATGAATGTGGAATAGGAACTGCTGCAAATAATTCCTACAAAATAAATATTGTTCCGTTCAAATTATACTCGGTTTTGGATAATACCGTGTATTGTACGGATAGTTATTACAATTATAATTATCAAATAAGTGGAGTTAAAGAACCAAATGTCACTTTTAATCTTCAAATAGCGTTACAAAAAGACTCTGTTTTCACGGATTTAATTACGAATTCGTCCGAAAACCCCATAAGATTTAAAATTCCATCCACCTTGAAAGAAGGGAACTATCTGTTAAGACTTATGAGTAATACCGCTGTAAAAGTGTATTCTCAAATTTTAGGGTTTCAAGCAAAATTGCCCATTAAAGCAAATTTGACTGCTTCTGATGGCTCAAATGCGGTTTCTATTGAGGGAGGAACATCGGTAAATTTAAAATATTCCGTTACTGGCACAACCCCTGTAAACACAATTTTAGTAGATGATAAAGACCAAATTATTCGTGGGATTATATCCTACGATAATAATCAATCATTTACACCCACAAAATCAACGACTTATACCTTAAAATCTATTGAAAATACTTGTGGGTATGGAGTGGGTACTGGTAGTGTAAAAGTTACCATAAAACCTTCTATTACAGTTAATCAATTGAATGTTTATACGATTTGTTCTGGAAAAGATTTAATAGTAAATGCTTCAAGTTTTGGTGAATTTGATGCAGGTAATACCTTTAAATTTACATTAATAGATAGCAAGAAAAATAGATTTAATATTAATGAAGTTTCTATGTTGGCAGGAGAAGTAAAGTTGAAGATTCCCAATAATTTAGTGCTTGATGCTTATCAGCTTGAAGTGAGTTCAACCATGCCAATCGTAACAAAGATGTTTAGTAATAATCTTTCAGTAATAACCCTACCAGATGCCACTATATCGGGCAATACAATCATAAACGCTGGACAACAGACCTATATTTCAGTAGTAAATAATAATAGCAAAAATAATCAATCCTATTATGATGATGCTATTTATGTATTATCTAATGATACACAAGGCTACACTTCTTACGGAAAATTGGTAAATGTAAAACCTACTAAAACAACTACTTACACTTTAAAATCAATCACTAATTCTTGTGGCATTGGTAAAGTTTCGGGTAGTGCCACTGTAACCGTAAATCCACCTACAGATAAAAGTATTAATACTAATTTTGGTGTTTACTCAGCTACTTATCTTTGTGCAGGAGGGCAACAATACGTGTATTTTGATGCACAGGGGACTTTCTCCGCAACTAATAAGTTCTCCGCACAAATCTCTGATAAAAATGGAGAAAACTTTAAAGATATTGTTTCCGAAGGTGATAAAAGTCCATTAAAAGTCAATATTCCAGAAGATTTACCCGAAGGAGATAATTATCGTATCAGAGTAATTGCATCCGATAAAGACGTTAGTAGTTCTGCCAACATTTATTCCTTAAATTCATTCAAAGCACCAACTGCTACGTTGGATTCTACAACTTACTTATTCTCTGAAGGAAAACCCGTAAACGTAAAAATCAATTTAACAGGAACGGCTCCGTGGTCAGTCAAATTTGGGCTTGAAGAATTATCTGCTACAACTTATCGAGCAACAGCTACTCCTTTTATTATAAAACTAAGCCCCCTTAGTCCAGTTGTTTATAAAGTATTCAGTGTAAATGATACTTATTGCGTAGGTAAAGTATCAGGAATAGGCATCGTAAAAATCGAACTCATCACCGCTAATGAAGAACTTTCAGACTTTGAAATAAAATTATTCCCCAATCCAACGTCCGATAAAATAACGATTCAAAATGATAATTTTAAGAATACGACTTTACAGATTACCGATAATCTTGGGAAGCAGATTTTGCAACAAAATATCCATAATTCCGAAATAATTTTAGACTTTTCAAACTATCCAAGGGGACAATATTTCCTCCAAATCGAAAGAGATAATAAAAAAGTGGTTTATAAAATCATAAAGCTATAAGTTGATTCTAGATTATTTTAATTGGAAAGACTGGTAACGTTCAAGAGTTACCAGTCTTTTTTAATTAAAATCAAGTCATATCCTTATATTTGTAAAAACATCAACTCCCCAGACCCCATGAAAAAAAACTTCCTCCTCACAATTCTAATTTTATCACAAATAAGCACTTTCGGACAGAATTCCGTTCAAGAAAAAGCTCAAAATTACCGCAAAGCCAACGAACATCAATTATTGCAAGAATTCATGGGTTTGTTATCCATTCCGAATGTGGTTTATGATACGGTAGGCATACAAAAAACTGCTACTTATATTGCCAAAATGATGGAAAATAATGGCATAAAACCGCAATTTTTAGAGGGAAAAACAAAAGGCGTACCTCCTGCCATTTTTGGGGAAATCAATACGCCAAATGCCAAGAAAACCATCATTTTTTACGCTCATTACGACGGTCAACCCGTCAATCCAAACCAATGGGCGGAGGGCATAAAACCTTTTGAAGCCGTGTTTCTGAATGCTTCATTAGAAAAAAATGGCAAGATAATCCCTTTCCCGAAACCCACAGAATCCGTCAATCCCGAATGGCGAATTTATGGAAGAAGTGCCTCTGACGACAAAGCGGGCGTTTTTTCGATACTTACGGCTTATAAAGTTTTGGTTAAAACGGGCATGATTCCTTCCATCAATTTCAAATTTTTCTTTGAAGGAGAAGAGGAAGCTGGTTCTACGCATCTGGCAGAAATCTTGGATAAACATAAAGAAAAACTCAAATCAGATTTGTGGATAATTTGCGATGGCCCAGTGCATCAATCGGGCAGAAAGCAGGTGGTTTTTGGGGTGCGTGGGGATGTGAATATGGAGATAAAAGTCTTCGCTTCCAAACGTCCTTTGCACAGCGGACATTACGGCAATTGGGCTCCCAATCCAGGAATGTTATTGGCTAAATTATTGGCTTCGATGAAGGACGATAATGGTCAAGTTTTGATAAAAGGTTTTTATGACGATGTTACGCCTTTGACTGAATCTGAGAAAACTGCCTTGAAAAATATCCCACCCGTCGAAGATCAAATGCGGGAAGAATTGGGCTTCGTCAGAGCAGAAGGGAACGGACAATCTTTGGGAGAATTAATAAGTCAGCCGTCCTTAAATGTGAGTGGTTTGTTGAGTGCTAACGTTGGAAAAATGGTGGCAAATATCATCCCAACCTCCGCCACGGCAGCTTTAGATTTGCGTTTAGTTTTGGGAAATGATGCGCAACGCCAAGTTCAAAAAGTGATTGCACATATCCGTTCTCAGGGGTATTATGTATCTCAAAATGAGAGCATTACCGATGAAGAACGTTTAAAATATCCACTCATTGCTCGGGTGATTGCGAAGGAAGGTTATAACGCACAACGCACTCGAATGGATTTACCGATTGCTCAAAATGTCATTAAAGCGGTGCAATCAACCATGAAAGAAAAAATCGTTTTGATGCCCAGCTCGGGCGGAAGTTTACCACTTTATGTTTTCGACAAATACCTTTCAACGCCCACTGTTACGGTTCCGATTGCGAACCATGACAACAATCAACACGCTGAAAATGAAAATATTAGAATCAAAAATCTTTGGGATGGCATTGAAACCTACGTGGCTTTGATGATGATGGACTAAGTTTTTTTTTGAAACATAATAAAATTCCGCTAATTTAAGATGGAAAACACCGAATCCCAACGGTGTTCCATTTTTCCATAAACGAACACAAAAATTATGACAAAAAAACATCTAACCGATACCATAGACTGGAAAAGTATATTGAATTTAAAAAATATTTTTCAAATCTTCATTGGCACTTGTTTAGCCGTTTTGGCCATGAAGGGTTTTATGATTCCCAATCGTTTTTTGGATGGCGGCGTTACCAGTATTTCTATTTTACTCCACGAAATTCTAAAAATCAACATCAGTATTTTTGTGGTTACTTTAAATGCTGTATTCATCTATATTGGGTATAAAAAAATCGGAAAAACCTTTGCTGTTCATACTACCGTTGCAGTCATTTTATTTTCTTTGGGACTCATTTTTGTGCATCTTGAACCCATCACTAAAGATAAATTATTGATTGCCATTTTCGGAGGAATTTTGATTGGAACCGGAAGCGGATTAGTGATAAGAGGGGGTGGTTTATTAGATGGTTTTGAAGTAATTAATGTCTTCACACAACGCAAAACGGGGCTATCAAACAGTGAAATTGCCATGCTTTTTAATACGTTGATTTTTGGGGTTGCAGCCTTTCAGTTTGGCATAGAAACTGCTATGTATTCTATCATTACCTACTTTACGGCTTCTCGTGCCACTGATTACGTAGTTGATGGAATTGAAGAATTTACCGCCGTTAATATTATCTCTTCAAAACCCGATGAAATTAAGAATTTATTGGTCAATGATTTGGGAAAAGGTATTACCGTTTATAAAGGTGAAAAGGGCTATTTACCCAATAGTTACGATATAAAAACGGATGCGGAAATTATTGTAACGATTGTTACTCGACTGGAAATTAAGCAAATACATGATGCTGTGATCAATATTGATGCCAACGCATTCGTTTACGTACATATTATAAAAGAAGCAACGGGAGGGATTTTGAAGGAAAAATCTCATCCAAAATAAAGTATTTTTCTACTAAAAGCCAACCTAATTAACTTACAAAAGATTATGGATTACGGAGATATTGTTATTTCAGTGGCTGTTACGGCTGGTGTTGTAAAAATTATTACTCGTTTTTTAGATACAGAAACGCAGTTACCCAAATTACACCAAATCTTCAATTATTCATGGGTAGCCATGGCGGGAATATTGCTGTTGAGTGAATCTTTTGGTATTAAATTTTTCACCAATAATTATTTTGAACTTCTATCATTGCTCATTTTTTTTATTCTCAATCAATCCAAAATAAATCCCAATACTCGTACCTTAGCCATTGCCATTGTTCCCTTTATTTTCTCCATCTTTATTAATGATGTGTTTAAATTAATTGTGCCTGAATTTCATGAACACTATGATGAAACTTTTAAAAATATTCGAGGATTTGCGGTGATATGGTTAGTTGGTTTTGGAATTTATATACAAAGACAAAACAAAAAAGAGAAAGCATTACGACAAAAAAATGAGCTGGAAAAGCAGATTCTGGAAGCTAAAAAGAACAGCCTCGAACAGCAAGTAGCGGAAAGAACTGCCGAGTTAACCCAGCAAAAAGAATCACTCGAAAAAACCATTTTAGAACTTCAAACCACCCAAACGCAATTGGTTCATGCCGAGAAAATGGCCTCTTTGGGCGAACTCACCGCTGGCATTGCCCACGAAATACAGAATCCCTTAAACTTTGTCAATAATTTCTCGGAAATGAGTGTTGAATTACTTGCAGAGTTGAAAGATTTGAGGAACAAAGAGACAAAAGGGCAGAGACACACAAAAGATGAGGATTTGGAAAATGAATTATTTGCTGATATTACCCAAAATCTTGAAAAAATTTCCCATCACGGCAAGCGAGCGAGTAGCATCGTGAAAGGCATGTTGGAACATTCACGGACAAGCACAGGCACGAAAGAATTAACCGATATTAATGCTCTTGCCGATGAATATTTACGCTTATCTTACCATGGTTTAAGAGCAAAAAATAAAAACGGTTCGACGATTCGATTTAATGCCGATTTCAAAACAGATTTCGATGAAAATTTGCCTAAAATTGAAGTCGTTCCGCAGGATTTTGGGCGGGTTTTGTTGAATTTAATAAGCAACGCTTTTTATGCGGTCGGAAAAAAGGAAAGTGAAAATAAAGAAGTAGGAAATAGTTATAAACCGATAGTTATTATAAGTACAAAATGGATGGATAATCAAGTAATGATCTCGATAAAAGACAACGGCACTGGAATGTCTGAAGCCATAAAAGCCAAGATTTTTCAACCCTTTTTCTCTACAAAACCAACGGGTGAAGGCACAGGGTTGGGGCTTTCATTGGCTTATGATATTGTAACTAAAGGACACGGCGGCACCATTGACGTTCAAAGTGTAGAAGGCGAAGGAACAGAATTTACGATTATCATTTAAAAATACTTACGTTAATCTATAAAAAATATTAAAATAAATAAATATATCATTTTTTTGAGTAACTTCAATTATTAATAAACTCATTTTCAAGGCATTAACTATTTTCTTGCAATTATCCTCATACAATTAAAATTTTCTCCTTTTAATTTGATTGCAAACTTTTAATCTTCAAGAGTATGCCCACTCCCAATATTCATGAAACGATAAAGTCAATCTTCGATGCAAAGACGAAGATTGGAAATATTTCTTTTGAAATTGAGCTAAGTATTTAGACAAAAAATACTCATGGCATGACTTAACCAGCAAAGCCATGAATATTATCCTGGCTCATATTTAGATTATTTAGCTATTTTTTATGGATTGTTTACTGGTATGAAAATTATTATTTTTTCGATAAATTCTTAATTGCTTAATTTCCTCCCCAACCCTCAAACATCATGAAAAAAAACATCAATGGCGTAGATTATAATATGCCTACCAGTAATAATGAAGTATTACAACTCATTTTACAAGCGCATCAAAACAATCAAAAAATTTCTGTGAGAGGTGCCGCACACTCCATTCCGTTGGTAAAAACCAATGAAGAATACGGCAAATATCTGTACATCATCCTCGCCGAAATGAATAAAATACTTAGTTTTGATAAAGAAAAAGGTATTGTAAAAGTTCAGGCGGGGTGTCATCTTGGTTTAGACCCAAACGACCCAACGGGCATTTCCAAAATTGAAAATTCCTTAGTCTATCAAATTGACCCATTTGATGTTGAGGATGGTCAAAGAATTCCGAATACAAATCCAGGCTGGGCCTTACCTGATTTGGGTGGAATTTCGCACCAAACCATTGGCGGATTCATTGCTACAGGTTCATCAGGAGGCTCAGTTCATGCCAATTTTGAAGATGCGATTGTAAGTGTAGATATTGCTCATTTTGATGGTAATAATGCAGTTATCAAAACTTTAAACCGCTCTGACGATGAGAATGATGCGTTTTATGGAGTAGCATTTGCCAATTTAGGATTGATGGGCATTGTCGTTTCCGTTACTTTTCAGTGCATTCCATCTTATTATATTTATGGCAATGAAATTACAACGCTCACAACGGAATGTTCCATAGATTTATTCGGATCGGGTGTTACAGCCACATCAACTTCCCCTGCTAAATTGAGTGTTGAAAACTTCTTCAAACAAGAAAACCTTTACTCTCGTTTTATGTGGTGGCCCCAGAAAGGAATTGATAAAATGACCGTTTGGCAAGCCACAGGAACGCAAGTTTCGAAGACGCCAGATTGGCAAAATTTTAAATCAAAACCCTACAACGATTTACCTCCTTTCCCTTTCAAAAATGATTATACCCCTGCTAATATGGCAGTTTACTACATTTATTCGTGGCTTGATAATTGGCCCGATTGGTTAGAAAAACTGTTCGGGGTTGGTCCTCGCACCCGTGAAGCTATTGAGGCTTTTGCGGAAAAATTGACCCTACTATTCTTAAATTTATTTTGAAAATTTTTGAACCCATTGATAAACCCCAGACCTTTCAAGACATTTGGTGGAACGGCTTGCCAATGGATAATGAAGCCAGTGATTCTTGGTTTCCAGTTTGGTTTACGGAATTATGGATTTCAATCGACCAAACCGAGGCAGTCATGAACGATTTGAACGTTTTTTTTGAAAGACCTGAAAATGCAGGAAATTTTTCGACTGAAATTTACGCAGCGGGAAGCAACCTATTTTGGATGTCTCCTGCCTACAAAATGGACGTTATCAGGATTGATATTTATTGGTTTGGCAACGACCAAGATGGCACGCCTCAAGACTATTATATTCCGTTTTGGAATGAATTAGAGAAATATAACTTCCGTCCACACTGGGCAAAATTCTTTCCCGCTCCCGATAGCAATCAAGGCATAGATTATCTCAGCAAACAATATCCAAAGTGGCAACAGTGGCGAGATTTACGGACAAAAATGGACCCAAATAATATCTTTTTAACGGAATATTGGGATAAAAATTTGAAGATTACGGATTTACTTTAAAAGTAAATGGGTTAAAATAATTCAATCAATTCTCATGGCATTTCAATTTGCAATTTATTCGTTTTCCGTAACTTATAAGATTATTAATGCCATGAGAAATTCACCGAAAATACTATTTTAATTTATTGCCCTTTCATAAACTTATGGAAAAAGTCTTTCTCTTGCATACCCATACCGTTATGTCGTTGTTACTATTTTTATTTGTAGCAGGTACATTTATTTTCATCAATAATTTAAAAGAAAATACTCCTTCAAAAAAGTGGTTTAAATTATTCTATTTAGGTCAACTTCTATGGCAGGGGGCTGATATATTGAGGTACAGCCTTCATCCGTCCATGGTTGGAAGCCTAATTTATCAACTTGATGTTTCGGTTTGGGCAATTCCCTCATTCTGTATTTTGGAAATCGCTTATTTACAGTTTCTGTATTTTTTTGTCGGTAATCCCTTCGAACGAGAACGGAAAACATTTCTATATCTTTCAATTTTTATATCTTGCATTGTTGCCACTTTAACCTTTTGGAATGAATTTTACAATAAAAGTAACATCTTGATTTTCAACTTAATAGCTTTTGGATACGGATTTGTAATAAACGTATTGGCAATGATTCTGTGTATCCGGAAAGCAATATATTTTAACAAAAACCAAGAAAAAATATCAGCAAAAGGGAGTTTTTACATGGCTATCTTGAATTTTGGCTATGTCATGACCAGTGTGATTGTTATCATTTTTGGTTTTTATAGTACCATTGGTTATTGGACTTTTTTCTTGATTGTTTGGATTGGAAATTTAACAGCGTTGGTTGTTTATATCAATTTTGGAGCTATTCCTACCAGTTTTCAAACCAAAATGATTGGCTTTACATTCATCATTGTTATGACCGTATTGATGATGGTAACGTTGGTTTTTTATCCGCTTTTACCGCCCACCGAAGTTGAAATTAGTACGACTCAACAAACAGGATTAACCAAATTAATTATTATTATTCTTTGTTCGATATTCGTCTTAACTTTTATCCTGCCACGAATTTTGAGATATACTTTGACCGACCCACTTCAAAGACTTTTAGATGGTGTACAAAAGGTTAATTCGGGCGATTTAACCAGTAAAGTTACCATAGTTCATCCCGATGAAATTGGCAATATTACCGCCAATTTTAACCTTATGACCCAATCTTTAAAGCAATCAAAAGATGATTTGATTCAATACGCTATGACGCTTGAACAAAAAGTAAATGACCGAACCGCCGAACTTCAACATTCACTCAATAATTTAAGGGAAACGCAAGCTCAATTGATTCAATCCGAAAAATTAGCCTCTCTTGGAGAACTCACCGCTGGCATTGCCCATGAAATTCAGAATCCCTTGAATTTTGTCAATAATTTTTCAGAATTGAGCATGGAATTAGCCGAAGAATTGAAGGCGGAGATGCAAAAATTCAACATTGACCAAAAAATTGTAAATGACATACTGGACGATTTAAGCCAAAATCAGGAGAAGATTAGTTATCATGGCAATCGGGCGAGTAGCATTGTTAAAGGAATGTAAGAGCATTCACGGACAAGTACAAGCGTGAAAGAGTTGACAGATATTAATGCATTAGCAGATGAATACTTACGACTTACTTTTCATGGATTAAAAGCCAAAGAATCCAATAATGCTGAAATCAGGTTTAATTATGATTTTAAAACCGATTTTGATAAGAATCTTCCTAAAGTTAAAGTAATCCCACAGGATTTTGGGCGAGTTTTATTAAATCTCATTAATAATGCTTTTTATGCTGTTAAACAAGTATCTAATAAAAGGGCTAATTATAAACCATTAGTGACGATTAGTACTCATCATACTGACAATCAAGTTATTATAAAATACAAGATAATGGAATCGGGATGTCAGAAGCTACAAAAGCGAAAGTTTTTCAACCTTTTTTTACGACAAAACCCACAGGTGAAGGCACAGGCTTAGGACTAAGTTTAGCCTACGATATTATAACGAAAGGACATGATGGGGCGATTGACGTTGAAAGCGTTGAGGGAGAAGGAACAACTTTTACAGTGACCTTACCAATCTAAGAATAGTTAAATCTCAAGAAATAGAATCGGATAAAATCTGTTTTTAAGAATTTTATAATTTACTGATAATCAAATATTTATACATTAATAACAGATATTTTACGCTTGCCACTTATCATTTTCAGTTAATAAATTATAGAGCTATTTTCCAATCTTATAAAGGAATCGTTATTTTTTTCTGTGTATTTTTAACATATTTAAATTCTCAAATTTCAACCCATGATGACTCCATGAAAACAACTTTCAAACTCCCACTTTTCCTGTTAATATGCAATTTAACTTTTGCTCAAACAGGTAGTCTTTTTAAATTGAATACTGCTTTACCAACGGATATGACGACCCAAAGTGAAGCTATGCTAAAAAGCAAAGATTTGTCATCCGATTTAGGGGCTATTGACATTTCTGAATTTATGGATTACATCAATAATACCGGGGGTCAATTTGAACAATTACTTTTTACTTTTAATGTAAAAAATAAGAAGAAATTGTACTTTACGGTAAGAGCCGCCAATCGAAATACGGGTGAAGTAACGCCAATGGCTTTTTCGAGTTTAAACAAAAAAATGACCATTGACGTTGCTGACAAAAAAGATTTTAATGATAAAAAAAATGTTTCATTCAATCCAAATGGCTTTTTCTTAGAAAAAAATGATGTTTTAGCCATGTTAAACGAAGTTGGTGTTGAGAAGAAAAAAATAAAAATCAAAGCCGTTCATACAAAAGATAGCAGTCAGCAAAGTTTTATAAATTTATTATTTCAAGGTAGCGGCACAACGGATTCAGCTACAACTTTTTCAACTTTTAACGTAGCCGCAGGAAGATTAGCACCCGAAACGGGTTGTCCTCCCTTCAATTGTATGGATTAGTAAGATTTAATATTTTCAGCACCACGAAAAACAACAATCTATGGAATTGATGGACTTAGCCAGTTTTTTAGATGCTGGGGCAAATTATTTTGTGATACTACCCTTATGCTTCGGCTTTTTTTATTTTAAGCATACAAACGCATTATTGAAGCTTTTGATATTTGGTCTTATTCTAACGTTATTACAACTGATAATTCTCAAGATTTCAAACATCATTTCTTCTTTTATCTTTGGTTATATTTTGGCTGCCATAGATACGATTACCGTTACTTTATTGATTGGCCAAACCATAACATCCAGACTCAATAGAAATATTTTCTTGATGATAGGAGTATTGCTTTTGCTATTTATTTTAATTGACTCTCAGTACATTACGTGTCTAAATAATTTTGGGATTTCAACTTTTATCGTCAAAATATTTATTGTAATTTCCGCTTTTATTTCGGTGAATCATCTATTTAAAATTAACCTCGAAAGAGAGATTTTTGACCAACCAATCGTCTGGATTTGTTTTGGTTTAATTTTCAATAACCTCTTTGGTTCATTTGAAATGTTTAGTTTGGCAATCATGAATTATTCCCAGAATTTAGTTCTGCAATATTACATACTACTTGCTTTGGTAAGGATTGTGATGTATTTATTTTTCAGTTATAGCTTTTACCTTTCCCAAAAAATTGAAAACAATTAACTTAATATTTTATGAAGAGAAATATATCGTTTATCTTTTCATTTTTGTTAGAATTTGTTCTTGTTATGTCATTATATGCTCAAAAAAGTGATACTTTAACCAAAATCACGGCTGTTAAGTATGGCAATAATCAAGTAGGTTTTGGCACGGGTAATATTGATATTTTGCAAAATAAAATACCAAAATTAGCTTTCGATCAAAATTATCTTCAATTCAGTTTCCTCAACAAGAAAATCCCCAAAAACAAAACCTTCTACTACTATTTGGTAGGCTTAGATTACACTTGGATTAAGTGCGAAGATTGTAGCCAAGCACAATATGCTCACTTGAACGGAGGTAACTATACGTTTTTGGTAAAAACGGGTGAGAAGGGAGATGTTCCTGCCCAATTTAAGTTTTTTGTTGAAGGGGATATTATCCATAAATGGTGGTTTATTCCCATGCTGTTGATGTACGTATTGGCATTTTTAGGCATTGGTGGTTATTTCTTTGTCCTTTTCCGTTTCAGGCAAAAGCTAATTCAGCAACGATTAATTCATCGAGAAAAGATGAAATCCATGTCCGAACTCACCGCTGGAATTGCCCATGAAATGCAGAATCCACTCAATTTTGTCACTAATTTTTCTGGAATGAGTGTAGAACTCGTTCAAGAATTGAATGATGAAATAGAAAAATCGGAATTAGATAAAACATTGATTCGAGAATTAGTGAATAATATCCACCAAAACCAACAAAAAATTTATCAGCACGGGCAGCGAGCGAGCGGTATTGTGAATGGTATGCTCGAACATTCAAAAATGAATATTGGACAATTTCAGCTAACCGATATCAATAAATTAATTGAACAACAACTCCGACTTGCCGAAAGTGTTTTTAGCAAATCAAATAAAGAATTTATCGTCGAGCTTCAATTTCAGAGTGATTCACAACTTCCCAAACTCAATATAATTCCTCAAGAGATTGGAAAAGCCCTTTTTAATATATTCAGTAATTCGTTTTTTGCGATGATAAAATTTGCCGCCCCTATGCTCAAAGTCACTACACAAAAATCTCATAATCAAATAGTTATCATTATCAAAGATAATGGAACTGGAATGCCTGAAAGCGTAAGAAACAAAGTATTTCACCCTTTTTTCACCACAAGAAATACAGGCGAAGGCACGGGTTTAGGTTTGAGTTTAGCTTATGATATTATTACGAAAGGACACGGCGGGATGATTGAATGTGAGAGTGTAGAAGGTGAAGGAACTATTTTTACGGTAACATTACCAATCTAAAATCAAAAAACGCTCATCCTTTTCTGGCATTTAATAAGTAGCTAAGTAAGGCTTGAGCCATGTTTTCCAAATTTGAATTATGCTATTCTAAGGCCCCATAGTTGAGAATTAAAAATTGAAACCATAGCACATGAATTTACAGAATTTACTGTTATATTACCCAATAAATAAAATAGCATGAAGATTTTAGTAGTTGACGATGAAAAGGATATTCAAACCCTTTTTGAGCAAAGATTCAGAAAAGAAATCAGAGAAAAAATAGTGGAATTGGTCTTTGCTTTTTCGGGCGAAGATGCCCTTACATACCTGCATCAACACGAGCAGGAAGCCGTTTTGATACTTTCTGATATCAATATGCCAGGCATGAGTGGACTTGAATTATTGCGTCAGATAAAACAAGAATACCTAAAACCACCGCCCGTAGTAATGATGATAACAGCCTACGGTGACGATGAAAATTATAACCTTGCCAAAGAGTTGGGGGCGGATGATTTTTTGAATAAACCCGTTGATTTTACAATACTTAAAGAAAAATTAAAAATTAATCGCTAATGGCAAAAATTTTAGTAGTAGATGATGAGCCAGATTTGGAGATGCTCATTAAACAGAAATTCCGCCAAAAAATAAGAGAACAAAAATACGAATTTGTTTTTGCTATTAATGGACAAGATGCCTTGGATAAAATTCAACTAAACACCGATATTGACATCGTGTTGAGTGATATCAATATGCCCGAAATGGATGGATTAACCCTATTGAGCCATCTGAATGAATCTTCGCCTTTGATCAAATCAGTCATCGTTTCAGCGTATGGCGACATGGAAAATATCCGAATTGCCATGAACCGAGGCGCATTCGATTTTATTACAAAACCCGTCAATTTCGAAGATTTATCGGTGACAATCGAACGAACCATTATGCACGTTGCCCAAATACGTGAGACCTTGAAAGCCATCAAAGAAAACAATATTCTTCGGATGTACGTGGACGAAACGGTGTTGAATTTTATGGGAAGCCGTGAATTTGAATCGTCGATTATGCTCAATGAAACCGTTGAAGCCACCGTTGTTTTTATTGACATTTGTGGATTCACGGCAATCAGCGAAAATGAAACGCCCGATGCCGTAGTGAAATTATTGAACAATTATTTTGATGTAATGGTGAAGGAAATAATCGCTCAGGGAGGATATATCGACAAATTTATGGGCGATGCCATCATGGCGATTTTCAGAGGAGAATATCACTTAGATAGGGCAATTGATGCGTGTTTGGCAGTCAGAAAACAGATTGAAGAAATGCCCGAAACGGCTCATCCCGTCCCTTTTACACCTCAATTATCCATCGGTTTGAATTCGGGCGAAATGATTTCGGGCAATATTGGTTCGGCCAACCTTCGCCGTTTGGATTATACCGTGATTGGGGATGTCGTAAATATTGCCCAACGCCTACAAAATACTGCCAACGCAGGGCAAATCATTATCAATGAAAGTGCGTATTTGAAAGTTAAAGAATCCTTTAATTGCAAGAAAGTAGGAGAAGTAACTTTGAAAAATAAAGCCATGCCGATGTTAGTTTATGAGGTAATGGATTAGGTAATTTAGGTTATAATCTTGCCACCAAGGCACAAAGTCTCTAAGTTTTTTTAAGAGTGTAATGTAAGGATGAATAGCATTCGTCCAAACTATGAATAATGGACGAAGACTGTTCATCACTATCTTTTTTGATTCATTCTTTTAAAACGTAGAGACTTCGTGCCTTGGTGGCTAATCAACTTTTCCTTCAAGAAAATATGCCCCTACAAAACAGAATAAGCCCTTTCAGCACGCTAACCGCCACGCCCGAACATGGTGCGTGGACGGGAAACAGAGGGGTAATCCACAACGCAAACA
Organism: Arcicella sp.; assembly: GCA_040403295.1. Taxonomy (GTDB): domain Bacteria; phylum Bacteroidota; class Bacteroidia; order Cytophagales; family Spirosomataceae; genus Arcicella. The sequence continues at coordinate 37,866 of JBBAKY010000002.1, forward strand.
AGAAAATTCTTAGAAATCATGCCGTAAAATATTGGATAACGTGCGTGTTGGAATACAAAAATTTCCAAAGAAAAGTGATGACTCCGAATCGTTGGACGGAATTGTTTTTCTTGGATGAAACTACCGCTTTTGCGGCTGGACATCGCCCGTGTGGATTTTGTCGAAATCCAGATTTTAAACGATTCAAAACCCTTTGGTTATTGGCAAACGGTCAACGATATGATTTAGGGAAAGAGACTAAAATTGATACGATTGATGCTTTGATTCATCAGGAAAGGTTAGACTCCAACGGTTCTCAAAAGACTTTCAAAGCAAATTTAGCAACTTTACCCGATGGCACTTTTATCTCTTTTGGTGAAAAATCAAGCGCTTATTTATGGCATCAGCAAAAACTCTATGAATGGTCGTTTGCTGGCTACAAGAAAGTTTTGAGATTTGTACAAAATCAAGAAGTGGAGGTTTTGACTCCTTTTAGTTATGTAGAAACTTTTAGGGTTGGGTATTTACCACAGATTCACTTTTCGGCGGAATGATATTTCAAAACTAAGTAAAAAACTATACCCTATAATCTTTTATAAAAAAAACAACCGAAATAAAAGATTAAAACCATGAAATCACTCCTTTTGCTTTTATGTACCTTAACATTCGCAAATGTCAAGGCTCAACAAACAATCCAACCAAACTTAGGTTACAGAACCGCTAAGATTCTGAAAAAGAACGGCTTAACGTTCAAAGACTTAAATCAAAATGGAAAAATTGATAAATATGAAGATTGGCGTTTACCAATTGAAACACGGGTTCAAGATTTAGTTGCCAAAATGACGATTGAGGAGAAAGTGGGTTTTATGCTCATCAGTACTTCTCGCTTAGCGGGTGATTTTTCCTTCCAACAAAATGCGCCCAAAGTTGAAATTACGAGTGGATTTAATGAAGAAGACTTGGTGCAAAGCATGAATATGTTTTCTAAAAAGCCACTACCTTACGCCATGCTTTCAGCCGCTGGCACCACCAAAGGCGTAACAAAAAATCATTTACGACATTTCATTTTACGTGCCAATACTTCCGCTAAAGTTTTGGCAGAATGGGCGAATAATCTCCAAGCTCTTTGCGAAAATTCACGCTTGGGAATTCCTGCCATCATCGCTTCTAATCCACGAAATCATATTACCGTTGATGCTTCCATCGGACTCAGCGTTGGTACGACTGTTTTCTCAAAATGGCCGGGTGAATTGGGTTTAGCCGCCATGCGAGATTTGAAATTAACCCGTGAATTTGCGGATATTGCTCGTCAAGAATGGGCAGCAATTGGCCTCCGCAAAGGCTATCAATACATGGCAGATTTGGCAACCGAACCTCGCTGGCAACGAATTGAAGGCACTTTTGGGGAAGATGCAAACTTAGTAGCGGATATGACTCGTGAGATAGTATTAGGTTTTCAAGGGACAAAATTGGGCGAAAAATCTGTCGCTCTTACCACCAAACATTTCCCAGGCGGAGGACCACAAGTGGAAGGGCAAGACCCGCATTTTGAGTGGGGCAAAGACCAACATTACCCAGGAAATATGTTTGATTATCACCTCAAACCTTTCCAAGCGGCCATTGATGCAGGTACATCATCCATTATGCCTTATTACGCAAAACCAATTGGCACGAAATACGAAGAAATAGCTTTTGCGTATAACAAAGCCATTATCAAAGATTTATTGAGAACCAAAATGGGCTTCAAAGGTATCATCAATTCGGATACTGGCCCGATTGAAATGATGCCTTGGGGCGTTGAAAATTTAACAATTTTGCAACGTTATCAAAAAGCCATTGATTGTGGCGTGGATATATTTTCTGGTTCTGCCGACCCAACGCTTTTATTAGAAACGGTAAAGAAAGGCATGGTTTCAGAAGCCCGAATTAATGAATCAGTTACAAGATTATTGAGAGAAAAATTTACTTTAAATCTTTTTGAAAATCCTTACGTGGATGCTGCAGAAGCGGAGAAAATTGTGGGTAATGCCAACTTCCAAAAGCGGGCAGATTTAGCCATGAGAAAATCTATCGTTTTATTAAGAAATCAGGCAAAAGTTCTTCCAATCGCTCCAAAAACGGAACGCCGCCCGACGAAAGTTTATTTTGAATCTTACTACGATAATGGCAGAACAAAAACGCCATTTACGGTTATAAAACCAGAAAATAATCAATGGAATTTTGACTTTGTTTCGACCAAAGAAGAAGCTGATGTAGTACTGCTATGGCTAACGCCCAACGGCGGAAGTTTATTCAATTCAAGTCCTGCCCCAATTGATATTAGTTTATCCAAAAATAAAATTGACGTGGCTCGAGTGAATGAAATAACGAGTGCAAAACCAACGATTGTGGTGATTAACTATACAAGTCCATGGTTGATTTCGGAGATTGATAATGCAAACTTAAAAACGGTTTTGGCAACTTTCGGCACCACGACCGATGCAATTTTGGATGTAGTGAGTGGGGCATTTAATCCAACAGGAAAAATGCCTTTTACAACGCCAATTTCACAGAAAGCCATCTTAGAAAATCAGTCTGATATACCAGGATTTATGAAGCCGAAGGGATATGCTTTGTTTACTTTTGGGGATGGGATTGGTTATGAGAAGTAGGGGTTTATTGGGTCAATTTAATAGCGTAAAAATTAGTTAATTTTTACGCTATTTTTGTATTTTTGTATAAGAAATTTATAAAATGAAGACCATGAAAACTACAACAAAACCAAAAGAAGTGCCTGTTAAACAGGTAATGAGAAAGCCAGAAGGCAGGCCCAAAGTGAAACAAGGAACAGGGAGACACTTAATCTTTATGTCCGATACACTTTTTGACGATGATTTAAAATAATGAAGAGCTACCTTTTAGACACACATATTTTTCTGAATGCGTGCGGAAGACCTGAGAAAAATGGCAAAAAAATAGTAAAAATTCTTGAAAGTGATTGCCCTAAATATCTTAGTGCTATTTCGTTGGTAGAGATTACTCAATTATTGGAATCAAAACCTAAGGAAGTAAAAATAAACCTACCGGTTGCAACATTTTTTCAACAGGCGTTGAGTAATTTAAAAGTTCAGGTTTTAGAAATTACGCCTGAACATGCCCAACAATTCTACGAAATTCAAATGATAAAAGATCACAAAGACCAATACGACCGCACCATTATTGCCTAAGCGGCAAGCACAGGTTTTACAGTTTTGTCTGACGAGACAAAATTTCCATTTTATCCCATTGAACTTGTTTCAAATAATTTATAAATATTTGTTTTTATACATTGAAAAGGCCGCTGAATTGATTTCATCGGCTTTTTTTGATAGTTTCTACCTATTAATAATCATAATTGCTATTTGAATTTAATATTTGAGAGGATTTTTTCTGTATCACTTGTACGATCCTTTAAACGGTGGGTTGCGTAGAACGTCAGATAGAATTTGTTTACCTTAACTAAATATATTTTTTGAATAAGTATTTGTTTAGCTTTTTGTTGAAATTGCCTTTAAATTACAAGAAAGGGAAAACAAGAAAGAAGAGTATAATAGGTATTTAATTCTCATCTGAGTATTGAAATATTGTATCTATCTGCAAACATAAGTATTTCTTACAACTTCCCAAAACAATTTATGTAACCTCCAAAGATATCCTAACTTTGCATTTCCTTCATTACATAAATTATACCTCAAAATAAATTTTTACAGTAAAAAATCCCTAAATGCCCCTTTATAGAATCAAAAGGCATAATCAGATAATTTCCATTTTCGTGGCAATGCTATTGGTTATCCTATTGCCTCTTTAAAAGCATTTTTTAACCTTAGTAAAACGCTGTAAGTGACTTACTATTACACTGCGACACGAGTTGCTATCTCGATATATTTACATACAAAATGAAACAATTTTTAAACGAAGATTTCCTTCTCCAAACCTCCACGGCCAGCCGACTTTATCATGAGTTTGCTAAGGATATGCCTATTATTGATTATCACAATCACTTACCACCCGACCAAATTGCGGGCAATAAGAATTTTGAAAATCTAACCCAAATTTGGCTTTACGGCGACCACTACAAATGGCGTGCAATGCGAGCAAATGGCATGAACGAAAGTTATTGCACGGGTGATAAATCAGATTTTGAAAAATTTGAGAAATGGGCTGAAACGGTACCTTACACGATGCGTAATCCATTGTATCACTGGACGCATTTAGAATTGCAACGTTATTTTGAGGTGTACGAAACGCTTAGTCCGAAGAATGCTAAGAAAATTTACGAAGAATGTTCGGCTAAAATTCAAACACCTGAGTTTTCGGTGAGAAGTTTGTTGTCGAAAATGAACGTAGAAGTTGCTTGCACCACCGATGACCCAACGGATTCATTGGAACATCACCAAGCAATTATCAAAGATGGAACGGTAACAACGAAGGTTTTGCCAACTTTTCGTCCTGATAAATATATTTTGATTGAGAATCCTAATTTCTCGGATTATGTTCAAAAGTTAGCTTCAGTTGCCAATATTGAGATTGATTCTTACGCTGACTTATTGAAGGCCCTTCGGTCACGAGCGGATTTCTTTGCTTCTTTGGGCGGTCGTTTAGCTGACCACGGTTTGGAGCAAATTTATGCCATTAGTTTCACTGAAGAAGCGGCCAATAACGTATTTAGAAAAGTAATTTCAAAACAAAATATCTCGTCTCAAGAAGCGCTGACTTATAAATCTGCCATTCTTCATGCTTTGGGTGTGATGTACCATGAATTGGGTTGGACGCAACAATTTCACTTGGGCGCCTTGCGAAATAATAACAGCCGTGCTTTGCGTACCTTGGGGCCAGATACCGGTTGGGATTCAATTGGCGACTGGTCACAAGCACAGGGACTATCCAAATTCTTAGGTCGTTTAGATGAAAATGACCAATTAGCAAAAACCATTATTTATAACCTCAATCCAAGAGACAATGAATTAATGGCTACGATGATTGGTAATTTCAACGATGGGTCAATCGCTGGGAAAATTCAGTTTGGTTCTGGGTGGTGGTTTTTAGACCAAAAAGATGGAATGGAACGCCAAATGAATGCTCTTTCAAACATGGGACTTTTGAGCCGTTTTGTGGGTATGCTTACGGATTCACGTAGTTTCTTATCTTTTCCAAGACACGAATATTTCCGTAGAATTCTTTGTAATCTTTTGGGTAACGAAATCGAAAAAGGAGAACTACCAAACGATATTGAATGGATTGGGCAGATGGTGCAAAATATTTGTTACAACAACGCAAAAGAATATTTCAAATTTTAAGGAGCAATAAAATATGGGTAGAAATGGAAGTAAGTCCTTTCACAATTCTCATTTTCATAATTCTCATTACTCAACGCTAAAAATTCATGCAAACCACAATTGGTAAATATCGCTGGACGATTTGTAGTCTGGTCTTTTTTGCAACAACGGTCAATTATCTTGACCGACAGGTAATTAGCCTTTTGAAGTCTGTTTTATCAACCGACCTAAAATGGGATGATGGTGATTACGCCAACATTGAAATCACCTTCAAGATTTTCTATTCTTTCGGGATGCTCGTTGCAGGAAGTATTGTTGATAAACTTGGCACAAAAAAGGGATATGCTTGGGCAACGGGACTTTGGAGTTTAGCCGCCATCGGACATGCTTTCGCCAGTTCCGCTTTTGGCTTTATGATTGCTCGTGCCGCTTTGGGACTTACAGAAGCAGGAAATTTCCCTGCCGCAATCAAATCAACGGCTGAATGGTTTCCTAAAAAAGAGAGAGCCTTAGCAACGGGTATTTTCAACTCAGGTACTAACATCGGAGCCATCGTTGCACCGCTTTCTGTACCACTTATTGCGGTATATTGGGGTTGGCAATGGGCGTTTATTATTACGGGTTTAATTGGTTTTCTTTGGTTGATTTTATGGAATATTTACTATACTTCGCCAAAAGATTCTAAGAAATTAAGTAAAGAAGAATACGACTATATTCACTCGGATAAAGAAGAAGAAAATATCAAAAATGAAGAAAAAGTGCCTTGGATTAAGCTTTTAGGCTTTCGTCAAACGTGGGCTTTTGCTTTAGGCAAATTCTTGACCGACCCAGTTTGGTGGTTTTATCTTTTCTGGTTACCCGATTTCTTACAAAGTGAATACAAACTTACTTTGCTTCAAATCTCATTTCCAGTAGCGGTAGTTTATATTATTTCGACGGTTGGAAGTATTGGGGGAGGTTATTTACCAATGGCATTAATCAACAGAAATATGCCTGTTTTCAAAGCACGAAAAACGTCTATGTTTATTTTTGCTTTGTTTGTAATTCCCGTTATTTTCTCACAAGTGGCTGGAAAAGTAAATATGTGGTTCGCTGTTTTAGTGATTGGTATTGCCGCAGCGGCTCACCAAGCATGGAGTGCTAATATTTTTACCACGGTTTCGGATATGTTCCCTAAAAAAGCAACGGCTTCAATCGTGGGAATTGGTGGAATGGCAGGTGGTTTAGGCGGTATTTTGTTAACTTGGGCGGTACAAAAAAATATGTTTGTTTACTACCGAAGCATCAACCAAATCGAAACGGCTTATTATATTATGTTCGCTATTTGTGCGGGAGCTTATTTATTGGCTTGGGTGATTATGCACCTCTTGGTACCAAAAATGGACAAAGTAGATATTTAAACATCCGTTTAGTTGATATCAATGAAAGTAGAAGAGCAGAACGGCTCTTCTACTTTCATTTAAAAGAGTATTAATTCTATTTTTTATAAATCTTGTTTATTTATGAGACGTTTTTTTTTCTTACTAATTCTGATTACCTTTTTCCAAACCATTCATGCCCAAACTAATTGGTCGGAGAAAATGGCAAACGCCATGATGGAAATCCATAAGGACTCAATTACCTATAAAGAGGAAGGCAAATTTGCCCGTTGGGATTACGAACAAGCCATTTTATTGAAAGCCCTCGAACGAGTGTGGACGCACACGGGCGATGGAAAATATTATCAATTCATCTTGAAAAATATGGATTCTTACGTCAATGAAAAAGGCGAAATCAGAAGCTACAAAGGTGAACCATTTAACATTGATAACATCACTGGTGGACGGTCTTTGTTGATGCTTTATCGTGAAACGGGCAAAGAAAAATTCAAGTTAGCGGCAGATTTACTGAGAAATCAACTCAAAAACCAACCTCGCACGAAAGAGGGAGGATTTTGGCACAAAAAGATTTATCCAAATCAAATGTGGTTGGATGGTTTGTACATGGCCGAACCATTTTATGCTGAATACAGCAAAGTGTTCAACGAACCTGCCAATTTTGATGACATAGCCAACCAATTTATTTGGATGGAAAAACACGCCAGGGACCCCAAAACTGGACTTTTATATCACGGTTGGGATGAAAGCAAAGAACAAAAATGGGCAAGTAAAACCACTGGAACATCGCCCAATTTTTGGGATAGAGCTTTGGGTTGGTACGTGATGGCAATATTAGATGTATTAGATTCGTTTCCAAAAGACCACCCAAAACGTCCAGAATTGATTGCTATTTATCAAAGATTGATGCCCGCTATTGTCAAATATCAAGACCCAAAAGAAGGTTGTTGGTATCAGGTTGTGGATAAAATGAATGGCAAAGGCAACTATATGGAAGCTTCGGGAACCGCCATGTTTGTGTATGGACTTGCTAAAGGGGTACGGATGGGATATTTAGATAAATCTTATCTTCAATATGCAAAAAAAGGATATCAAGGAATGTTGAAAAACTTTATCACAACTGATATCAAAGGTATTCCGCATTACGAAAAAGTGGTTTTGGTAAGTGGCTTAGGTGGAAATCCTTATCGGGATGGTAGTTATGAATACTACCTAAAAGAACCCATCAGAAGAGACGATTTAAAAGGCGTTGCTCCCTTCATCATGGCGAGTATTGAAATGGAAATTGCAACGGAACAAAGCGTAGGAAAAGGCAAAAATGTGGGATTAGATTATTATTTCAATCATGAATTTAGGAATACAAAAGACGGAAAAACTGAACGCTTTCACTATACTTGGGAAGATGAAAAAGATTCGGGTTATTCGCTTTTAGGTAATATTTTTGAAAACTACGGAGCAACGCTAAAAAGTGTCCCAGAGGCACCAAGAGCCAATAATTTAAAGGGTTTAGATGTGTATATCATCGTTGACCCTGATAATAAAAAGGAAACGGCTAATCCAAATTTCATGGCTAAGGAAGATATTGAAAGCATTGAAAAATGGGTAAAAGCAGGCGGAACTTTAGTGATGTTGGCGAATGATTCTGCCAACGTAGAATTGCCCCATTTCAATCAATTAGCCAAAAGATTTGGCATACAGTTTACGGATAAAAGTGTGAATATGGTAAAAAACAATGTCTATGAACAAGGCAAAGTGATGATACCAGAGAATCACCCAATTTTCAAAGATGTGAAGAAAATCTTCGTTAAAGAATTATCCGTTTTATCGGTAAAAGAACCCGCAAAAGCCTCGGTTTCTGAAGGTAGAAATGTTATTATAGGAGTAGCAAACGTTGGTAAAGGAAGAGTATTTGCCCTCGGCGACCCATGGATTTATAACGAATATCTTAACGGAAAACGCCTTCCGATGGAATTTGAAAACTTTAAGGCTGTCAAAAATTTGGCAGTTTGGTTATTGAAAAAATAATATTGTCTAAAAACGATTAAAACCCCCAAAAACCAATGAAAATACTAATTTTATTATCCTCCTTATTTTTCGTTAATTTTTCCATTATTCAAGCCCAAACTGTCGATGAAACTAAGGTTTCAGCAGTCGTTGAAAACCTTAGAATAGCACTAATTGAACCTGATAAGGCTACTTTAGAAAAAATTACGCACAAAGATTTAAGCTACGGACATTCAAACGGAAATATCGAAACCCAGGCAATGTTTATTGAAGCACTGGTTTCTGGAAATTCAGATTTTAAAACCATAGATTTGACCGACCAAACGGTGAAAGTAGTGGGCTCAACGGCCATTGTAAGGCATAAACTTTCAGCAGAAACCTCCAATAAAGGCGTTGTAGGTACTACTAAACTAAACGTTTTACTAATCTTCCAAAAAATTAAAGGCAATTGGATTTTATTAGCTCGCCAAGCAGCGAAGATTGTTTAGTTTCAGCATTTTTTGAAATGAATTATGAGGTCGTAAAATTAGATAAATGTCTAAATTTTACGACCTTTTTTTTATGTATCCTGAATTTGAACCCATTAAATTATACCTCATAATTCATAACTCACAATTCATAACTCATAATTCTCCATTTCTGGCACGTTATTTGTTTTTCGTTCAGCAACCTTACTGAGTATAGTATCAACTATTCTGCCTAAGAAGCAACCCGATTATGAACAAATTTTTCCACATAGCCTCTGTTGTGGCATTGCTTATTTTACTCGCTTGCGGAAACACCCATGCCCAAGCGAAACTAAAAGCTGCCAATCGTCAGTTTGAAAACCTGAGCTATATTGACGCAATTCGTCTTTATGAGGAGTTTCTTCGTGATGCAAAAGACCCAGTTCAGCGAGGAGAAGGGCTGAAAAAACTGGCTTATTCCTACCGCAAAATGCAGGATTCTCGTAATGCAGAACGTGCTTACGCTGACCTTTTACGTGATTATCCAGACATAGAATCGGAGAATTATCTGTATTATGCCCAAGCATTGGCTTCCAATCAGAAATATAAAGAATCCCAAAAATATTATTCGATTTACGGCGAAAAACAAACGACCGATTTAAGGGCAAGGCGTAATTCCATTGCCTTGATGGATATGGGGCGTTTCTTTCGTGATTCCTCCTCGTATAAAGTTCAATATCTTTCCATCAACTCACGTCAGGCAGATTTTAGCCCCATGTTTTATAAAGGAGGTTTAGTATTTTGTTCTGCCAGAGATGAAACAGGAGCAATAAAAAGAGTATTTGGGTGGAATCAAACCCCATTTTTAGATTTATACTTTGTTCAAGATACTGCACAATTAAGTATTCATAACGGTTTACAAACGGCCCAAGCCCTTGGCGGTATGTCAGCCAGTAATGCCGATGTAGCGGTTGTTCCAGAAGGTAAATTGACCAAAATTGAAGAGTTTAGTCGGGTTTTGAATACGAAATATCACGAAGGGCCAATGACATTTTTCAAGGGAGAACAAAAAGTAGTTCTTACCAGAAATAATTATAACAAAGGAAAAGCCCGAGAATCGAAAGATGGTACCAATCGCTTGAAACTTTACACGGCAGATTTAAAAGGTGATACTTGGGGAAATGTCAAAGAAGTCCCCTTTAATTCGGATGAATATTCAACGGGACATCCAGCACTCACGCCCGACAATACAAAAATGTATTTTGTCTCGGATATGCCAGGAGGCTACGGAGGAACCGATTTATACATCGTAGAATATAACGATGGCAATTGGGGAACACCCGTAAATTTGGGAAAAGAAATCAATACCGAAGGCAATGAAATGTTCCCGTATGTGGATGAAGCGGGTAATTTGTATTTCTCATCAGACGGACATGAAGGACTCGGAGGCCTTGACCTTTTTTATGCCGAAATGAAAGAAGGAATTGCCATCAAAGGCGTGACTAATTTAGGCGCTCCTTTGAATTCAGAAAAAGATGATTTTGGCTTAATTACCGATATGGGACGCAATTCGGGCTTTTTTGCATCTAACCGAAAAAGAGGAATTCATGACGATAATATTTACAGTTTCCGAAGAGAATGTCGTCCTTTAAACTTGATTGTTTATGATGCCGCTACCAAAACACCCCTCGAAAACGTGGATATCAGAAGTGTAATCAATGGAGAAAATCAAGATTTGAAAGTTTCGGGCGTGGATGGTTCGACTTCTATTTGCTTACAGTCAGAATCTGAATATGAATTCAAAGCCATCAAAGAAGGCTACCAAATGAATTCAATTACGTACTCGACAAAAAGTAATACGGGGCAACAAACTACCTTAGAAATATATTTAGAGAAATCTAATTCATCCGTTTTGAAAGGCGTTGTGAAGTCAGAATTGAATCAAAAACCAATTTCAGGAGTACAAGTAACGCTTGAAAATCAGAAAGATAAATCCACCCAAACGGTCGTAACAGGTCAAGATGGTGGATATGAATTTGAAGTAAAACCCGGTACAGACCACAAATTAACTGCCACTAAAGACAAATATGCCACAAACAACGAAACTATCGGAAAGGTTGGTAAAAATCCTACTCAGTACCAAAACGTCCAAGGAATGTACGGTGAAGGTGACATCTTCAAACTGAACAACATTTATTACGATTTAGATAAATTTTTCATCCGAAAAGATGCAGCTAAAGAGTTGGATAGAACCGTTTTACCGTTATTGAAAAAGTATCCAGACATGAAAGTTGAGATTCGCTCACATACGGATGCCCGTTCAGGCGATAGCTATAATATGCAATTATCCGACAATCGTGCCAGAGCCGTAGTTGATTATTTGACAGCCCGAGGTATTGATGCAAGCCGTTTAGTATCAAATGGTTACGGAGAAAGCGAGCCAGCCAATGAATGTGTGGATGGTGTGCAATGTAAAGAAAGTCAGCATCAAGAAAACCGCAGAACAGAGTTTAGAATTCTGTCGGTAAAATAGATTTTAGAAAATTATTGAACCTCAACATTCAGTAGTTTTAAAGATAATAATGATTAAAAATACTTTTCATTTTTAGTTTTTTAGGTTAGGTGAATAGTTTTAGAAAAAAGCTCCGTTTTGCGGGGCTTTTTTGTTTTTGCTTATAAATTTTGCTATTTTGCGTTAAATAACTACATAAAATCAAACATTATGACTGGATTAGAAATAAAAGCATTCCAAGCATTGAAAAATCATTTTTCAGATGATGAGGCTACAACAATTGTTGAATACATTGAGAGTGCAAAGGGTATTTCAGAAGAAAGAGCGAAAAATATCTTCATCACCGAGGATAGGCTTACTACTATTTTTTCTACAAAAAAAGACTTGGCTGATTTACGGACAGAAATAAAAACTGATATAGCAGGCTTACGAACTGAAATGGAAAAAGGCTTTAATAATCAAATTAAGTGGATGGTTGGTGTAATGATTGGCACGGCATCTTTGGCTATTGCTATCATCAAATTATTATAAAATATGCTGATATGAATAATATTTCAAAAACTTTTCTGCTCATTTGTTCAATCATTATTTTATTAAGTTGTGCTTATAAAGATAGCCCAGATTTAAACGATAAAAAATTTGGGTTTTCTTGGAATTCTGAACGTGAGAAAAGAAAAATACCATTGATTGAAAAGAGTTGGAAAGGCAGTTTTTCACCAATGGAAGATTCTACACAAAGCGTATTTTGGACTCCCGATGATGATGTTTTATTAGAAAATATGATGAAATTTCCTGAAAAGACGTACCCTCCACAGCATAATCAAAAAGAAATTGTCATTGAAAAAGGTAACAGAGTGAAGGAAGGTGATTTCTACACTAATTTGTTGGGAGAAACTCACTATACATTAACCATCTTTTTTACAAATCTTAATAAGTTCGACAGAGATTCCTCGTATGCAGTTTTATTTGAAGACCCAAATGGTAAAATTTTGAAGAAAATAAATAAACAACAGAGTATTGCTTTTAAAGATAGAACCTTAAAAGATTTTAAAAACCCTAAAATGGCAGCCTATAATAATGCTTTAATGAGTGATATTTATCAAAAATATGTTGATAAGTTTTTGCCTTTACCTGCTCCCAAAGATTTAACATTAATACAAGCGGATTCAATCTTAAAAAAATGGAAAATTGTACAAGATTTACCATTACATTAAATCAAACAAAAAGAGAGACAAAGCCCAGCCTTGTCTCTCTTTTTATTTACACCCGATTTCGAAAAATCGGTTTACAAACTTACCGCAGTACGTTGGATAAATGCTGTTAAATCAGCACCTGTAAGCATATTTTGTGACAATAATGCCAAATCATATACTTGTTTCGCTAATTTCTTTTGCTCCTCAGCATCCGCTGTTTTCAAGATTTTATCAATCGTTGCATGGTTGGCATTTACTGACACAATGTAGTTATTTGGCATATTCCCAAACATACTCATGCCACCTCCGCCACCATTGCGAGACATATCCGCCATACGACGCATAAATTCGTTTTGGGTAATCACCGCTGGTAATTCATCCACTGGCATTGCTTCCAAATTTACCACCTTCGTTGTGTCATTTATTACCGTGTCAAAAATCTTTTTCACCGTTTCTTTATCCGTTTCTGAAAGCACTGATTCTAAGGCAATTCCTTTGTCAATCAATTTCTCAACGGTATCAGCATCCACACGTTTTAAATTAGTTTTCACCAATTTTTGCTCCAACATATTGATAAAATGACTGTCCAAAACCGTATCTAATTTCAAGACATCATAACCACGTTTCTTGGCCGATTGAATAAAACCGTCTTGCCCTTTCACGTCGTTTGTATAAAGATACGTTACATTTTCGTCCTTATCCGTCTGATTCGCTTGCACAGATTCAGCGTATTCATTCAACGTAAAATACTTTCCGTCAACGTTTTGCAATAAACAATAATCTTTAGCACGTTCATAGAATTTATCATCCGAAATCATACCGTATTTGACAAAAATACCGATATTTTCAAATTTCGCCTCAAATCCTTCACGGTCTGTTTTGAATAAATCACCTAATTTATCCGCCACTTTTTTCGTGATGTACGAATTAATTTTCTTCACATTGCCATCCGCTTGCAAGAAACTACGAGAAACGTTTAATGGAATATCTGGCGAATCAATTACGCCGTGCAACAACATCAAGAACTCAGGTACCACGTCTTTTACTTCGTCCGTAATAAAAACTTGGCGACTGTATAATTGTATTTTTTCACGTTGAAGCTGTAATTCATTTTTCACTTTCGGGAAGTATAAAATCCCCGTTAAGTTAAATGGATAATCAACATTTAAGTGAATCCAGAATAATGGTTTTTCAGAATATGGATATAATTCTTCGTAGAATTTCAAATAATCTTCGTCCGTTAAATCAGCAGGTGATATTGTCCAGATTGGCGCCGGATTATTGATAATTTTATCCATAAATTCAATCTCAATCGGAAGGAATTTACAGTATTTATCCAAAACCTGCTTGATTCTGAACTCTTCCAAGAATTCCAAAGAGTCTTCCGCAATGTGCAGAATCATATCAGAACCACGACCTTCACGAGTAGCCTCGGTGATTTCAAATTCCGTTGAACCATCACAAGTCCATTTAACGGCATCGGTATTTTCTTGGTAAGATTGTGAAATAATATCCACTCTCTCCGCTACCATAAAAGCCGAATAAAAGCCTAAACCAAAGTGTCCAATAATGGCTTTTTCATCGCCTTTATCTTTGTACTTTTCCACGAATTCAGTCGCTCCCGAAAACGCAATTTGGTTGATATATTTCTTAATTTCCTCGGCCGTCATACCCAATCCATTATCTGAAATGGTAATCGTTTTAGCTTCTTTATCGAAAGAAACTTTCACTTTCAATTCGCCCAACTCACCCGCATATTCACCAATAGCAGCCAAACGCTTGATTTTTTGCGAAGCATCCACAGCGTTTGAAACTAACTCACGAAGGAAAATCTCGTGGTCGGAATAAAGGAATTTCTTAATAATTGGAAAAATATTCTCGGTATGAATCGAGATATTGCCTTTCTCTTGCATAGTCATTTTGTCACTTTTTAGATGAATAATACTCAAATATTGATGTTGTACAGGTTTGCAAAAAGAATTCCAAAGGGACTTTGTAGGACAAATTGGCAGAGATGATATTTTGCTCGACATCTTATGGAATACGGATTTAAAGGATTAGACACAGATAAACTTTAGATAAATCCGTGTCTAATCTATTAAATCCATATTCCATCAAATCCTGTAAGAAAACTTTGTGAACCTTTCTGTCTAATTTAAACCTTAAAATTTCTAAATTGCGAATAATTACGAAATCGAAATCATTTAAAATTATATAATGAAAATTTCAACCAATTCAAAAAAGGACGTATATACCCACATTACCATCATTATTTTATTGTTGTTGGTGCTATTTTTTGGCTTCTTCTTCCTTTATTTACCTTGGAGTACCAACCACGGAGAAGCGATTACGGTACCTAATTTAAAAGGCTTGTCGATGGAAGAAGCCGAAGACCTTCTGGACGACAGAAATCTCGATTTTGAGGTAACCGATAGCACTTTTACCCTTGGAATTAAACCGTTAACGGTACTTTCGCAATATCCTTTAGAAAATTCAAAAGTGAAGCAAGGTCGGAAGATTTATTTAACGATAAATACCGAAACGGCCCCTATGATAAAACTGCCTAAATTGACCGAAATGTCGGTTAGAAGTGCTGAACAACAATTATTGGTTTCGGGTCTATTGAAACCAGATTTAGAATATCAAAATGACATTCGTGAAAATGAAGTATTAGAAGTTAAATATCAAGGTACGAAAATGGAGGCTGGTACGTTAATTGCAAAAGGTTCAAAGATTACGCTCGTAATTGGAAACGGAACGGGCAATGTAGAAATAGATGTGCCATGTGTGGAAGGCAAAGGCTTTGACGAAGCTCAGATAATCATTAAAGGTTCGGGTTTGCAAATCGGAACGATAATTTATGACCCCGCTTCTACCGAACCCGCAGGAACCGTTTTCCGACAAAATCCAGCGTGTAGTGAAGGAGGAAAAATTCGTTCGGGCGAAATGATTGATATTTGGGTAGCGGGCGAACAACCAAATTGAGGTACTAAGTTCTGTATTCTTAGTACTGAGTTTATCAAAACTTAATAATGAGAATACAGAATTTATATAGAAAATAACAATGAACAGATTTACCAAAAACTTCCTTTTTCTGGCTCTACTCCTTTCAATATTCTGTCGGGTTTCATTCGCTCAATTTCAAATAATTCCTTTAAAAAGTACAGAAAAACTCAAACCTTCTTCTGCTAAAATAACGGCATTAGGCTTGCCTTTTTTTGATGATTTTTCCACTTCTATCAATCGCCAAGACCTTTCAAAATGGCAAAAAGATGGTGGCGTTTTTATCAATAATACTTTCACCAATAATCATCCAACGCTTAATATAGCCACTTTTGATGGACTTAAAGCCGATGGAACACCCTACGATTTCGTCAATCCTCTTTCTGAAGGACCAACCGATACGTTAACTTCTTTACCCATAAATTTATCAGGAAAAACCCTCGCTGATTCCCTTTATCTGAGCTTTTTTTATCGTGGACAAGGACTTGGTGACAAACCCGAATTAAGAGATTCTTTGCGATTACAATTTTTAACCAATGGTAATATTTGGCGAACCGTTTGGATAGATTCTGCTACAACCGTTTCGGATAAATTTGTGCAGGCTTTTATTCCAATTCGGGCAAACCTTTATTTCCATACAGGATTTCAATTTCGTTTTCAATCCTTTGGCCGACAGTCGGGACAATTTGATGTTTGGCATTTGGATTATGTATATTTGGATGGAATAAAAAACGTGTTGAAAAGTGGGGAAATATTAAGAAATAGAAGTGATAAAAATCCGCTAACAAAGGAAGTTACCGCCATTTATACCCGTGATTATGCCACTCGAAATCCGACGACAAGTCTCTTGAAAAATTACTCTGCAATGCCAATGAGGCAATTTTTAGCAAAGCCCGAGAATGAATTAGCAGACAGTGTTAAAAGCGATATCAGCAATCTTTTCAACAATGATTTGCTACTTTATCCAAATTATTCGGTTAAAAATTTAGTGAATGATTTAACCATTCAAAAAAAGGATTCAATCGCTACTTTTGTCCCAAGAAAATCATTTGCAACCTTACAAGTTAAAAATTTATTGGACATTAATTTGTTAAAAAGAGATACCACAAAGGCATATTTGAAAGTAAAATTTGATGTAAAATCGGGCGATGCGGCTATTTTTACGGTCAATGATACCATCAGTAGATACGTTGATTTGAATAATTATTACGCCTACGATGACGGAACGGCGGAACAAGCGGCAGAAATCAAAAAAGGCTTTGGACGAGTGGCGGTACAATATATTGTCAACAAACCTGATGCAGTTTCTGCCATTAGAATTAACTTACAACCTACCGTTAAGAACATTGCAAAACAGCGGTTGACTTTTCAAATATTAGCAAATGATAAAGGCAAAATTGGTAGAATTTTAAAGACTATTTCGGATACTGCGAATGTAGTTAAATATTCAACTACGCCAAATTCGTTTGTAGAATACAAAATTGACCCTGTTGCGGTTAGGGACACATTTTACGTAGGCTTTATTCAATTTACGGATGATGAGCCTCTTGCCATTGGTTTGGATGCTAATACCCCACAATTTGCGAATAAACATTATTACAACATCAGCAACGAATGGATACAAGTTCCAAAGGCGGATGCTCCACAGATTAGTAGTACCTTCATTCCGATTAAAGGCAGTTTGATGATTCGGCCAGTGATGTTGGGGAAGACAATTCCCTTAAAACCGCTGGCAACGGAAGAGGAAATTCAAGATAAAAACTTAGTAATTTCGCCTAATCCATCCACTGGCATTTTTAGATGGAACGATATAAGTTTGAAAAATGTGGATGTGTATGATGTATCAGGAAGAATTATTTTTCAAGAACGTACTGACAATCAGGAAGTTAATCTTCAAAATTTACAGACCGGTATTTATTTTTTGCGACTTTCAAATGAAAAAAATACCTTTGTTCGGAAGATTATAAAAGAATAGAAATATGCGCTTTGAGCGATGAGCAAAGCGCTATTCCAAAATTGTAATATATTTCAATAACTAAGCTGTATCATTTAGCTCAATGCTGATGGCTCACAGCTCAAAGCTAAATAAAATGGATATAACGGTAGAAGAATTAAAAGAAAGACTCGACAAAGGTGAAGACCTGAATTTCCTCGATGTGCGTGAGGATTATGAGTATGAAGAACAAAATCTTGGCGCAAAATTGATTCCTTTGGGTGAATTACCCGATAGAATTGAGGAAATTGAAGATTGGAAAAATAGCGAAGTAATTGTGCATTGCCGTTCGGGTGCAAGATCGGGAAGAGCAAAATCATTCATGGAATCGCAAGGATTTACCAATGTTCGCAATGTAACTGGCGGAATTTTGGCCTATAACGCATTGGATTAAATTATACTAACAAAAGATAGAAAGCCTGTAAAATACAATTTTACAGGCTTTTTTGATAAAGAAGAAAAACATGAACTTCAAAAAACTTAGCATCTCTCCCACCCAATCCATCCAAAATGCAGGATACGATTGGCTTTTAGGCGAAAATACGCTTCCATACGTCACCAACGAAATGATTGAAGTTTCTGAAAAAGAAGCCGAAAATTATTACGAAGCCGCCAAACAGTTATACGAAATGTTCATCGAAGCGGCGCAATACGTAATTGATAACGAACAATTTACCGCTTTAGGAATTCCTGAAAATTTGATAGAAATGGTTAAATATTCATGGGAAAATGATAAAAATTGGCATCTCTACGGTCGTTTTGATTTGTCGGGTGGCTTGGACGGAAAACCCATTAAACTCATTGAATTCAATGCCGATACCGCCACTTGCATTCCCGAAACCGCAACCGTACAATGGGCATCTTTGAAGGCAAATGGCTTGGATGAAAGTTTACAATTTAATACTCTTTTTGAGTCATTGGTCAGTCAATTTAACGAACTCAAAAAGCAAAATCCAGCATTTGAACCAACACTTTTGATTTCGACGATGGAAGGTTATCCAGAAGACGATACCAATATGCAAATTTTGGGCGAAGCCGCCGAAGAAGCAGGTTTTGAAGTAACTTTTGAACACATAGAAAACGTCGAATTTTCGGTAGAACAAGGCATTTTTCAGCAAAATGAAGATGGAAATTTTACGAAATATGATTATTGGTTTAAGCTCGTTCCTTGGGAATATATCGGTTGGGACGAACCCGAATTAGCAAAAATCTTAACGGACATCGTGAAGCACAAAAAAGCCCTTGTGATGAATCCAGCCTATACTTTGTTGTTTCAATCGAAAGGAATTTTGAAGGTTTTATGGGATTTATTTCCGAATCATCCACTTTTATTGGAGACCGACAACCAACAATTGGTCAATAAATCTTGCGTAGAAAAAGTATTATTCGGACGAGAAGGAGCAAATGTAAAAATCCTTTCGCCCATAGGCATAACGCTCGAAAAAACGGAAGGAGATTATTTTGAGCAAAAGGTTATTTACCAAGAATACACCGAATTTTTGAAAGACAATGCGGGCAAATATTACCAAGCAGGCGTATTTTTTGCGGGCGAAGGCGCTGGTTTGGGTTTTAGATGTGGCGGAAAAATTATTGATAATAAAGCACAGTTTTGTGGGCATTTGGTGGTGGAAAATTAAAATTTCCACCCAAAAAAACCATCAAAATTCACCTTCATTTGCGTTTTCAATTCCTCCAAATCAATATTTTTAATTTCAGCCATAAGTTGATAACGCTCCATAATTGTTAGCGAATATTCACTATCAGTTTCGAGAAAATAATGGTCGGCGGGAAGAAATTGGAGCATTTCCACAAAACTGTCGTTCATTTGTCGCAAAGGACTCACGGAAAGCATAATTCCTTGGTCAATCAATGATTTTGCCAATTGCTGGTTCCTCCGAAAACCGTGAATTACCCAAGGCGTTTTTCCGTATTTTTTCTTAAAATTTAACACTTGGTCGTATTGCCTCACGCAATGCACAATCACAGGAACGTTGTTTTTATTGGCAAGCATAATGTGCTGATAAAAAACTTCCTCCTGTATTTCCTTGGTTGCCCCTTTCAATTTATCAAGCCCACATTCACCAATTCCTAAGCAATATTTATCGGATAAAAGTGTTTCCATATTCTGCAAATCTGCTTCAGAAAGTACGTCATTTGTCCACCAAGGATGATGTCCAACTGTGAAATATTCGCCTTCATATTTTACGGTTTTGTGCATAGAAATAACTTCCAAAACATTCGAATCGGTAGGGTAAAGATGTTTATGCGTATGAAAATCTATGTACATTTTGAGGTTTTAAGGATTGAGTCCATTCTTGAACGAATAACCTTTTTTGCTTGTTTAAAGTTTATCCTAAAATCAAATAATTCAACAAAATGCCCATTTTACAATCCTCTTATCTACCTTCTCGAATTTGGCGAAATCCGCACGTTTCAACCATTTATCCAAGTGCTTTTCGTAAAGTCGAGGGAGTAAATTATATCCGTGAAAAATTAGCCTTATCAGACGGGGATTTCTTGGATTTAGATTGGTCAAAATCAGCTGAAAACAATTCAAAACTTGCTATTTTTACGCATGGATTCTTAGGAAATTCAACTCGCCCTTATTTATTGGGAGGCGTAAAATCCTTTAATTTAGCCAATTACGATGCTTTAGCATGGAATCATCGGGGATTGGGTGGTGAAAACAATCGCTTTGAAAAGATTACTACCCATGGTAGTTCTGGAGATTTGGAAGAAGTTATTAATTATGTTTTAGCTCAAGAAAAATACACTGAAATCATCTTAGTTGGCTACAGCAAAGGGGGAAATATCTCGATGAAATATGCGGGTGAAAAATCGTCAAATATTCCCAAAGAAATCAAAAAAATCATTGCCATTTCATCGCCAACGCATTTACAAGGAAGCGTCGATGTGATGGGCAAAAAAGGATTTTATACGGAACGTTTTAAATCAAAACTATTAAAATTTTTGTTAAATCGCTCAGATTTAATTGATAGTGAGGCACTTAAAGATTTTCCTAAATTCAAATATTTGGATGATTTTACGGATAATTATATTGCTCCTCTTCATGGGTTCAAAGATGGACGGGATTATTACGAACAATGTGCTGCGATGCACGTAGTGGATAAAATCCGAGTACCAACGTTAATTTTGAATGCCAAAAATGACCCGGTTCTGTCGGAAAGTTGTGCGATGTTAGAAGTAGCGAAAAATTCGGATTATATATTCTCAGAACTGCCAAATCATGGGGGGCATTGTGGTTTTTATCAACCAAATTCCGATGGACTTTATTGGAGTGATACACGGATGATAGAGTTTGTTGAACAACATGAACGTTTTGGTCAGAATAAAGATTGATAACATTCGACTTTGAGTAATACCAGTTGTAAACCAAAAAGCCACTTCTAAAAAAAGGAATGACTTTTTGGTTTTTACAAATATTATTTTCAATTTTGCGTAATCAGTTACGTAATTAGTTACTAAAAAAATTAGGCTATACGAACATCAAATAACAAAATCGAACCGAAGCGTCGGTCGCAACGAAAAAATGGATTTATTAATTGAGTTAGGAGCATTAGCCTTTGCCAGTCGCATGAAACGGATGAGTGAAATTGGTATGCAAAGTGTGGCAGATGTTTATCAATTTTATGGAATTGACTTTGAGGCAAAATACTTTCCATTATTTTATTATTTATCCCAAAAAGAAGAAGCGAGTATTATGGAAATAGCTGATATTCTAAAAGTTACGCACCCTGGAGTTATTCAAATTGCTAAAGAATTAGAAAAAAAAGGATTAATAATTTCCAAAAAATCAGCCGAAGATGCCCGAAAACGTAACTTAAAATTATCTAAAAAAGGAAAGATCTTATTACCCAAACTTCAAAAAATTTGGGCGGATGTAAAAGAAGTAAATACCAACCTTTTTGAATCCAGAAAACATAATATTTTGCTTGCCTTGAAAGAACTTGAAGACGCTTGGGAAGAAAAAAGTTACTTAGAGCGCTTCAAAGAGTTTCATAAATTAACGTAAGATAATTTTCCAAAAATCGTAAATCAATAAACAAATGCAATTAAAAATCTATCAATTAGACGCTTTCACCGACAAAGTTTTTGGTGGAAATCCAGCCGCAGTTATTCCCTTAACCAGATGGCTTTCAGACGAATTAATGCAGAATATTGCTTTAGAAAATAACCTTGCCGAAACCGCATTTTACGTTCCAGTAGGTGATAGATTTCATATCCGTTGGTTCACACCTACTGTTGAAGTGGATTTGTGCGGACACGCCACTTTGGCAACTTCATATCAAATTTTTCACTATGAGAATTATTCAAAATCAATCATAGAATTCAATTCAAGAAGTGGCATTTTGAAGGTTGAAAAGCAAGGAGATTTATTAGAATTAGACTTTCCGATGGATAAATTACAGCCTGCCGAAACGCCCCAAGCACTGATTGATAGTTTGGGAATAACACCCCGAGAAACATTTAAAGGCTTGACAGATTATATGCTCATTTTTGATTCAGAAGCGCAAATAAAAGCATTCATGCCTGATTTCAGAAAAATGGCAGAGGTTGATTGTCGTGGTGTAATCGTTACGGCAAAAGGAATTGAGGTGGATTTCGTTTCAAGATTCTTTGGACCCAATTCTGGCGGAGATGAAGATCCTGTAACGGGTTCGGCACATACAAGTCTGACTCCTTATTGGGCAAAAGTCTTAGGCAAAAACGAATTTAATGCTCGTCAAATTTCAGCAAGAGGCGGTGAATTAGCTTGTAAATTAGTGGGCGAAAGAGTAAAAATTGCGGGAAAAGTAGCTCCTTATTTAGTGGGAGAGATAAATGTGTAATAAAAAATGACCATGATCACAATACAACCATTTGAAAATCAGGATACTGACCATATCGTAAACCTGATTTTAAACATACAACAAAACGAGTTTCAAGTACCAATCACTATCAATGAGCAACAAGATTTACTCAACATTCCCAGTTTTTACCAACACGGAAACGGTAATTTTTGGGTAGCAAAATCTGGTGAAGAAGTGGTGGGAACAATTGCCTTAATTGATTGTGGCGAAAATATTGGTACAATCAGAAAAATGTTCGTCAAAAAAGAATTCAGAGGAAAAGAATACGGAATTGCCCAAAAATTATTGGATATTTTGGAAGAATCTTCTCGTGAAAACAACATAAAAAACCTTTATCTTGGCACGCTGGAAAGACTTCAAGCCGCCATTAGGTTTTACGAACGAAACGGATTTACTTTAATTGAAAAACAAAATTTGCCATCTGTTTTTCCTTTAATGCCCGTTGATACGCATTTTTTTGAAAAAGAAATTTAGAAAAACACTGGTTCAAGTCTCCAGACTTGAACATTACTGAGCCTTCAGGCTTAAACGAAAAAATCATGGAAAAATCAATACAAATCTTTGAATATCAGGAAGTTTACAAAGAAGACTTCAAAAGAATCAACGTTGAATGGATTGAAAAATTCTTCACCGTTGAACCTCATGATTTAGAGCAATTGGACGACCCTCAAAGTATTATTAATGAAGGTGGACAAATTTATTTCGCCAAATTAGGAGAAGAAATTGTGGGAACTGCCGCCCTTGTTCACGATGGAAACAATGACTATGAACTGGCTAAAATGGGCGTTTCTCCCAATGCACAGGGCTTAGGTTTGGGCAAAAAACTTTGTATAGTAGCCATTGAAGAAGCAAAAAAACGCAAAGCAAAATCATTGTATTTACGTTCAAATCGTTCCCTTACACCCGCAATTTCCATGTATTTAAGCGTTGGATTTGTGGAAGTTCCTTTGGATGCTTCCCATTATAAAAGAGCAAATATAAAAATGGATTATCCGTTATGATAGACGACCTCATACAAAAAATTGTATATTTACAAGATACCGCCAATCGAAAATACTTCCCAAAAGGCATTTTTGAGTCGTATCGAAGTAATAAATACCTTCACTATCAGCGCCCAGATACGAATGTTTTTTTTACAGCAATTACCGTTTTTACACTCAATAATATCAAGGAATTTTTATCGCCTGAATCGCAAATGTTAGTTGAACAAATTACTAAAAAAGCTGTTCGTAGTTACCCATTATTCAAGAATAAAGATGGATTAAATACGTATAATTTCTTTCAAACAAATCCTTCGCAACACTTTCCACACGGTAACATTCTGCACCGTTTCAATCACTTCAAAATTCCCGATGATATTGATGACACAGCCATGATTTACATGACGCTTCCGCATACAAAAGAAGAAGCTAAGTGGCTACAAACCAAATTAATAAGTCATTCAAATAACTATAGAAATGAAATAAAAAACGTTTTCCCAGCATACAAAAATCTGAAAGCTTATTCAACGTGGTTTGGCAAAGACATGTACATAGAATTTGACGCTTGTGCTTTGTCAAATATGCTTTATTGCCTATTATCTTTCGGTCTGGAATTAGACGAATACGGGCATGATTCTGTAAAATATATTCAACAAATTATTCTTACAAATCAACACATTGAACAACCTTTTCGGGTGGCTCATCAATACGCCCGCACGCCACTGATTATGTACCATGTCATGCGACTGATGAATAAATTTCACATTTCCGAATTAGAAATTTGTCGTGAAAAATTAGAAGCAGACATTTTGTATTATTTAAAGAATAAGGGTTTGGAAATAATGGATAGAATTTTGTTAGAAATTGCTCTCGGACGAGTTGTCTGTGAGGACACATACAACGGCATAAATAGTAAAACCAATATAAATAAAAACGACGTCAAGATTCCTAATCTTAACGTCGTTGATACAAATTCTCCATTTTTTATCGCTGGCCTTTTAACGGCCTACGAAAATCCGATACTTTATAAAATCTCATCTTCTAAACTATTCCATATAAACTGGACTTGTGAAGCCCATTCCTTGGCTTTATTAGCAGAATGGATGGTTGCTACTTCAAAAACGTAGAAGGATTTCCAGTAATAGTAACTTCACAACTATCCCCCAAAATAATATTTTTAGCAAGAATGTTCGAGTAGTTAAGATTCAAGATAGAGTGCTTCGGCAAAGTAAGATTCAATAGCTTTATCTCACTCTCTTTCATCGAAATTTCCGTTTTTTCTTTACTCTTAATATCTACTTTATCAAAATGACATTTTCTAAACTCAACGCTACTATTTTTAAGTGATGTTATGACAAAATCTCCTGATTGAAAAGTGCTATCAATGTAAATGGGCGTACCATCTTGATAATTTAATCTAAGCTTTTTAGTAATCGACATGGTGGGTAATTGGGGCGTATAAATCGTTACATTTCCAATATCTCCAATTCTCAAGTTAGCCATATCTCCTTGATAATCAATACGAAGCGAATCTTTATCTGTTTTATTCAGGACAATTTCATATTTTTCACCATGCTTAAAAGTTACATACGAAGTATAAAAAAGATTCAAGTATTTCATGGCTTTTAAGTCGATTCTCAATTCATTTGCCAACGGATTTGCTAAGGCTTTTTGATACGCTCCACGCATCACAAAAGCGTAAGAAAATATTCCCAAAAAACGATACAAATTCCAGTACCGATTAATAATTTATTTGATGTTTTCATATTATTTTCTGTTAAACGTTAAACTGCCTTAAACTCCTCGAATCTATCTTTTAATTCCTTGAAATCAATTCCCAATAATTGAATATTCTTGAAAAATAACGGCAAATCGTTCTGTAAAAAATCATCCTTTTTGAAAGCCATTACTTTCTCCACCGCTTCATCCGAAACAAAATATCCCATACCTCTTTTCGTGAAAATAATATCTTTTTGCTGGAGGAATTCCACGGTTCTTGCCACCGTATTTGGATTAACTTCTAATTGTACTGCCAACTCACGGACGGATGGAATTTTGTCACCCACCGCCCATTGTTTCAGCAGGATACGCTCGCAAATAAACTCGGCTATTTGGAGGTATATCGCTTTATTGTCTCTAAATTCCATCGCTTTATACTTGTTTTTCTTTAAGTTTGAAATATGCAGTTACCAAAAGAATTAGTGGTAAAACATATATTAAAATAACCCTAAAGATATTACTAAAATTGTCTTTGGTCGGTTTAAGTAACTCCCGACTGTATCCCTTATTTTGAAATTGTTGAGTAATATCATTAAGGAATAATTTGTTACTTAAATACGCAATAATCCCAATTAAAAACAGCAATGCAAAGCCCATAAAAGCTGTTTTAATGTAGGACCGACCTTCAAATTGAGCCGCACCCATCAAAACAAATGTTTGAATAACCAGCCAAAATCCAATAATTTCTCTACCCATTTCCCTTATATTTTTACTATTGAGGATAAAAGTATGAAGTTGGATATTTTTTACTGCTGGTACTTTTAATCCATCTTTTATGTTATTCCCAATCGTCACAAACCCCAAATCAACCACATAAAATAAGGACAAAAACACGATTGGGAGAAGGATAAAAGCATAAAATACGCCCGCTAAAAATTTCTCAAAATGAGAGGCAGGCACTAATAAAAAACTCGTACCACTATTCTTGTCTGAAAGGTCTTTAAATACGTAATTCGTCATGACTGAACCTCCAAAATAAAAGCTAAGCAGAAATATTGAAAACCTTGCGGTTGTATCAATATAACCATACTCCCACCTCATTATTAGAGAATTTATTACGACTAAAATTCCCATTATTGCAAAACTCGCCATCAAAAAGAGTTTTTTATTTTCAACCCATTGCCGGTTAATGAGCAAGGAGAAACGATTAAAATCAAAAGTATTATTCATGTTATTTTTAGTTAAATAGCTGTTTTATAAGTGATTGATTGCTCAAAGTAGCATTAAAAAGTAATTCCAAATCTGTCTTTGAAACCTCATGATTAGTATTTTCTGTAACAATCGAAAAACCTCGTATTGAATGTTCGGAGTACAAAACATTCTCGTGGTTAGTCACGGTTGTAACGTTTTTGAAACATAATTTCTCCGCAATTTCCTCGGTAGTAGCATTCAAAAGAACTTCTGAATTATCTAAAATAATAATTGGGTCAATCAAAGATTCCAAGTCACGTACCTGATGGGTTGAGATAACAATAATCCGTTCATCAGTGGCCACCGAAGCAATAATTTTCCTAAATTAACTCTTGGAAGGAATGTCCAAACCATTGGTTGGCTCGTCCATCAACAATATTTTTGTGTTAGTAGAAAGCGCAAAACCAATCAATGCCTTCTTTTTTTGCCCCAGCGATAATTCTGAAAATTTTTCATTTTCTGACAATTGAAATTCTTCCAAATATTCTAAGAACTGTTTCCGAGAAAATTTAGGATAAAGGGGTGCGTAAATATTCACAAACTCCTTTATTTTCACAGAGGGCGTATTGAATTCCTCGGGCAGAAAATACAAATCTTGCAAAAACACAGGCAGACGATCTTGGGCATTGTGTCCATTCACAATGCAAATGCCTTGTGTAGGAAAAAGCAATCCCGCCATGTTGCGTAAAAGACTGGATTTCCCCGCTCCATTTCGCCCCAAAAGCCCATAAACATTGCCTTCGGTGAGGGTCAGATTAAGATTTCGGAAAACTGATTTTCGATTTCCATAATCAAAAGATAAATTTTTGATTCGTATCATTTTCATTAATTTTAGTGTAATAGATAAATAGTACACTATAAATATAGGTAAGACAGAATCTATAATCCAAATATTATTGAAAATTTATTTTTTAGAAAGGAAAATAGAGAAGTTAAAATACTTTCATTATCTTCAAATATGAAAAGAAAAATCGTCCACATAGCTCTCATAGTCCAAGATTATGATGAAGCCATTCAGTTTTATACAGAAAAGTTGGATTTTGTTTTAGTAGAAGATACAGTTTTGAGTCCAGAAAAAAGATGGGTTTTGGTTAGACCAGATAAGGATTCTGAATGTAGTATCTTATTCGCTAAAGCCACTAATGAAGAACAAAAAGCCTGCATCGGCAACCAAACAGGAGGACGAGTTTTCTTATTTTTAGAAACTGATAATTTTCAAAGAGATTATGATAAATTGCTTGAAAAAGGCATCAACTTCATTAGAAAACCAAGTAAGGAAGTGTATGGAATCGTAACAGTTTTTGAAGATTTGTACGGAAATCTGTGGGATTTAATTGAATATAGTGAGAGATAAAGAAGTATTTGATGTTTAATTATGGTTCCAAGTATTTTTTAATGTAAAAAATCCCTTCAACAATAAAGTTAAAGGGATTTTAATTAATGGTATTTGGG
>JBBAKY010000003.1:0-17036 GCA_040403295.1 Arcicella sp.
TCTAAGGTAAAAAATTAAAAAAAGATTAAAATGGAAGACAAATTGCCTTTTCGATTCGGTTCAGAAGTTTATACGTGGTTTATGAGTGGTAATGGACAAACCCACCAAGGACGATTGGCTCACATGATAGAAATTATATCCAAAGCAGGTTTCACAGGAATTCAACCAATTTTCACTTGGATGGGCGATTTGGTTGATGCCGACCGTTTGGAAGCTAAGTTAAAAGAACAAAACTTAGAATTAGCGGCACTTGCTTTGGCATTGGAGTGGAATGGTACGGAAGAATCAGAAAAAGAAAAAATAATTGCTGATAATGCAATTGCCTTATTGCAACGTTTTCCTGGGGCAGTCTTAAACACCGTTCAAATTCCAACGGGTCGCCATGATTTAGAAAATCGCCAACGGAATTTGGTGAATATCGTTAATGCCGTTTCCAAAAGAGCATCCGAAAAAGGAATTCCATGTAGTTTTCACCCCAATTCTCCACATAGCTCAATTATTAGAACTGAATCAGATTACAAGTCTGTTTTAGAATCCTTAGATAGTACCGTAACGGGCTGGACACCCGATGTTGGCCATATCATAAATGGTGGCATGAATCCGCTCGAAAAAATGAAAGAGTATGCTTCGCTAATAAATCATGTCCATTATAAAGATTGGAATGGCGAACCGGAATTTACTTTAATGGGCAAAGGGAAAGTTGACTTATTATCAATTACCCAGTGGCTTAAAGATATAAATTATAAAGGTTGGATTATATGTGAAGACGAGGGTGTGGAAGCTTTGGATAATCCTGATTTTGTAACCCTCCATGACGGAAATTGGATATTAAAAGATTTAATTCCTAACCTAAAATAGTTGAATTATATGCCATTCACACAAACAAACGGAATTAATTTTTATTACGAAGAACGTGGTTTACATTCAGCTACTCCCCTTTTAATGATCATGGGAATTACCGCACCTGGTGCTGTTTGGGAGCCTCATACTACCTTTTTTGAAAAGCAATTTCGGTGTATTATTGGAGATAATCGTGGTGTTGGATTAACTGATAAACCCGAAGGAGAGTATACTACGGCTATGATGGCAGATGATTATGCAGGTTTGCTCGATGAACTTAAAATCGAAAATGCATATGTAATTGGATGTTCAATGGGAAGCACAATTGCCCAACAATTAGCAATTCGGCATCCCGAAAAAGTAAAATCTTTGGTGTTGATGTGCCCATGGGCTCGTTGTGACAATGCTGCAAAAGCTATTTTTCAACATCTTATTAATTGTAAAGCAAAGTTTAGCCCCGAAGAATTTAGTTTATACATTCAATTATTAATCTATTCAAAAGCTTCATGGGATGATGTGAAAATGGCAGCTGAATTAGAAGAAGGCAGAAAAAATGCATATTTAGACCCAAATCCCCAACCACTACACGGATTAAAAGGTCAAGCAGCAGCTTGTATAAATCATTCTGTATTGACCGAATTAGGTTCAGTTTCGCAACCCACTTTAATAATTGGAGGAAGAGAAGATATTTTCACACCTATTTGGATGGCAGAGGAAATTACAGCAACAATGCCAAATGCCGAACTTTTTTTATACGAAAAATCAGGTCACGCTTTCCATTTTGAAAATATTGAAGATTTCAACAATCGGGTAACAGACTGGCTTTTAATTCATTAACAAAATTTTCAATTAAATTTTAGTCAATTCTTTTTCGATGAGAGAAGTTCAAAATTATCAAGATAAAATCTCTAACCCTGCCCAAATGGGTGGCATAGAAACTTCAATTCTGGACAACGGTTTAGGGCGTGGCATTCGGATTGCTTGGGTAAATACGGGTACGGGTTTACGTTATAAAGTCCTGATAGACAGAGCAATGGACATTTCTGACACCTTTTATAATCAGCATAGTTTAGCGTGGTTGAGCCACGGTGGCGTAACTACTCCGCAACCATTTTCTGACAAAGGAATTGACTGGTTGAGAACATTCAACGGTGGGCTTTTAACAACTTGTGGACTTTCCCACGTGGGTGGACCTGAATCTGACATTTTCGGAGAAAGAGGGATTCACGGCCATATTTCAAATATAATTGCCGAAATAGAATCCATCATTCAACCCGATCCTCGAATGGGCAAAATGGAAATGAGTATTACCGGAATTATTCGAGAATCAAGGATTTTTGGGCCAAGTTTAGCTTTACGAAGAACCATTTCGAGTACGTTAGGTGAAGCAAATATTCGAATCCATGATGAGGTAATTAATTATGGAAATACTCCTGCCCCACTCATGCTACTTTACCATTTCAATTTTGGCTATCCTTTGGTGGATGAAGGGACTGAAATCCTGTGGGAAGGCACTTGGAAACCTAGGTTTGGCGAAGAAAAAGCCAAAATTTTTAAAGTAGGCAATGACTTTAAAAAGTGTCCTGCCCCAATTGATGACCATTTGGGCTTGGGAGAAGAAGTAGTATTGATTGACCCCATTTCGGATGATGAAGATAGATGTACTTGCGGATTGTATAATCCTAAAATCGACTTAAAGGTTGAATTAAATTTCAATAAAAAGCAATTACCAACCTTAACAAATTGGCAACATTGGGGCAAAAATGAGTATGTAACGGGCTTAGAACCAGGCACTAATCACCCAATCGGGCAAGCCAAAGCAAGAGAAAATAATGAACTTATTTTATTAGCACCCAATGAAAGCCGCTCCTTTGATTTGGAATTAAAAGTTTCTTAAAATCGTAAAAATTATTTGTACAATAAATTGTCAAACCAAAAATAATCTATGTCAAATTTAAGTATTGCTCAAAAGGCCTTAGCACAAGGAGAAGGTATTTTACGATTAGCTCCCACTTGGGTTCCACGCTCGTTTTGTGTTCCAGGACGCAGAATAAAACTGCATCCTGACGATTATTATGTATTGGGAGGCGTTCGTGGAGGCATAGATGAGCGTTGGTTATCCTCGACTACCCCCGCAAAAAACGGCCCTTTAACGGGAGAAAATGAAGGCTTAAGTTTTATTATTTTTAACGATGGAAACACCGAAGAACGAGTACTTTTGAAAGATGCCATTGATGAATTGAAGGGAGAAATCATCGGGAACAGACTTTGGGATGAGTATAAAAGTTGGGCGATGTATTCTAAGTTCTTTGATAATATGGGTCCTTTACCTCATCATATTCATCATAATGACGAACACGCTGCTAAAATTGGTCAACTTGGTAAACCTGAAGCCTACTATTTTCCTCCGCAATTAAATAATCACGGTGGAGATTTCCCATATACTTTCTTCGGAATAGCGCCGGGAACAACGAAAGAGCAAATAAAAGAGTGCCTCATGAATTTCACGAAGGGCGATAATAAACTAACTAATTATTCGCAAGCGTTTCGTTTAGAGCCTGGCACTGGTTGGGACGTTCCTCCAGGAATGTTGCACGCTCCCGGGAGTATGTGTACCTACGAACCGCAAAAAGCCTCCGATGTTTTTGCCATGTATCAATCTTTGGTAAATGAAGCAATTATTCCCGAAGAATTATTATGGAATGGTACTCCACCCGACAGAATCGGCGATTATGACCAATTGATGGAAGTAATTGATTGGGAATTAAATACGAATCCAAATATTTTAGAAACTCGTTTTATGGCTCCAAAACCCGTAAAAGAAGTAGCAGAAATGGAAGCGGAAGGCTATATTGAAAATTGGATTTGTTATCGTTCCGAGGCATTTTCTGCCAAAGAATTAACGGTAGCACCGGGCAAAACGGTTATCATTAAAGATAGTGCGGCATACGGAATAATTATGATGCAAGGACACGGAAAAATGGGTGTTTGGGACATTGAAACCCCTTCACTGATTCGTTACGGACAATTAACCAACGATGAATTTTTTATCACCGAAAAAGCGGCGATGGAAGGCGTAAAAATAACCAATCATTCATCCACCGACCCCATTGTAATGCTTAAACATTTTGGACCTAAAAATCCCGATTTAGTGGTATAAAAATTTTAAACATAAACCATCTTAACATCATGCAAGAAAATAATTATCCAAAACTTCATAATGCTACTTGGCCAGGAATTGTTGGTAAAGGCCCCGATTCTGAGCCTTCTATTTCATTTGATACGATGCTCGAAATGACATCGGCCGCCGAGGTTGATGGAATTAAATTTGATGGCGTTGATGTAGGACTTTTCGACCCTCATTACGACCTTGATACTTCCGATGATGCCATAAAAAGGTTAGCAGATAAGGTAGCAAAATACGACCTACAAATTGGTAGTTTGGTCGCACCCATTTGGGGAGGCCCGGCCATGGGAAATAAAGAAGAACGAACTCAATTTGTGGAAATGGTTAAAAAGTCTTGTCAAATCGGACAAAAATTGCGTGAAATGGGCATTCGTCCCCACGGAATTGTGAGAATTGATTCGGCAAGTAGCCCTCAAAATTGGGCAAATGACCCCGTTGGAAATACTAAATTAATCGCTCAAACTTTTCAAGAAGCCTGCGATGTTGCGGCAGATTATGGTGAAAAACTGGCGGCTGAAGGCGAAATTTGTTGGGGCGGAATGCACAGCTGGCGAACAATGCTGGATACTTTAGAAGCAGTAAATCGCCCAAATATTGGTTTTCAAGCGGATATGTCCCATACTTTTCTGTATTTATTGGGATATAATGCGCCCGAAGACAGAATTCTTCCCGTTGATTTTCAGTGGGATGATAGAAACGCTTTGAACGAAGGTTTGAAAAAATTAACCAAAGCTTTACGCCCGTGGACGATTGATTTTCATGTAGCTCAAAATGATGGAACGGTTCACGGAACTGGTTCTCACGACAAAACTGGCCGACATTGTTTGGCAAACGACCCGAACGGGAAATTGGATATCGTGCATGATGCAGGCTATTGGTTAAGGCACGAAGATGGTGAATTAACTAAGGCTTTCAAACACATTTGTTGGGATGGCTGTATGTTTGCCAATGAAGTAATGACGAAGCCCACAACTTGGAATAATATTCTGTCAACGATGATAAATGTTCGTAAACAACACGGCTGGTACGAGGCATAAACCGATAAATTTTATTCAGAAATAATGCAAAAGAAACAACTAAGAATAGGTTTAATTGGGACTGGTTTCATGGGACGAACTCATTCCAATGGTTACAATCGAGTCGCTAATTTTTTTCCTGATTTAGCATTTACGCCCGTTTTGAAAGCAGTTTGTTCTCGAAACATAGAAAAAGTACAAGCATTTGCCGACCAATGGGGATACGAATCGGTTGAAACTGATTGGAAAGCTTTAATTGCACGAGACGATATTGATGCCGTTGATATCTGTACGCCAAATGATACCCACGCCGAAATTTCTTTGGCCGCTGCCGCAGCAGGAAAAATGATTTTATGCGAAAAACCACTTTCTCGCAATTTGGCAGAAGGTGAAAAAATGGTTGAAGCCATTGAGTCAGCAGGGGTAAATTCAACAGTTTGGTATAATTACCGAAGACTACCCGCCGTTTCCTTAGCAAAACAACTAATTGACTCGGGTAAATTAGGCAAAATTTATCATTATCGAGCCAATTTTTTACAAGATTGGACTATTAGTGCCGACTTACCACAAGGCGGAGAAGGACTTTGGCGAATGGACCTTGAGGCAGCAGGTTCAGGTGTTACGGGCGACCTTTTGGCTCATTGCATTGATACGGCGATGTGGTTAAATGGAGCCATTAAAGATGTTTCAGCCGTTACAGAAACGTTTGTTAAGGAAAGAATGCACCAAATTACTGGCAAAGTCGAGCCCGTGGGTATTGATGATGCGTGCATTTTTCACTGTCATTTTGAAAACGGTTCATTGGGATTATTTGAATCTACTCGTTACGCCCGTGGACATAAAGCGCTTTACACTTTTGAAATAAACGGTGCCGATGCTTCTATTCGTTGGGATTTACACGATTTGAATAGACTCGAATATTTCGACCATCAAGATGAGTCAATCGTGCGAGGATGGCGGTCAATTCACGTTACCGATGGCGACCAACCTTACATGGATAAATGGTGGGTTCCAGGCTTAGGCATTGGGTATGAACACAGTTTTGTGCATCAAGTGGCAGATTTTTTGAAAAGCTTAGAAACGGGAGAAAATTGTTCTCCGACTTTCAAAGAAGCATTACAAACTCAAAAAGTGTGTGAAGCGGTGATTGATTCTGCCAATTCAAGAAGTTGGAAGGATACAAATGTGGATGGAAAA
The DNA here is from genome assembly GCA_040403295.1 of Arcicella sp. GTDB lineage: Bacteria > Bacteroidota > Bacteroidia > Cytophagales > Spirosomataceae > Arcicella. The sequence continues at coordinate 6,241 of JBBAKY010000003.1, forward strand.
TTTGTGTAGTTTGAATAACTTCCCGAAAGTTTTAAAACTTTCGGGAAGTTGAATTCTTAAAACAAAAGTTGTAATATATTACTCCCCTTTTTCATCCAAAACTATCGCTTGGATTTTCTCTCTATTCACCAAATCATTAAACTCTGGCACTTTTTTATCCTTAATTGCTTTATAACGAGCAAGTACTTTATCAATTCTAACCGCCAAATCTTCATAAACGGCATAATGTTGCGTATTGGGTTTCCCAAAACCATTAGACATTGCGTAAGAAGCTACCCCAGCCATTTTATCATTTAATCGAATCGGAAATGCCAATACATCTTGCGGTGCTTTTGCCTTCGTTTGCATTAAAGAAGACTCGATTACCTCTAACGAATCTATCATGGGTTGAGAAACTTTCTTTAATTTAGAAACCAAAGCGGTATCCTTCAAAGCACTTAAATATCCACTTACTGAAGATTTTATTTTCCGAATTTGGTTAATTGCTGTGTGACATTCACTTACTTTTTTATTCACTTTTTGAACCAAATCAAATTGTGCTTTCAAGTCTTCATCGCTGACTTTAAGGCGAGGGTCCTTTTTAATTTCAAAGGCTTGTTCTGATAATAAAGTCTTGTCTTCAATCAATCTCACTTTATACATTCCAGGCGTTGCAATGGCTCCAGCAATGCTTCCTGCCCACATTACGTTGGTTCCTTCCACTTCCACAGCATCGGGATAACTGAAATTCCAGATAAAATTATTCATTCCCGCATTCGATGGAATTGCACCCGGTCTTGGTTGTTTATTATCTTCAAAAAAGTCTTTAGAAACCTTAAATGCTTCCCCTTTTTTGTCCTTGATATTAGAATAAGTAATGATTGTATCACCTTTCTCCGTTAAGAATTGCAATTTCAATTCTTTGCTTGGTTTGTTCGCTAAATAATACCTCACTTGAACACCTAAAGGCACATTTTCACCCGCATCCGCATCTGGACGATTAGGTCTTGCACCACCATTCATCAAATACGAAGGGCGTGGTTTAAACAAATGAGTACTGCTTTTCACCAAACCATCCATTATTTCGTATAAAGGCGTAACATCATCCAAAATCCAGAAAGCACGACCGTGCGTAGCAACTACTAAATCCTTTTCACGTTTGTGAACTTGCAAATCTCTAATTGGAGTTTGAGGCAGGTTCAAATTCAATTTTTGCCAAGAATCTCCATCCGTGAAAGATACATAAATACCTCTCTCCGTTCCTGCATACAATAAACCTTTCTTATTTGGGTCTTCCCGAACTACTCTACAATATTCATCCGATGGAATGCCATTCGTAATTTTTGTCCAAGTTTTTCCATAATCGGATGTTTTGAACAAATATGGTTTTCTATCGCCAAACATGTATTTTGTGGCAGCCAAATAAGCCTTTCCTTTATCAAACTCTGATGGTGAAATCAAATTAATTAAGCTATAATCGGGCAATTGTGAAGTAGGCAACGAAATATTTTCCCACTTTTTGCCACCATCTTTTGATACATGAACCAAGCCATCATCCGAACCTGTCCAGAAATTTCCTTTTTCGGTTGGAGATTCAGCAAACGTGAAAATCGTTCCGTAAATCTCCGCCCCTGTCATGTCTTTTGTGATCGGGCCACCCGTTTCTCCTAATGTCTTAGGGTCGTTTCGGGTTAAATCTGGCGAAATCGTTTCCCAACTATATCCACTATTCGTAGTAACATGCACATAATTAGAAGTAATGTATAATTCTTTCGGATTATGAGGAGAAAATACAATCGGGTATGTCCATTGAAAACGATATTTTTTCACGATTGAAGGCGCTCCAATGGCTGATTCGGGCCAAATAGCGACATCACGAGTTTCGCCAGTTTCTTTATTGTGTTGCGACATCTGACCATCGTATTCACCACCGTAAGTAATTTTTGAGTTCAGCGGGTCTGGGGCAATATAACCTGCTTCTCCACCCGCTACAGGATACCACGCTTTATTATCAATGCTATTCCCATCGGTTCTTGAGGCAATTCGAACCGATGAATTATCCTGTTGCGCACCATAAACATTATAGGGGAAATCATTATCTAAAGCAACGTGATAAAATTGAGCGGTTGGCATATCGATATCCGAAAAAGTCGCTCCACCATTGAAAGTTACTTCTGCCCCACCATCGTCACCAATCACATAATTATCTGGATTCTTTGGGTTTATCCAACAGTCGTGCGTGTCACCATGATGAACCATAATTCGTTTGAAACTTTTTCCGCCATCGTTCGATTTCATCGCATTCACATTCAACACAATCAAATTATTTTCATTTTTTGGGTCAATTTCCAAATCCATATAATACCAACAACGCTGCCAAAGATTTTTGTCTTCGTTAATTAAAGTCCAATGCTCGCCACCATCATCCGAACGAAAAAGTCCTCCTTTCGCATTTTCAACTAAAGCGAATAAACGATTTGAGTTAGAGGCAGCAACGGCAATACCAATTTTCCCTAAAACACCCTTAGGCATTCCCGGTTTTTGGCTTAGATTTTCCCAAGTATCGCCACCATCCACTGATTTATAAAGTCCACAACCTTTTCCACCGCTACTCATCGAATAGCCATTTCGATAGGCTTGCCACATAGCCGCATAAATAATTCGTGGATTATTGGGGTCAATTCTTACCATAACCGCACCCGTACTGTCGTTTTTAGCAAGAATTTGTTTCCAAGATTTTCCACCATCGCTGGTTCTAAACACGCCCCTTTCTGGATTGGGAGCGAAAGGGTTTCCCACCGAAGCCACGTAGGCAATATCTGGATTGGTCGGATGAATTTCAATATTTGAAATAGCATCCGCTTTTTCTAATCCGACGTGTTTCCAAGATTTACCCGCATCGGTAGATTTATAAACTCCATCGCCATACGAAATATTACTTCTCATATCACCTTCACCCATCCCAACGTATAAAACATTTGGGTCGGACGGAGCGACGGCAATTGCCCCTACTGATGAAGAATGAAAGGTAGAATCAGAAACAGAAAACCAATTTGCTCCAGCATCGATGGTTTTCCAAACACCTCCACCTACGGCGCCAAAATAGTAAGTTAAAGGTTGATCTGCGTGTCCTGCCACCGCCAAAGAGCGTCCGGAACGGTAAGGGCCAATATTTCGCCATTTTAAGCCGTTATAAAGACTATCATTCACGGCAATTACTGCATTTCGAGTAATTATTGGAGCCGCAGATTTAGTTTTAGATTTTTGAGCAAAAGAATTTGCTAAAAAAGCCATCAGAAAAAGAGCAATAAGCCCAAATTTGAAGGGTATTATTTTTTTCATGTTATTATTAGAAAGTTGAATAGAACAGTAATTTACGAAGAAAATAAATCAAAAAATAATATTCTTCTTAAACCAACGTAAGCTGGGTTTTAAACTTAGCTTTCGTTAAACCATTAATAATAATATTAAAAGAACATCTTTTCAGCTAATCGAAAAGTATTGCAATGTGCCTCCACAATGTCCCGAATTTGAGGTGAATATCCCCCGCCCATCGAAACAACAATTGGTAATTTATATTTGATGGCTTGTTGAAAAACAAACTCATCACGACGGTAGCAACCTTGTATAGAAATACTTAGTTTCCCTAATTTATCCGTTTCTAAAATATCGACACCCGATACATAAAATAGAAAATCAGGCTTTTGCGCTGTAATAAGTTTTGGTAAAGTCTCAAACAGAATTTTTAGGTATTCTTCATCTCTGGAATAAGTTGACAATTCAATATCTAAATCTGATTTTTCCTTATGGAGTGGGTAATTTTCTTTCCCATGCATTGAAAAAGTAAATACTCGTGCTTCATTTTGGAAAATTTCTGCCGTTCCATTGCCTTGATGAACGTCTAAATCAATAACTAATATTTTTGTAGCTAACTGATTATCAAGCAAATAATTAGCGGCTATGCCTATATCATTCAGTAAACAAAACCCTTCTCCTTTGTCCGTAAATGCGTGATGCGTCCCTCCCGCCACGTTCATGGCAATTTGGTTTTCAAAGGCAAAATGGCAACAATCAATTGTTCCTTGCGTGATAATAGTTTCTCGTAAAACCAGTTCTGCCGATAAAGGGAAGCCTATTTTACGAATCATTTTGGGGTCGAGCCTTAGATTTTTCAAATCCTCCCAATACGCTTTTGTATGCGTGCGAAGAATCCATGTTGAATCAACCGGATTGGGAACAAAGAAATTTTCGGGTGTGCAAGTCCCTTCGTACAATAATTGTTCGGGAATTAATTCATATTTCAACATCGGAAAACGATGTCCTTCGGGAAGTGAGTGTTGGTAGATAGGCGAATATGCGATTTTGAGCATTTTGAATAGTGATTAGACCACAGATTGTAGGGATTTAACCGATTTACCCGGATTTTGTTTTTCGTAAAAAGGACGGCATCCCTCAAAGGGATGCCGTCCTTACATTCTCTACAATTACCTTAGCTCTTTTTGATATCTTTTAATCCAGCAATTGCTTCCAATGGATTTGCATTACTAAAAACGTAACTCCCCGCAATCAAAACGTCTGCTCCCGCATCCACTAATTTCTGACCAGTTTCTTGATTTACGCCACCATCAATTTCAATTAAAGTTGAAAGCCCTTTTTCGTCAATCATTTTACGAAGTTTTCTAACCTTTTCGTAAGTAGATTCGATAAATTTTTGTCCGCCATAACCTGGATTTACCGACATTAATAAAATCATTCCACAATCTGGCAAAATTTCTTCTAAAACCGAAACAGGCGTTGCAGGATTCAAAACGACTCCAGCCAAACAACCTAAGTCCTTGATTTGCTGAATAGTACGATGTAAATGTGTACAGGCTTCATAATGAACCGTAATATTCGTAGCCCCGATTCTTTTAAATTCTGCTACATAACGCTCAGGTTTTTCAATCATCAAATGCACATCCAAAGGTTTTTTGGCGTGACGATTAATGGCTTCTATAACTGGCATTCCGAAAGAAATATTTGGCACAAATAGCCCATCCATTACATCAATGTGAAACCAATCGGCTTGTGAATTATTGACCATTTCAATATCTCGTTGGAGATTAGCAAAATCAGCAGCCAGCAATGATGGGGCAATTAGTATGTTACTCATATTTTTGTTGTTCGTTTTTTTTATTCGTTGTTCGTTGCTCGATGTTTGTTGTTAGAAATTATTGATTTTGGAGTGAATTCGAACATCGAAAATCGTAATTAATATCGAAATAAATCGCCCTTCAAGTCAAAAATTTCAATTTTTTGACCATCTTTTTTCTTCAAAATTACTCGATTGGGTTCTTTCGCATCAATCGTTTGGACATATTCAGCATCTTTTGGAAAGTACAAATTTACGTACTGTGCGTCTAAAACCGACTTTTTTATATTTTTTGTATAAAAATCCGTTTCATAAAAAATCTTTACGTAGGAAGGAAACACAATGGTATCGCCCGTTTGATATTGTTGCTCCAACTTACTGGCAATCAAAGGATAAGGATTTTCTGAACGGGCTTTATCTCGGTAATTATATTTAAAAGATTCATCGTTTAATACGGTTTTAATCGTGGTACCAACGAAAAATAAATGGATGGCAAAAACGGCCCAGACTACATAATTAAGCGGTTTTGATGTAGCATTTGCTTGCAAAAGCGCCAAACTCACTATAATAATCGAATATGGAAATGAGAAACCAGAATACCGCTGAGAAAGGCCGAAAGTATGTCCATTTTTGAAGGTTGCAGCTACTAAAAAAAGGGTTGGTAAGAAAGCTAAAATGACCAAAAACCAATTTTGTGTCCTTTGCGATTTGGCTTTAGTTGTTCGCCAATATTCAATAAAAAGATAAAATAACAAACCACAATTTACTAACTCCAAATACTGGAATTTTGCAGTTGAATACAGTAAAAAGCCGACAGCATTTACACCTAAAATAATGCCAATCCATAATCCCTGCTTTGTTTTTTGATATTTAAACAAAGAAAAAACGGACAAAATAGCAATCAACATAGCTAAAAATAAATTCTTTTTTCCAACGGTATTACTCAAAATATTATTACTTGCAATGAATAAATCCGTGAAAATTGGCAATGATTTTTTCGTAACATTTCCGAGCGTTGCGGGGTCTATATACCCTGCGTGTGGATTTGGAGTTTGATGGGCTTCTTGATAATAAATCTTGGCTTGGTAACTTAAGGTGGAAAACGTGTAATTTCCTCCCCCGTATAAAATCCAATAGCCAAAAGCTAACGCTCCGATAGACAATGAAATTGGTAACAAAATCCACGGGCGAGATTTTCTAACAAACAATAAAACGTACAATCCATGCGCCATAAAAACCGTTGCCGTTAAGAAATGAGAGAGCAAACACATGGCCGAAAGGAATCCATAAAGCCAGTACAGACCATTTTTCTTTACGCCAACTTCCTCATTTTTAATGATTTTCAAGAAAATATGCGTTACTAAAAGCGTTAAGAAAAAGCTCAAAGAATAATTACGAGCTTGCTGACTGTACGCAATAAAAAATGGCTCAATCGCCATTAAAAAGCAGGCTAAAAGGGTTAATTGAAGGTTTTTAAAATGTTCTATGATGAAGAAAAACAAAAGAATAATCGTCAAACAACTGAATAAAACGGATAAAAATCGGATTGAATAATCAGAAATTCCAAATAAATTTATCCAGTTATGAAGCATGACATAATAAAACGGACTGTTGCCTATATCGCTTCGTCTGATGGCATCATAATAATCTTCTACCGATTTATCAGCCCAAAATTCTTTGGGCGTAAAAGTGGTTTTTCCTTGGGTATAAAAGCAGTTTTTCTGCGTATTGCCTTCCATCGCCATGCCCTGACTTACCAAAACGGTTGCTTTTTCATCAAAGAAAATACCATGTTTATCAAGGTTATAGGTTCTTAAACCGAAGGCTAAGACAAGTATTAAAAGTAAAAAGGGAATGGAGTAACGAGATAAATTCATAGAAAATTTGAAATACATTAATTTTAGCGCAAAATTATTACATATAAATCCCCCAAACAATAAAAAAGCCTCCTTGAAAATTTCAAGAAGGCCATAAATCGGGCAAATATTACTAAAATAGATATCCCAACGATAATCCAATCGTCGTATTTCTGAAGCCATAAAGTTTTGAAGAGTCGGATGCTAATTTCCAGATATTACCATTGAAATTATAACGTCCTTCGATAATTAGATGGTCGCCTACCCTTGTACCGAAGCCAAAAGTACCGCCGAATCCGAGTGCTTTTTCATCGGGTGCTTTCACATTTACGGTTGGCAAATAGGAAACATACGGTCCAATAATGGTATATAAACCACCATCGCCCATGTTGATTTTTAGTAATAACGGAACTTCAAAATAATTGGAAGTAATTTCTGTGGTATCCAATTTGAACCCTTTTTGGCTAAAGGCAATTTCTGGACAAAGTGAAATATCTTCTGAAAGTTCAATATTTGCAAATACTGCTCCTTCAAAACCAACCAAAGTACCTTTTGGGTTGGTGATTATGGCACGCCCAAATTGGGTTCCCGCATGAACACCTCCTCGAATTCCGAATCTAATATTTGATTGAGAAAAAGAAAAATGCGAAAAAATAATTAAAGTGCCAATCATTAAAGTATTGATAATTGAAGTAGTAAAGGCTTTTTTCATGATTTTGCAAATTACAAGCGTAAGGTTGTAAATTTAAAGGTTTTTAATAAAAATCTTACTATAACTTATTTTTTGGCGTTAATTTAGCCTAAAAATAACTTTATCTCCATGACTTCACAGGAACAAATCAACCATTTAACGGAAAAATTAAACGATTTGAATTTTCAATATTATCAAAATTCCATCTCAGAAGTATCTGATTTTGAATTTGATGAACTCTTAGAACAACTCGTTAACTTAGAAAATCGGTATCCTGAATTTGTGAGAAAAGATTCACCAACGCATCGTGTCGGAGGCTTGGTTTCCAAAGAATTTGAGTCAGTAAATCATCGTTATCCAATGCTTTCATTGGGCAACACATATAACGCAAAAGATTTGGCGGATTTTGATGAACGAATTCGTAAAGGGCTTGGCGGAGTAGATTACGAATATATTTGCGAATTAAAATTTGACGGAGTGGCTTTATCGCTATGGTACGAAAATGGAACATTGATACGTGGTGTTACCCGTGGCGACGGCGTAAGAGGTGACGATATCACTGCAAATGTACGAACCATTAGAACCGTTCCACTGAGTATACGAGCAAAAAACATGCCAAATCGCTTTGAAGTTCGGGGAGAAGGATTTATGCCTTTAACAACTTTTGAAGCATTAAATAAAGAACGAGAAGATATTGGCGAACAGCTTTTGGCAAACCCAAGAAATGCCGCTTCGGGAACTTTTAAAATGCAAGATTCAGCGGTAGTGGCGAAACGTAAAATGGATTGTTATCTTTACCAATTTTTAGCGGATGAACAGGTATTTGACACCCATGAAGAAAGCTTAATTCGGATGAAAGAGTTAGGGTTTAACGTTTCGCAAACTTGGAAAAAGTGTCAAAACATGGAGGAAGTTTTAAACTTTATTGACCAATGGAATACTGAAAGATTCAAATTACCTTTAAATACTGATGGAATTGTTATTAAATTAAATTCATTCGCTCAGCGTGAAATTTTGGGATACACGGCTAAATCTCCAAGATGGGCCATTGCTTATAAATATCCATCCGAAGCTGCTTCAACCCTTTTAGAATCAGTTAGTTATCAAGTGGGAAGAACTGGAAATGTTACACCAGTGGCCAATTTAAAACCTGTGCTGTTGGCAGGAACAACCGTTAAACGTGCCAGTATTCATAATTCCAATGAAATAGAACGGTTAGATTTATACATTGGCGATTATGTTTTTGTTGAAAAAGGTGGCGAAATAATTCCAAAAATCACTGCCGTTGATTTAGCAAAGCGTACGGTCAATCTTGATAAAGTTCAATTTCCAACTGAATGCCCCGAATGTGGAACAACCTTGATTAGAAAGGACGGAGAAGCCAACCATTATTGTCCAAACGAAAAAGGATGTCCTCCGCAAATAAAAGGAAAAATCGAACATTTTATTCAGAGAAAAGCCTTGAATATTGAGAATTTAGGCACTGAAACAATTGATATGTTTTATAGAAAAGGCCTCGTAACAACGCCCGCCGATTTATACGATTTGAAATACGAAAACCTTTTAAATTTAGATGGTTTTAAAGAAAAGTCTATTCAAAATATTTTATTGGGAGTAGAAAAATCTAAGCAAATCCCTTTTAAACAAGTATTATTTGGCATTGGAATCCGATTTGTTGGCGCAACGGTAGCAGAAAAATTAGCGGTTTATTTCAATAATATTGATAATTTGGCAAAAGCGAATTTAGAAGAATTATTACAAGTTCCAGAAATTGGTGGACGGATTGCTCAAAGTGTAGTAGAATATTTTCAAAATGCTGATTATCAAGATTTTATCGCCCGTTTGAAAGGTGCTGGCTTACAATTTACCCATAATGCGGTTGAAATAGTTGTGGAAGGAGATAAATTAGCGGGAAAAACTTTCGTAATTTCGGGAACATTTCAACATTTTGAACGGGATGATTTGAAAATGAAGATTGAAGCCAACGGTGGAAAAGTGTTAAGTGGTGTTTCGGGCAAATTAAATTTTCTAATTGCGGGTTCAGAAGCTGGTCCTTCAAAATTAGAAAAAGCACAAAAAATGAAAGTTTCGATTATTTCGGAAAACGATTTTATACAAATGTTGTAACCTGAACTTTCCAGTTCGGAATATTATAAATTAAAATGCAATTCAACCGTACTGGAAAGTTCGGATTATAGAAAAATGAGACCAAAATTTCACGGGGTTGCCCCTGCCTTAATTACCCCAATGTTTGCGGATGGGCAAGTAGATTTTCAAGGATTAAAAAAATTAATTCAACACGTTACTGACGGTGGCGTGGATTATTTAGTGGTTCACGGAACAACGGGAGAGTCAGCAACCACTGATAAAAATGAACAAAAAGCAATTTTAGATTTTATCAAAGAAAATAATTCAAAGAATCTTCCAATTGTGTATGGTTTAGGTGGCAACAATACACCAAATGTTGTTCAATCATTCAAGGAAATTGATTTTCAAGGAATTGATGCCATTTTGTCGGTTTGTCCATATTATAACAAACCTGGGGCAAGAGGTATAATTGCTCATTATACGGCCATTGCGGATGCGAGTCCAGTACCCGTAATTATGTATAATATTCCTGGTCGCTCTGGGATCAATATGTCGGCTGCTACGACTTTAACTTTAGCTCAACATCCAAATATTATTGGGATTAAAGAAGCTTCTTGCATCATCGAACAGTGCATGGAAATTAACAAAGATAAGCCAGAAGATTTCTTACTAATTTCTGGTGATGATGTTCAAGCAGTACCTACAATTGCTTGTGGTGGGGTGGGTATTATTTCGGTGATTGCCAATGCAATTCCTGCACAATTTAGCGAAATGATTCACGCAGCTTTGGACGGTAATTTTCTAAAAGCAAGAACCATGTTGGGCAGTTTCTTAGCCATTGACCCACTTTTATACGAAGAAGGAAATCCAGTTGGCGTTAAGAAAATCTTAGAATTGAAAGGTATTTGTGGCTCAGATGTGCGTTTGCCTTTGATGAAAGCCTCGGATGAATTAGGGGAAAGAATGAAAGCCGTTATTGCGAAAGATAGCCTTTAGTTAGAGTTTAGAGTTTAGAGTTTAGAGTTTAGAGTTTAGAGTTTAGAGTTTAGAG
>JBBAKY010000003.1:17136-63172 GCA_040403295.1 Arcicella sp.
TTAGAGTTTAGAGTTTAGAGTTTAGAGTTTAGAGTTTAGAGTTTAGAGTTTAGAGAAAATTAGTTTTTTATATTTCCTGTTCCCTCACGCTTTGATATTTTTCTTAAATTATTTTCAAATTAATAAATATTCAAATTCATCATGTTTGTTCACGTAGTAAATTTTTGGTTGAAAAAAGACCTAACAGACGCAGAGCGTCAGCAATTTGTCGATGGCGTTAAGACGCTCGGTAATATTGAATCTCTTGTAACGTTTAATATTGGTACACCAGCAGCAACTGACCGTCCTGTAATTGACCGCAGTTACGATTATTGCGAATTAACAATTTTTAACGATGAAGCGGGACACGATGTGTATCAAGTTCATCCTTTACACCTTAAATTTATAGACGATTGTAAACACCTTTGGGAAAAGGTATTAATATATGATTCAGAAACCGTTTAAATATTTTAAGGAAATTAGAGCCGGGAAGTTTTTTATTTACTGCCTACTGACTACTTTCTCCTGCCTACTATTTACTGCTTGTAAATCGAATAAAAATTTACAAACTACTTCTTATTATCAGCCCAATTATCAAACTGGGACTAATGATAGACACGATGGTTTGGGTTTTGCTATACCAGATAAATATCCAATTGAGATTTTAATTGGGCAAGAGAAACCGCAAACAGAAACACAAGAAATTGAGAAATTGTCGATTTCGGATGAAAGTCCCATTCAACCTGACCAGCTTTATAAAGGTAGAATGTTGAACCGTGGAAACGACCAACAGCAAAAGAAAGCTTTATTAGACAGGATGGTACTTCAGGCGCAAGATTTGGGAGCCAGTGGTTTGATGAATGTTAATTATAAAGTATTTTCAACTGCGAAGACTACTGGATACACGCTCTCGGGAACGGCATTTCGTTACGTTTTAAATAAATAATTAGGTTATAACGCTGGCTGGGTTTTGAACCCAGCCAGCGTTATTTTAATTTCCTACCACAAATACAGCGTTACCAAACAATAACTTCCCATTCTGCCAAAAACCTCTAAAAATTGGGTCGTTAGCCATGTAAACGATTTGTCCTCTACCAAAATCTTGCGTTCCAAAAATCAATGAATTCTTCAATTTGTCCTGTGCTTTAATTCCCACAAAACCGGCTACCATTGCCTTTTCTTTAATCACACCCACATTCCAACCTGAGCTAAGGTACTGATAATCAGAGGTTTCAAGCACTAAACTGAAATAATTTTTATCGTATCCAAATGCCAAAGGATTCGTATTATCCATCGTTAATTTATAAATACTTCCTGGCGTTTCGTCCGAAGCAGATTCACGTTCAGCATTGGCATAAATTTTTAATTTGTCATTTTCTTTATCCTTACTTTCATCTTTTTTCTTGTCTTCTTCTTTGTGTTTTAATTCAAAACCGTCTTTGCCCGCAAACGCATTTAAAGCGCCTTGAACCGCAATTAATTTACCTCCTGCTCTCACAAAATCCTTAATTTTTGTAAGATTTTTATCGTCCAAAATTTTGCCATAATTTCCATCCGTCAAAATCAACACGTCGAATTTTGAAAGGTCAGTACTTGAAAAATAACTTTCGCCCAAAATCGTAGCAGGATATTCTAACTGCTTATCGAAGAAATGCCAAGTAGCCCCAAAAGAAGTTGGTACGATGCCATCGCCCGAAAGTAAAGCGATTTTAGGTGGTTTTAAATAATTGACATTATCCGAACCAAAATCAGAACCTTTAGAAGACATGCCAGTAGAAACCGATGATAAATTAACGCCTAAACGTTCCGCTTCTGATTTTACAATTTTATCAAAATTATCCCCTAACCGTTCATTTCCAGTACGAGCAATAATCAATGTACCTTCGTTAAATGACATATTTTCTACTTCAAAAGGCTTTCCTGCCGAACGTACTTTAATGCCTTTTTTATACAAGGCCGTTAAAAATTTCAATTCCGCAAATGAATTCCATCTGGCTAAATAAGCATACGGTTTGTCAATTTTTAAGGTCGAATTGGCAAATTGTGGTTTTCCAGCGGGATTAATTCTGTCCTTTACCGCAAAAGTGTTTAAACCATAAGCAAAGGGCAACGACCACGAAGTAATATCGTACGTTAACGAGTCTTCAACGGTGGTTTTAGGTTCCAATAAAATCTTTAAAAAAGTTGAACGTGGTTGAAATAGATTTATCACAATATCATCCGCTTCAATGGAAAAAGTCTGATTTTTATCTTCTTGATAATTATAACCCGAAGCCATCATTGATTTACCCGCAACACCATATTGAAAATTTTCTCGTTCTAAATAATTCACAAATTCTTTCACTCTGCTTTCGTTTCCTTTCGTTTTAAAAACATATGATTTATACAGACCAATGGGCGATTTTTGCGCATTTTCAAAGAATTTCACAAACTCAGTAACCGCTTTGTCGGCATTGGCAGAAAGTGCTTCCATACAAGCATACGAAGTACTAAAATGGTGGTCAATTCTTTGTTTTAACGTCAACGTATCGCCGTCTCTTTTGGCAACTCCCAAGCCAGCACGTCCAGAACCGCCTTGTTCGTAAGTCATTCCGAAAGCACCATTATAGGTTGGGTAAGTATCACCGTAAGAAGGATAAAGTAAATCAAAACGCTCTTTTGAGAAATATAACCAACCATTTTTATCAAAATCACGTTTGTTATAATTTCCTAAAATCGTTTGAAATTCTCTTTGCCAAGATGTGATATCTTCGTGATAAGGTTTTGCGGATGGTGAAAAATAGTAAGGGTTCTCAACACCTTGTTCGTGAAAATCAGCGTGTAAATGGGGCATCCATTGACGGTAAAGCGCCATTCTTTCCTGGGATTCTTTCTGGACTTGCCAAGCCCAATCACGATTCAAATCAAATAAATAGTGGTTAAACCTTCCCCCTGGCCACGGTTCGTTGTGTTCAATTCCAGCAGGTAATGCGTTATAAACTCCACCAACCTTTTGATTGTAGAAATTAACATAACGGTCATATCCATCGGGATTTACGCATGGATCAAGAATCACGATTGTATTGGCCAAAACCGCTTTTGAACGAGCATTGGCAGAATTTAGCAATTCAAAAATCGTAAATGGTGCGGTGTTTGAGCTCGAAGATTCATTACCATGCACGTTATAACTCAACCACGCAATGGCTGGTTGTTTTTTCGTCGGTTTTCCTTCCATCAAACCGATAGATTTCAAATTATTCGTTCTAATTTCTTCTAATTGAGGAAAATTTTCTGCCGAGGCAACCACTGCTACCATCAAAGGACGACCTTCGTTGGTTGAGCCATAAGGAATCATTTTAACTTGATTCGGATACTGACGGGCAATGTATTCGTAATAACTAACAACTTGATGATGTCTCAGAAAACGCTCTCCTTTCTTAAAATTCAAGAATTCTTCGGGAGATTGAACGGTGGTTTGAGCAAATGAGTAGTTAGGAATTATTGTGGTAAACACAAAAAATAAAAACAGATAAATAGTGAGTTTTCGATAAAATGTTTGCATAATGTTTGTTGATTTGAATTGAAGTAACTGTTGAATATATAGAAGTCTTCCTTTTGAAGGGCGACTTCCGTAACGAGAAAAATAATTTTTATTTCTTCGGAACGGGGTCAAAACCGTGTCCTCCCCACGGATGACACGTTGAGATTCTTTTCATGCCTAATTTGAATCCTTTCCAAAATCCCCATTCTTGAATTGCCTCAATCATGTATTGCGAACACGTGGGCGTATATCGGCATGAACTGGGCAAAAAGGGTGAAATAATTATTTGATAAGCTCGCACAAATAATATTAAGATTTTTGACATTGCTTAAGTTTTTTTGCGTTTGTGATGTGGATAATTAAAAAAGTAAGAAGTAATCATGGGCGCAACGAAAATACCAACGGTAATTAATGAAATATACATATCCGATTCTTCACTTTCTAAAAATTTACAGAAAAAGTTATTTTCATTGAAATGACAAATTACTGACGAAGTTAATTTTAATCCCAGCACGCCAATCACTACAAAAGCAGCAGTTTCTAAAAAGGGATATTTTTCCATTAATTTCACAAAACCCTGAGCAACATAACGCATGGCTAATATTCCGATGAAAACACCTATGCAAATCAGGTATAAATTATCGGTAAACGCAACGGCCGCAAAAACATTATCAATCGAAAATGCTAAATCCATTACTTCAACCAAGGCAACCGTTGCCCAGAATGGCCCAAAAGCACCAATTGTTTTTCTGTAAAACCAATTTGATTTTTTATCCAGCGTATCATCTTCTTGCTGCGGTGTAGTTTCCCGTCTAAAATAATCAAAACATAAGTACAAAAGGTAAAGCCCACCGATGGGTTTCAACCACCATATTTTCACTAAAATTGAAGCAAAAAGTAAACATAGTCCTCTGAAAAAATAAGCCCCAAAAATGCCGTATTTAAGTGCTTTTTTACGTTGCTCTTTCGATAAATCCATCACCATCGTTGCCAAAACAGCCGCATTATCGACAGACAAAAGACTTTCAATGATAATTAAATTTCCAATAATCAAGGCCGCTGCCCCCAAATCCTCCCCAAATATTTGATGCAAAAAATCCATACATTAATCTTAAAATTGAATAAAATTGTTGATTACGAAGATAACACAGATAAATTAAAATAAAGATTCATTTATTTTGAAAAACTATCTGTAGGGGTAATTTTAGATAAATTCTAATTTTATTTTGAGTATAAGCATATTTTAGTTCTCTTTGTGAATAAAATAGTAATTGAAAAAATGAAAAGATTTTGCTTAACCCTCGACCTGAAAGACGACGCAAAAATGATTGCGGAATACGAAGAATATCATCAACACGTGAGTTCAGAAATCTTGAAAAGTATCAAAGATTCTGGCATTGAATCCATGCAAATTTATAGACTTCATACCCGAATGTTTATGATTTTGGATACCATTGATGAATTTAGTTTTGAGAAAAAAGCCGAAATGGACGCTGCCAATGAAAAAGTGCAAGTTTGGGAAAATCTCATGTGGGAATATCAGGAGGCTTTGCCAATGGCCAAAGCAAGTGAAAAATGGATATTAATGAAACAAATTTATTAATGAATGAAAAAGCTACTATGGCTTCTGCTAATACTGGTTTCTTTCGCCAATTTGTGTACTTCACAAACTCCGAAAAAAGATTTTTTCACCAATCCTCTATTGCCTTACGGTGCAGACCCTTACAGTTTTTATAAGGACGGATTCTATTATTACACCCATACTACCCAAAACAAATTGATGTTATGGAAGACTAAAAACTTAACGCAATTAAAATCAGCCGCAAATAAAGTTGTTTGGACACCCCCAGAGGGCACTTTTTATTCAAAAGAATTATGGGCACCCGAAATCCATTTCATTCAAGGAAAGTGGTATTTGTATTTTGCGGCGGATAATGGCGATAATCAAAATCATCGGATGTACGTGTTGGAAAATGATTCTCCCGACCCCATGATTGGCAATTGGATATTCAAAGAAAAAGTGGCTGACCAAAATGACAAATGGGCTATTGATGGGGATATTTTTGAACACAAAGGTCAATTATACATAATTTGGTCGGGCTGGGAAGGAGATACAAATGGGCAACAAAATATTTATATTGCCAAATTGAAAAATCCGTGGACGATTGATGGAAGTCGTACAAAAATTTCGGGTTCAGATTACGATTGGGAAAAATATGGAGACATTTCTGGCGACCCAAATTTACCCCACGTCAAGGTCAATGAAGGTCCGCAGATATTAAAGCACGGCAATAAATTATTCATTGTTTATTCTGCAAGTGGCTGTTGGACAGATTATTACGCTTTGGGAATGTTAAGTGCTGGTTCAAAATCAGATTTAACGAATCCTAAAAGTTGGACAAAATCAAAAGAACCAGTTTTCAAACAATCGCTTGAAAATGGTGTTTTTGCCCCAGGACATAATTCATTTTTTAAGTCGCCAAATGGCAAAGAAGATTGGATTTTGTATCACGCCAATTCAAAGGTGGGTCAAGGTTGCGGAGGATTTCGTTCGCCAAGAGCTCAGAAAATTAATTGGAAAAAAGATGGAACGCCCGATTTTGGTATTCCAATAAAAGAAAATCAACCCGTTGTTACTCCATCAACGAAATAAGTAATTATTACAACTCAAAAAACTATGTTTTCATTACAGAATAAAACAGTAATTATTACGGGTGGCGGCTCAGGAATTGGACGAGCAATTTCGATGCTTTTTGCTCAACAAGGCGCATCGGTAAATATTTTAGAATTAAACCAAATCGCTGCCGAAGAGACTGCAAATCAGATAATTAACAACGGAGGAATTGCCAAGGCTTATGCTTGCGATATTGTCAATCAAGCCAAAGTGATGGAAGTTTTTCAAGAAATTGGGAAAGTTGATATTCTCATAAATAATGCGGGAATTGCGCACGTTGGTAATCTCGAAAATACTTCAGAAGATGATTTTAATCGAATTTTTCAAGTAAATGTAAAAGGTGCTTATAATTGTCTTTTCGTTAGCGTACCGATGATGAAAGCGCAAGGTGGAGGTGTAATATTAAATATGGCATCCGTTGCAGCCAGCGTTGGAATTACGGATAGATTTGCTTATTCCATGTCGAAAGGGGCTATTTTAACCATGACTTTATCGGTTGCCAAAGACTATTTGAAGGAAAATATTCGTTGTAATTGCATTTCACCCGCACGGGTGCATACGCCTTTCGTCGATGGATTTTTGGAGAAAAATTATCCCGATAATAAGGCAGAAATGTTTGAAAAATTATCCGGTTCCCAACCCATTGGTAGAATGGGAAAACCCGAAGAAGTAGCACATTTAGCTTTATACCTTTGTTCGGACGAAGCAGGTTTCGTTACGGGATGTGATTATCCGATTGATGGCGGTTTTATTCGTTTAAATAACTGATAATCGAAGTTCGATTTTTGATGTTCCTTAGTCCATTTACAGTTTGCTTTAATTTTTAAAAAATTTATCAAAAAACAATTTTAAATACATGAAAAAGACACTTTTATTAATTACGCTAATTTGGTCAATGACCTCTTTTATTCAAGAAAAACCGAAGAAGATTATTTTCTTTGGCGATTCAATTACGCAAGCGGGCGTGCAACCAACGGGATACATTACAAAAATTGGCCAGATGCTTGAAAAACAAGGACTTAAAGATAAATATGAATTGATTGGTGCAGGAATTGGGGGCAATAAAGTCTATGATTTGTACTTACGCTTAGAAGAGGATGTATTGAATAAAAAACCCGACATTGTGCTGATTTTTGTGGGTGTAAATGACGTTTGGCACAAAGCAACTTCTGGAACGGGAACTGATTTAGATAAATTTGAGAAGTTCTATCAAGCCTTAATCAACAAAATGAAAGCCAATAATATTAAGGTAATTCTTTGCACACCGGCTGCCATTGGCGAACGTAATGATGCCAGTAATCAACAAGATGGGGATTTGAATCAATACAGCAAAAGCATCAGAAACTTAGCGACAAAAAATGACCTTGGTTTGTGTGATTTACGGAAAGATTTTCAGGATTATAACATGAAAAATAATCCCGAAAATAAAGAAAAATCGATCCTTACAACCGATAGAGTACATTTAAATGAATTAGGAAACCAATTTGTAGCAGATAAAATGTTGCCTTTAATCTTAAAGTAGTGAGCTTTGAGCATTAAGCTATGAGAAGATAAACCTAATTATAACAGAATGCTAATACTCGTTGCTCACATCTCAAAACTCAAAGCTTAAAATGAAATTATTTAGATTTGGAGAAATCGGGAATGAAAAACCTGGGGTCATTATTGATGAAATTTTGTACGATGTTTCGCAATTTGTGGAAGATTATAACGAATATTTCTTTGAAACGAATGGCATCGAAAAACTTTCTCAATTATTATTGGAAGTAAAAGATGAATTACATCAAATTCCAACTGATTCAAGGATTGCTTCCTGCGTGGCTCGTCCGTCAAAAATTGTGTGTATTGGTCTAAATTTTGCCGACCATGCCAAAGAATCTGGGGCTGAAATTCCGAAAGAACCCATCATTTTCTTTAAATCAACCACTTCATTATCAGGACCAAATGATGATGTTGTGATTCCTAAAAATTCAACTAAAACCGATTGGGAAGTTGAATTGGCTTTTGTTATCGGAAAGAAGGCATCTTACGTGGAAGAATCTGAGGCGATGGATTATGTGGCGGGATATTGCTTGCATAATGATATTTCTGAACGTGAATTTCAATTAGAAAGAGGTGGAAATTGGAGCAAAGGAAAAGGTTGTGATACATTCGCCCCTCTCGGACCATTCTTAGCCACAAAAGATGAAGTTTCAGATGTCAATAATCTGCAAATGTGGCTCAATATTAATGGGAAGCCTTTTCAGAAAAGTAATTCAGACCAATTAATTTTTAAAATACCAATAATTGTTTCGTACATCAGTCAATTTATGACCCTTTTACCAGGCGATGTTATCTCAACGGGAACGCCAAGTGGTGTTGGTTTGGGTTTTAAACCACCCATTTATTTGAAAGAAGGTGACGTGATGGAATTAGGAATTGAAGGATTAGGAACACAAAAACAAACGGCAAAAAATTGGCAACGATAGATTCGCATCAACATTTTTGGCAATATAATCCCACAAAACACGATTGGATTACGGCTGATATGAACGTAATTCGACGTGATTTTTTACCGTCGGATTTACATCCGATTTTACAACAAAATAATATTGATGGTTGTATTTCAGTACAAGCCGACCAAACGGAAGCAGAAACCGATTTTTTGTTAGCATTAGCGGATCATCACAATTTTATCAAAGGCGTAGTTGGATGGGTTGATTTACGGGCAGATAATATTTACGAACGTTTGGAGCATTATTCTCAATTCAAAAAACTGAAAGGTTTTAGGCATATTGTGCAAGGTGAAAATGATATTGAATTCATGCTACGCCCAAAATTCAAAAATGGCATTACTGAATTGGGATTCTACGATTTCACCTACGATATTCTGATTTATCATTATCAATTGGAACAAGCCAGTCAATTCGTAAAGCTATTTCCTGAGCAAAAATTTGTACTTGATCATCTTGGAAAACCTGAAATCAAATCAGGAGAATATGGTCTTTGGCAAACAAATATCAAGAAATTAGCCTTACATCAAAATGTGTATTGCAAGATTTCGGGCATGGTTACGGAAAGCGAATGGGTCGATTGGAAACCTTCAGATTTCAAAATCTATTTGGATACAGTAGTAAAAGCCTTCGGAACGGACCGATTAATGTACGGTTCTGATTTTCCAGTTTGTACGCTGGCAGCGACTTACGTAGCGCAATTGGATATTATAACCTCGTATTTTTCATCGTTTACAAATTTAGAAAAAAGGAAAATCATGGGCGATAATGCTTCTAAATTTTATGGATTATAGTAAAACACATAAGCTTTGCAGGATTATTTGACACTCATCTGATTGTTAACTAATTAAAAACTCATAATTTATCATTTATAATTCATCATTACCTCATGAATTTAGGACTTAAAGAAAAAGTAATTGTCGTTTCGGGAGGTGCAAAAGGCATTGGCGAAGGAATTTCGGGCGTTTTAGCAACCGAAGGCGCTTACGTAGCCATCATCGGAAGAAACCAAGAAGACAACCAAAAAGCAATTGAAAAAATCAATGCAGCGGGCGGTCAGGCTTGGTCGTTTGTGGCCGAATTAACGAAACCAGAAGAATGTGTAAAAGCTATTCAAGAAATTGTAAAAATGTTCGGGAGAATTGACGGTTTGGTCAATAATGCGGGCGTAAATGATGGCGTAGGCTTAGAAAATGGCAGCTATGAAGGCTTCGTGCAATCGCTTCACAGCAACTTGATTCATTATTATTTATTGGCGCATCATGCTCTTCCTTACTTGAAAGAATCGAAAGGCTCAATCGTAAATATTGGTTCAAAAGTGGCCGAAACAGGTCAAGGAGGCACTTCTGCCTATGCGGCATCCAACGGTGGACGTAATGCACTTACCCGTGAATGGGCAGTGGAATTATTGAAATATGGCATCAGGGTTAATGCCGTGATTGTGGCTGAATGTTACACGCCTTTGTACGACAAATGGTTGAAAACGCTGCCCAATCCAACGGAGACTTTGGCAAAAATAACCGATAAAATTCCATTAGGCAAACGTATGACAACTTCCGAAGAAATTGCAAATATGGTCGTTTTCTTGATGTCAAAACGTTCGAGCCATACCACAGGACAATTAATTTATGTGGATGGTGGTTATACGCATTTGGATAGAGCGTTGATTTAGTATTCGATTTAAAATTGATATGTATAAAACCTTGCAGAATATGATCTTGCAAGGTTTTTTTATAGAAAATACCTTATAGTTTAGTACAATTACTGTGAAATATATAATTATTTTTGCCTTCACGAATTCAAACCGCTAAATTTTGCGCCAAATGAACAAAAGAATCTTTGTAATCGGTAGTTCAAATACTGACATGGTGATTAAAGCTAAAAAGCTTCCATCTCCGGGTGAAACAATCATGGGAGGCGAATTTATGATGAATGCTGGAGGCAAAGGGGCTAATCAAGCAGTTGCCGCCGCAAAATTAGGGGCCGACGTAATTTTTGTGAGTAAAATCGGCGATGACATTTTTGGAAAACAGGCGTTTGAAGGTTTCAAAAAAGTTGGCTTAAATACGGATTTTGTCTTTACTGACTCACAAAATCCTTCGGGAGTTGCACTGATTTTAGTGGATAGTTACGGAGAAAATTCTATTTCAGTAGCTTCTGGAGCCAACGGGACTTTACAAATTTCGGACGTTCAACAGGCAATTGACAAAGTAGAATCGGGAGATATTGTGTTACTTCAATTAGAAATTCCACTTGAAACGGTTACGAAAACCATTATACAATGTGCAGAAAAAGGAGCAATAGTAATTTTAAACCCCGCTCCTGCCCATAAATTAGACGATTCTATTTTTAAGTATTTGAGCATAATCACGCCAAATGAAACTGAGGCAGAAATTTTGACGGGCATTAAAGTCGTGGATTTAGATGCAGCAAAACAGGCTGCCAATATATTTCACCAAAAAGGGGTTTCGGAAGTAATCATTACTCTGGGTTCGAAGGGCGCTTTTTTTAGTAATTCAGCAAAACAATTATTGATTCCATCGGTCAAAGTAAAATCTATTGATTCAACTGCCGCTGGTGATGTATTTAATGGCGCTTTATGCGTGGCCATTTCCGAAGGACAAACCACCGAAGACGCAATTGCATTTGCTTCTAAAGCCGCCGCTATTTCGGTTACCCGCATGGGAGCCCAAGCCTCCGCACCTAACAGAGACGAAATAATTAAAACCAACAATAAACCATAATTACATGAAAATCAAGCTGTTAATATTAACTTTTATTTGCTTTGTTTCGCAAGCACAGAAAGAAATTACCTTAACGAAAAGTCAGTTAAAGGATAGAATAATGGGCGGCTGGGCTGGACAAACCATTGGCGTAACTTTTGGTGCGCCCGTTGAGTTCAAGTTTAACGGCACCATGATTAATGACTACCAAAAAATTCCTTGGTATGATGGCTATATCAAAAAAACGATGATTGGTAATCCTGGCATTTACGATGATTTGTACATGGATTTAACTTTTGTCGAGGTTTTTGAAAAGGAAGGACTCGATGCACCTGTTTCTTCGCACGCTAAAGCATTTGCCAATGCCGGATACTTTTTGTGGCACGCCAACCAAGCCGCAAGATATAATATTTTGAAAGGGAAAAATGCCCCAGAATCAGGCCATTGGCTTAATAATACGCACGCCGATTGCATTGATTATCAAATTGAGGCTGATTTTGCAGGTCTAATGTCACCGGGAATGCCCAATACTGCCTCACAAATTTCGGATAAAATCGGACACATCATGAACTACGGTGATGGCTGGTACGGTGGCGTATACGTGGGAGCGATGTATTCGTTGGCTTTGATTTCAAGTGATATGGATTATGTGGTAAATGAGGCGTTAAAGACCATTCCGAAGGAGTCAAATTATTATAAATGTATTGCCGATGTAATTAAATGGCATAAACAATATCCCGATGATTGGAAAAAAACTTGGTTCGAATTACAACAGAAATGGACCAACGATGTCGGTTGTCCCGATGGTGTTTTTGCGCCATTTAATATTGATGCTACCATAAATTCAGCTTATGTAGTGGTAGGATTATTATACGGAAAAAAAGATTTTACCAACACTATGGAAATAACCACTCGTTGCGGACAGGATGCCGATTGCAATCCTTCGACGGCGGGTGGAATTTTAGGGGCGATGTTAGGTTATAAAGCCATTCCTGAATATTGGAAATTGGGATTAAAAGAAGCAGAATCAATTGATTTTAAATATACCAGCACTTCGTTAGATGATGTTTACGAAATCGGAACAAAACACGCTCTTTTAAATATTGAAAGAAATGGGGGAAAAATTGATGGTGAAAAGGTAAAAATTAAGACTCAAATGCCTGTACCAGTAAAGTTTGAACAGAGTTTTAAAGGTCATTTTCCAACGGATAAAATTTCGATTGGGAAAGTCTTAGAAAACGAATACGAACTTGATTTTGAGGGAAATGGCTTTGTTTTAAAGGGTGAAGCTTATCCAAAAAATTCTTCATCTTGGGAATCGAGAGACCCCAAAAACTTAAAAATGGAAGTTTATATTGACGGCAAACTGTACGAAACCGCTGAACTACCCACAAATTTCATTACCCGAAGACATGAACTCACGTGGAAATATCAATTAACGGATTCTAAACACCATCTAAAATTAAAAATGCTCGACCCTTCGCCCGATTATATTTGCAGAATGACTGAATTAATTTGGTATTCGAGCAAACCACAGGAAAAAATTACGATTGGTTCGTTTGGAACGATTAAGAAGAAAGTGAATTAATATTTTAAGACCTTATCGTTATTTTCACATTCAAAACCACAAAACTATGTTTATTGTAGATAATTATTCCCTTGCCGTTGTATTTACGATTATCACCATGTTATGTTGGGGTTCGTGGGCAAATACCCAAAAACTCACTTCAAATAATTGGCGTTTTGAGACTTTTTATTGGGATTATGTATTCGGAATTGTCATTATGTCTCTCATTTTTGCCTTCACCTTGGGCAGTTCTGGAAACGAGGGTCGCAGTTTCTTAGCAGATTATCAACAAGCTGATAGTCAAAATATTCAATCAGCGTTAATTGGAGGCATAATTTTTAATGCAGCAAATATTTTGTTGGTTTCCGCCATCACAATTGCAGGGATGTCGGTGGCCTTCCCCGTAGGCATTGGCTTGGCATTGGTAATTGGCGTGATTGTGAATTATTTAGATAATCCAGTCGGAGATAAAACATTACTATTTTTAGGCGTAGGGCTCATTGCTATTGCCATATTATTAAACGCAAATGCCTACCGAAAAATGCAAAGCGGTAATAGTTCTCTCTCCACAAAAGGGTTAATTCTCTCCGTTGCGGCAGGTATTTTGATGGGATATTTTTACAAATATGTGGCCGCTTCTATGTTTTCAGATTTTAATGTTCCCGAAACAGGAAAATTAAGTCCTTATACCGCCGTGGTTATTTTTGCACTTGGGATTTTACTCAGTAATTTCATTTTCAATACCTACCTAATGCTTCGCCCATTTGAAGGAAAACCCGTTTCTTACGGTGACTATTTCAAAGGTTCTTCCAAAAATCATTTGATGGGAATATTAGGCGGCATGATTTGGTGTTTAGGAATGTCTTTCAATATTATTGCTTCGGGGAAAGCCGGAGCGGCAATTTCTTACGGATTAGGTCAAGGAGCCACCATCGTAGCGGCCATTTGGGGAATTTATATTTGGAAAGAATTTAAAAATGCCCCCAAAGGAACCTCCACGATTTTGAATATTATGTTGCTTTGTTATATGGTTGGGTTGGGGGTGATTATTGCGGCGAGGTGAGAATATCACTCCAATCATCGGTAATCATCAACACAAGTATCTGATTATCAAAAATTGTAAATGCCCACTCCAACAATGGCGGGTAACTATGTAAATGAAATCATTTAATTTTATAAATGACAGATAATATTTTCCATAATCAAACAGCCATCATAACAGGTGCAGGTGTCGGCATTGGCTTTGAAGTTGCCAAACAATTAGCTTTACAAGGTGCAAAAGTCATTTTAAACGATATTGATATCGATTTAGCCAAAAGTTCGGCTCTACAAATCCGAGAACTAGGAGGCATTTGTGAGGCTTTCGGAGGGGATATTTCTGACATTTCAGTCATCGAAGAAATCGTAAAATTTGCGGTTTCTTCTTTTGGTAAATTGAATATTCTCATCGCCAATGCGGGCATTACTACCTTCGGAAATTTCTTTGATTATCAACCCGAGTCGATGCAAAAACTGTTACAGGTCAATCTATTTGGCACATTTTTCTTAACCCAAGCGGCTGCTAAACAGATGGTTTCGCAAGGACACGGAGGAAGTATTTTATTAACTTCATCGGTAACGGGAAAAATCGCCCACAAAAATTTAGCGGCTTACGGCATGACAAAGGCGGGACTCGACCAATTAGCCAAAAATTTAATCGTAGATTTAGCGCCTCATCAAATCAATATCAACACCATCGTTCCCGGTGCAACGTTGACCGAACGCACTTTGGAAGATGATGAATACCTCAAAACTTGGTCAAGAATTACGCCTTCGGGACGACCCGCCACGATTCAAGATATTGCCCAAGCCTCTTTATTTTTGGTATCGCCCCTATCTCGACAAATTACGGGTCAAAATTTGGTGGTAGATGGCGGTTGGACATCGGTTGGCGTTTCTCCATATTAAATGCAAATACGAGTAAAATAAAAACCGCAAGCACTTTTAAATAAAATTACTGAATACAACGAAAAATAACTCAAACTCATACTAACCATGAAAAGACAAGAATTTATTAAAACCTCCTCTGTATTAGTTGCAGGTAGTTTATTATCATCTTCTTTGACTTCATGTCAGGAAAAACCAAAGACTATTCGCAAGAATTGGGCTGGTAATTATCAGTATAAAGCCGAGAATTTCCACCAACCCAAAACGGTGGAGGAAGTCCAATCTTTGGTGAAGAAATTGGATAAGCAAAAAGCCTTGGGTTCGTGTCATTGTTTTAATGATATTGCTGACAGTCCGCTCAATCAAATATCAACGCTAAATCTCAATAAAGTAATTTCGATTGACGAAAAAGCCAATACCGTAACGGTTGAAGCGGGGGCAAAATATGGTCAATTTACACCAGAATTAGATAAAAAAGGTTATGCTTTACACAATTTGGCATCGCTTCCTCATATTTCCGTGGCGGGTGCTTGCGCAACGGCTACCCATGGTTCGGGTGTAGGAAATGGCAATTTAGCTTCGGCGGTTTCGGGTTTACAATTAGTAACAGCCAATGGTGATTTAGTTAATCTGAGTCGGGATAAGGACGGTGACAAATTTAATGGTGCGGTCGTAAATTTGGGAGCTTTGGGAATTGTCACAAAAGTTACGTTGGATATTCAAAAAAGCTATCAAGTTCGTCAAGATGTATTTCAAGATTTACCATTACAATCATTGAAAGACCATTTTAATGAGATTCTTTCGACTGGTTATAGCGTAAGTTTATTCACGGATTGGCAAGACCAAAAAATTAGTCAAGTGTGGGTAAAGAGTAAAGTTGAAGCGGATACACAAGATTTAGGTAAAGACTTTTTTGGGGCAAAAGCTGCTACCAAAAACCTCCACCCAATCACCAAACTATCAGCGGAAAATTGTACGGAGCAAATGGGTGTTGCAGGAGTTTGGTACGAAAGATTACCCCATTTCAAAATGGGTTTTACGCCGAGTAGCGGTCAAGAATTGCAGTCTGAGTTTTTTGTACCCAAAGAACACGCTCTTGAAGCCATTCTTGCCTTAGAGAAAAAAGGAAATCTGATTTATCCAGCATTAATGATTACTGAAATCAGAACGATTGCGGCGGATAATTTTTGGATGAGTACAGCCTACAAACAAGATTCGGTGACCATTCATTTTACTTGGAAACAACACACACCCGAAGTTATGAAATTAATACCGATGATTGAAGCAGAATTAGCACCATTTCAATATCGTCCGCATTGGGGCAAATTATTTACCACTGCTCCGAAAAATTTACATGCACGATACGAAAAATACGGCGATTTTATGAAACTAATCAAGGAATATGACCCAACAGGCAAGTTTAGAAATTCTTATCTGGATTTGAATATTTATGCTTAAATATTGGAGTACTTTGAAGAAATGAGTTTACAAAAAAATATTACTATGAAAAAAAACCTTTTATCGTCTCTCCTGTGTTTGGGCATTACATTTTCACTCACTGCTCAACAATCCAAACCCTTGACTATCAAGGAGAATCAGAAAACTGCTGCCTCAAAAGCCAAAGAAATTAGGGAGAAAGTCCCTTTTAAGGTTGCCGATGGTTTACAAGTAAGTTTGTGGGCTTCCGATTCGCTCGCTCCAGACCCCATTTGTATGTCAATTGATGATTTAGGAAGAGTTTACTTGACTCGTTCAAACCGTCAGAAAAACTCTGAATTTGATATTCGAGGACACCGTGATTGGATGATTGAATCCATCAGTTTCAAAACCGTTGAAGATAGAAGAGCATTTTTAAGAAAAACTTTTTCCCCAGAAAATAGTACCAAAAACAGTTGGTTAAAGGATTTAAACAATGACGGAATCCATGATTGGCACGATTTGACTGTTGAAAAAGATGAAGTTTGGCGTTTGGAAGATAAAAATAATGATGGAATCGCCGATATTTCAACCCGAGTTCTTAATGATTTCAATGAGGAAGTTTCGGATGTTGCGGGTGGTTTATTAATCCGAAAAAATGATGCTTTCGTAGGCATTGCCCCTGATTTATGGCGTCTAAAAGATAGCAATGGAGATGGGATCTACGATAAAAAAACGTCAATTAGTCATGGATATGGCGTACATATTGGTTTTGGAGGTCACGGAATGTCAGGAATTATCGAAGGACCAGACGGTAAAATTTACTGGAATATTGGTGATATTGGCGCAAATCTAACCTCTCCTGATGGCAAAAAATCGGTCAATCCAAATTCTGGAATTATTGCTCGTTCAAATCCAGATGGCAGTGATTTTGAAATTTTTGCTACCGGTTTACGCAATACCCACGAATTTGTTTTTGATGATTACGGCAATTTAATCTCTTCCGATAATGACGGCGACCATCCGGGTGAAAGTGAGCGTTTGGTTCACGTGGTGCAAGGTTCTGATGCGGGTTGGCGTTCAAATTGGCAATACGGAAAATATACCGACCCTAAAAACAACAAATACAACGTTTGGATGGATGAAAAACTTTTCAAACCACGCTGGGAAGGTCAGGCAGCCTATATTATTCCGCCAATTATGAATTTTCATAATGGCCCAACGGGTATGGTTTATAATCCTGGAACGGCTTTGGGTTCGGTTTGGAAGAATAAATTTTTCTTAGTTGAATTCGTTGGAAATCCTGCCCGTTCGCCAATATGGTCGTTCGGTTTAAAACCTAAAGGAGCGAGTTTTGAATTAGACGGAGAACAAAATATCTTGAATGGAATTTTGCCAACGGGTATTAGGTTTGGACCCGATGGAGCGTTATACGTAGCCGACTGGATAAATGGTTGGGATGCCAAAGATTACGGCAGAGTTTGGAAATTGGATGTAACCAAAGAAACCAATGATTTAGAAGCTATCCGTTTGGAAACCAAGCGTTTAATTCAATTGGATTATGCCAAACAAACCACCGAAATGCTGTATTCACTGCTTTCAAATGTGGATATGCGCATTCGTCAAAAGGCACAATTTGAGTTAGTAAATCGTGGCGGATTGGGTTTGCCGATGTTCAAAAAGGCAATTTTACAACGGGAAAATCAATTAGCGAGGATTCACGCTATTTGGGGAGTTGGACAATTAGCCAGAACAAATAAAGCAATTGCCTCAACTTTAATGGATTTATTGAAAGATAAAGATGCTGAGGTTGTTGCTCAAGCTGCCAAAATGTTGGGAGATGCAAAAATTACAACGGTCGGTAAAGATTTAATCCCTTTATTACAAAATGAAAATCCGAGAGTAAAATTTTATGGGGCGGAGGCATTAGGAAAAATTGCGTACCAAGGTGCCGTTCAGTCGTTGATTGAAATGCTAAAAATCAACAATGATGAAGACCTTTATCTTCGTCATGCAGGGGTTCTTGCGTTATCAAAAATTGGACAAGTTGCGCCAATCGTTGCCTTAGTAAAAAATCCAAGTAAAGCTTTGAGAACAGCAGCAGTATTAGTTTTGCGAAAATTGCATAATACAAATATTACTTTATTTTTAACGGATGAAGATGAATATATTGTCACGGAAGCAGCTCGTGGAATAAACGATGATACTTCAATTGAAACTGCTTTACCAGCGCTTGCTGCTACATTAAAAGAAACAAGATTTACTTCTGAGCCGCTTTTACGTAGAGCAATCAATGCGGCATTACGGATTGGTAGCGATAGAGAATTGGATATATTAATTGCTTTTGCGTCAAGAACGGATATCAAAGACAACATAAAATCGGAAGCTTTGTTGACTTTGGGCTCGTGGGTAAATCCTTCGGTATTAGATAGAGTTGATGGTAGAAATAGAGGTAAAATTCAGCGAGATGCAACCGCCATAAAAGCTAAAATCCAGCCACATATTGCCAACTTTTTGAAAGAAAAAAATCCTGAAACACAAATTGCTATGGCAGGATTAATCAGCGATTTAAACTTAACAGAAGCCAAGGGAGATTTGGCAAAAATTTACGATGAGTCGGCTAATTCAAAAGTAAAATCTGCCATTTTGCCCGCATTAAACCGATTAAAATATCCAGAAATTGAGAATTATATCAAAAAAGGATTAGAAGATAAAGAAGAAAGCGTAAGGTCAACTGCAGTAAGTTTATTGAATGATAACAATGTAACAAAAGACAATTTACCAATTCTTACCAATACAATTTTTACGCAAGGTGGTATTAAAGAACAACAACAATTATTGATGGTTTTGGGAAAAATGAAACCAGATAACACTAAAGTAATTTTCTCGGATTTAATCGAAAAATTGAGGAATAAACAACTTTCCCCAAGTTTATATTTAGAATTGAACGAATCCATTGAAAAAACTGGTTTGGCGGATTTAAAAAGCAAAATTGCCAGTATTAAGCCAAAAGATACCGTTTCGGAAGATTTTTCTGCCAGTCTTTTTGGTGGAAATAAAGATGAAGGCAGAAATATTTTCAACTATAACTCAGTAGCTCAATGTGTTCGTTGCCACACCGCTGGAAATGCCTCGGATGGTGGTGCGGTTGGTCCATCATTAAGACATATTTCGAATCTCCTTACCCGTGAACAAATTTTAGAAGCTTTGGTTAACCCAAGTGCGAGATTATCACCTGGTTATGGTTCGGTTTCTTTGAAATTAACCGATGGGCAAGAAGTTTTTGGAACTTTAGCCAAAGAAACTACCACCGAATTAACCATTACAACTTCAGATGCTGAACCTTTAGTAATTCCGATTGCCAGAATTGCCAAACGAGAAAATATGCCTTCAAGTATGCCTCCAATGGGCAGTTTGTTGAGCAAAAGGGAAATTAGAGATGTAGTTGAGTTTTTAAGTAATTTGAAATAAGTACACTGTTTAATAAATCGAAAGGAGAAATGAAATTTAGATTTCATTTCTCCTTTCGATTTTAAGGAAATAAGTCACCTTATACCGAACAAACATTCAATCGTGCCAATAAATTGTTTGTTATAACTATTTTGGCAATTATTTCGACAATTTTATCGCTTTCCACTAAAAAAGGTAAAAGTACCAAGCGCATAGTCAGAAAGTGTTGACCCGTGCGTTCCTCCTACGGTTATAAAAAGTGTAACTTTTCCTCCTTTCGCTTTCATGGCTTTTTCTGCCGTCACAGAATTTGAATAAAAAACTTGTTGGTCGGCATCACCATGATATAATTGTGTTTCAGTTTTAGGAGCCCAATCAAACACATCATTATCTTTTACGGCATCCAAAAATTTAGTATCCGTTCCATCATTTACGGCTTTCTTAAAGGTTTCATTGATAGATAAATTAAAACTTACATTTATCGTCGCATTATTCCCATTCGCTTGAACATCAGTTGCGTAAGGTTCTTTGAAATAAGTGTTCATCAAACGGTTCAATCCATAAATTCGGTTATAGGTCTGAGTAACCCAAACATATAACTGATTGTATTCTGCAATACCGTGGGTTGTATTGTTGAATAAATCTTTCATGAATAGCGTTTTATTGTACGCCCCAGCACCACAGGATGATGCTACCAAATTAAATTCCGTTGGAAATTGTTCTTCAATCTTTTTTTGTAATGACATCGTAGCAAAACCGCCTTGCGAATAACCCGTTATCATTAATTTCTTATTCCAATTGATTTTTTCATTGGCTAAAAATTCTGAAGAAGCCCGAATCATGTCCAAGCTGGCTTGGGCCAAACTTTCCCGATGTTCGTAAGGATGAACAATATTTTTTGAAACACCATACCCAATATAATCTGGACAGGTAATGATAAATCCATTTGAGGCGAAAATCG
The DNA here is from genome assembly GCA_040403295.1 of Arcicella sp. Taxonomy (GTDB): domain Bacteria; phylum Bacteroidota; class Bacteroidia; order Cytophagales; family Spirosomataceae; genus Arcicella. The sequence goes on from JBBAKY010000003.1 coordinate 37,845, forward strand.
AAGCGATAGAAAAAGCTTCACTACTTGATTGATAATTTGAAGGGGCTTGTGCATCCGTTCTGATAGTACCATGTTGCTGGCTAATCATAGGAATTGCTTCACCATTTACGATTGGAATTATTAAAGCACCGGAGGCTTCAATATCCGTTCCGTCCGTATTTTTGGTTCTATAAACAATTTTATAGGCTTTAATATCATACTTCAATAAGGCATTTACAAAAAGTGTAACGGTTGGACTACTCACGCCTCCCGTGAATCCATTGGCTCTTGTTTGTAACGAGGCTTTATCATATTGTCCTATCAATGAACCACTTACTAAATATTTATTAACAGGAACTGGCTCAGTGGTGGAAGATTTACTACAACCATTTAATAGGATAAATATTACTGGGAAAATTAAGTAATACGGCTTGAAAATAGTTTTTTTTATCATCATAGTAAATAGTTAAATTTAAAAATTTTCGATAAATATTTGTTTTATAACTCTTATCCTTAACGCAAAAGTTCGTTTTTTTAATATATTTAAAATCTATAAAACAATCGCAAATAAAATCTAATGTTTAAAGATTAAAAATGAGCTTCAAGTTGAACAAAACGTTTAAATATCAACCACAAATCAATCAAGGATGAGCGACTGCTTGACAGAATGACATTTTCTCCTTAATTTTATACATTACCACAAAATCCCTGTCTAATCATGCAACTTTCTTTAGTTTCCGAATTACCCGAATTGGAGAAAAAAGTCTTCTTGGATATTTACGCAAGTGTCTATTTCGATACTCGACGAAACCGCCCTCGTCTAAAAACCATAGATGGCCAACGAATTCCCTGCGATTTGAAGGTTGGATGCCCCATGAAAATTATTTCCGAATTCCCAGAAGGTACAATTTATAAATTAGATGCACGTTTAGTTCAGAAAAATGGTCGTCGGCCTTATTTTTTAACGATTAACAAAAATAAAGTTCAACGGGCTATTGAGTTTTTTGATCATAATATTCAAATTCAAAAAGGCTTAAAATTGGAACAAAAAGCTAAAAGAATAACATTTGAGAAAATTAAAAAAGAGAAAGAGCCCGTGAAAGTTTTTGAAGAAATTTCAATTTTCTAATCTTCCACCGCTTTAAATTACCCAATGAGAATCCCCTTAATCCTTTTCATATTCCTACTTTGTTTTCAATCATTTGCTCAAAAAACCTTTTGGGCGAGTAGAGTGATTGCTTTTTCTTCCGAGTATTCTGATGCCTACACCACGAAAGAAAATCGAGCAATTCAAGCTTTGGGCAAACCAAATATGCTGCCCCAATTCGGAAAAAGTGTTTGTGCTTGGCAACCTCAAACCCAAGATAATCCGCTCGAAGAATTTCTCATCGTTGGTTTTGATACTTTGATGCCAATTAGACAAATTGCCGTTGCCCAGAATTTTGGACAAGGAGCCATTGTTAAAATTGAAGGGTTTGATGAATTTGACAATCTAAAATCACTCTGGATTAACAAAAATACGCCAACCGCTGATGTTGGTAAAATGTTAAATATTATCCTTCCAAAAATAACTAATTTTAGGGTAAGAGGGATAAAAATTGTATTAAATACTTCCTTGGTTAAAGATTGGAATCAGATTGATGCCATTGGTATTTCTCAATCTGATATGCCGATTAAGGCTACTATAAATGTTGCCAAGAATTTACCTGCCGAAATTGTTAAAGAGAATTTAGGCACCAATGTCAATTCTGCCTATCGAGAAATAGCTCCTGTCATTTCGCCAGATGGTAAAACTTTATACTATACAAGGTGGAAACATCCGGACAATTTAGGAACTGCTAAAAATCAAGATGTGTGGTTTTCTGAAATTCAAAAAGATGGCAAATGGGGTTTGGCAAAACCCATTGGACAACCGATTAATAATACCGAACATAACGCCATCTGTGCCATTTCACCGGATGGAAAGACTATTTTGTTGAATAATATCTATTTAAGAGATGGGTCAATGTCAAAAGGGGTTTCCATGGCCACTAAAACACCAACAGGCTGGGGATTTCCAAAATCAATCGCCGTAAAAAACTTTAAAAACAAGTCTGATTACGCTGAATACAGCTTTTCACCGAATGGGAGGGTGATGATTATGACGGGACAATTTTCGGAAACGCAAGGAGGAAAAGACATTTACGTTTCATTTCTACAAGCGGACGATACATGGTCGGAACCAAGAGATTTAGGTAAAAAAATTAACTCGGCGGATGAAGAAAGTACGCCTTTCATTGCGGCAGATGGGAAAACACTCTATTTCTCAACCAAAGGAATTAGCGGTTTTGGGAACAATGATATTTTTTTAAGTAGAAGATTGGATGATACTTGGTTAAACTGGTCGGAACCAGAAAATTTGGGTTCAGTTATCAATACGCCCGAGTGGGACGGTTATTTTACCATTTCAGCCTTATCAGATTTTGCTTACTTCAGTTCTCAAGAAAATTCATTGGGCGAAGAGGATATTTTCAAATTATCAGTTCCCGAATCAATCAAACCTAACGCAGTGGTTCAAGTTACAGGTGCGGTGTATAATAAAGTTGACAATAAACCCATTTCTGCCCGAATCAACGTACAGTCTATGACGGATGGTGATACCGTGTGCGTTACTTATGATCCACTCACGGGAGATTATAAAATGATGTTGCCAACCAAGCAAATTTATACCATATCTGCTACAAAAAAAGGCTTTATGGCAGTTTCTGAGCCACTGGATTTTACGAAAGAGAATAATTTCAAAGAAGTAAAAAAGAATATTTACCTCCTCCCAATTGAAGCGGGACAAAAAATGACCTTGAATAGTGTCTTTTTTGAACAAAGTAAGTCAGTAATCATTGATACTTCATTTCCAGAATTGGATAGAATTGTAAGAGCAATGAAAGAGAATCCAACGATGGAAATTATGTTGGAAGGTCACACGGATAATCAAGGTGATTGGAACGCTAATTTACTTTTATCGAAAGAGCGAGTTGAAGAAGTGCAAAAATATTTAGCATCAAAGGGTGTAAACATGAAACGAATACAAGTACAAGGTTACGGTTCAACTCGTCCAGTAGCCAGTAATAATTCCGAAGAAAAGCGCAAGTTGAATAGACGAGTTGAAGTAACCATTATTAAAAATTAAAGCAAATTATCTAAATTCGGGTTGCTCAAACAACTTATATTGACGAACTTCAATTGATACTATTTTAAGCATTACACAAATCGGTATAATTTTTGCATAAAGATAAAATAACCTCAAGATATGGTCTCAATGCTCAAAAAAACCGCCCCTTTTTTGTTTTACTTGCTACTCATTATTTTCCCAACGTTTGCTCAAAAAACGTATTGGGCGAGTAAAATATTAGAATGTTCTTCCGAAAAAGTCATTCCTTTTCAAACTACTGAATATAAAGCGATACAAGCGTTAGGAAAACCAAATGTATTACCAAACCACGCCGTTAGCACCGCTGCATGGGAACCCTATTCACTCGACAGCCCCGTGGAAGAATACATAACCGTTGGTTTCGATACGTTGATGGCTATTCGGCAAGTAGCAGTGGCAGAAAACTACGGACAAGGTTGCATCTCAAAAATAATTGCCTTGGATGATAAATCTATTCCACACATTCTTTTTCAGAGCATAAATGAGCCTTTGAAAACACTGGCGAAAGGCAAAATGCTTAATATTTATTTACCAGAAAATACGCCGTACACTGTAATCGCCATTAAACTAATATTAAATACCGAGAAAATAAACGGGCCAAATCAGATTGATGCCATCGGAATTTCTGAAACCACCGAACCCATCAAAGCGATGATAAAAGTAGCAGCCGATGCCCCAAAAGAAGTTTTTAGAGAAAATTTGGGAAAAGGTGTAAACTCCAGACATCAAGAATTTGCTCCTGTAATATCAGGTGATGGGAAAACACTTTTTTATACTCGAAACTATCTATCCATGTTCGGGAAAGAAAAAGATCAGGATGTATGGTTTAGCGTTCAGGATAAAGCGGGAAATTGGATAAAATCTAAAAATATTGGCTACCCAATTAATAATAACGATAAAAATGCCGTTTTCTCCGTTTCAGCGGATGGTCGTGAGATTTTGTTAATGAATAAATACAATAAAGATGGCAAATTATCGCCTGGCATTTCTCGGTCGTATCGTACTCGTGACGGTTGGGCGTATCCAGATGAAGTAAAAATTGATAATTATTACAACCAAAGTCCGAATGCTGAATTTGCTATTTCGCCCGATGGTTCGGTCATGGTTATGTCGATTCAAAGAAAAAATACGACTGGTAAACGTGATTTGTATGTCTCATTCAAAAAAGATAAAAATTCTTGGACTGAACCTATTAATATGGGACGACAACTCAATACTTTTGAACACGATGTTACGCCATTTATTGCTGCCGATGGAAAAACGCTTTACTTTTCAACCCAAGGACTGCCCGGATTTGGCGATAATGATATTTTTAAATCCCAAAGATTGGATGAAACTTGGCAACTTTGGTCGGAACCAGAAAATTTAGGCTCAGCGATTAATACGCCAAATTGGGATGGTTATTTTACCATTCCTGCTTCAGGCGACTATGCTTTTATTTGTTCAATAAATGCTTCAAAAAAAGAAGATATTTATCGTTTAGAATTACCAAAAACAGCCAAGCCTGAGCCTGTGGCCATAATTTCGGGTGATATTTTAAGTACTACCGATAAAAAACCCGTTGAGTCAATTCTTACGATGACTCCCCAAAATGATAAATTAAAACCAGAGGTAAAAAACTATGACCCAGCCACTGGTTCGTTTAGTTTTGTGGTTCCACTGAAAGAAGTTTATGACTTTGTTCCTTATGCAAAAGGCTATTTAGCCATCAACGAAACAATAGATTTATCGAAAGAAATTTCTTACCGAGAAATAAAAAAAGACTTCTATCTTATGCCTTTGGAAGTGGGGAATAAAGGTGTTTTGAACAGTTTTACCTTTGAACAAGGCGAATCAAAATTGCAGGCACCCGCCTTAAAAGATTTAGATAGAATTGCCCAAGCAATGCTTGATTTCCCGACCTTAGAAATCCTTTTTGAAGGTCATACCGACAATCAAGGAGATTTTCAATTGAACTTAAAATTATCCGAAGAACGTATTGAGGAAGTTAAAAATTATTTGATTTCAAAAGGCGTTCCTTCCCATAGAATAACGACAAAAGGTTGGGGGCAAACTCGCCCAATTGCCAGCAATGCGACCGAAGAAAGACGTAAATTAAATCGTAGAGTTGAGTTTACGATTGTAAAAAAATAGACCGCTTAATACTTTCCAAGTAGATTCAGTATAGGTTAATTGTGTTAGATTCATAAAAATCAGCTATTTTTGCAGAAGGAGTAAGAATAATTCTCCTCAAAATTAGACGTATCGAACGCTGAATGACTACCTCAACACAACAAATAATAGAACCTATAACTGACTTTAAACAGTTACAAGGTAAACTCCGTCTCAAAATTCTGGAAATGTATTTCAATGCTAATGCTGGACACATTGGCTGTTCACTATCTTGCGTTGATATGATGATTGGTTCATTGATCACACACAGAAAAGAGTCGGAAGTTTTTTTATTATCAAAAGGTCATGCAGCTGCTTCGTTGTACGCTTGCTTGCACGAATTGGGTGAAATTTCTGATGAAGTATTAAAGACTTTTTACAAAAACGGAACTACCCTCCCAGCCCATCCTGCTCCAAACAAAATCAAAGGAATTCCGTTTGCTACGGGTTCTTTAGGACACGGATTGCCAATTGCGATTGGGATTGCCCAAGCAAACAAAATCCTTGAAAATGACGAATATACCTACGTTTTGATGTCGGATGGTGAAACGAATGAAGGGACAACTTGGGAAGGTGGGCATTATGCAGTGGCAAAAGGCTTAGACAATTTAATTGTCATGATTGATAAAAATGGCATCCAAGGATTTGGGAATACGGACGAAATTCTGGGTGTTTCTGCCGACAAAAATAAATGGGAAGCGATGGGTTTTGAAGTAGTTGAAGTCGATGGACATAATGTTTCGGAAATTCACAATCAAATTGATTTATTCAAGTCTTGCAAAAATGGTATTCCTAAATTATTAATTGCCAATACCGTAAAAGGAAAGGGCGTTTCTTACATGGAAAATAAAATGGAATGGCATTATTTACCCATGAAACCAGAACATTATGAAATAGCCATGGATGATGTTAAAAATAATTATCTTTAAGAAGAATTCATGTTAGCAGTATTCAGTAAAAACCACTCAAATTTTATTGCTGACTGGAAACTTCCAACTGCTTACTCAAAAACCGCCCAGTACAAACTAATAATCCTACTCATAAATGACCGATTCGGTAAAAGAAAAAATCTTATCTCTCAAAGGACCCATCTTCGTTTATGGTGCGAGTGGATTTATCGGAACAAATCTTTTTAAAGATATTTTCAGTATTCGCAAAGACTGTTTTGCTCTCACCCACGATGCCCAAAAAGCGTGGCGTTTGAAATTAATTGATGTGCCTGCCGAAAATATAGTACATTGTGATATTGTTTCCAATTATTCAGTACATGAGGTTTTTAAAACTTATCAACCAAAAACTGTCTTCAATTTAGCGGCTTATGGAGCATATTCTAAACAAAGTAATGTTACCCTAACTTACGAAACCAATGTTATTGGAACGGTCAATTTGTTAGAAAATATGACATCTAACATGGTTTATATCCATGCAGGAAGTAGTTCTGAATACGGTTTTAATTGCACAACGCCCAAAGAAACCGATACGCTCGAACCTAACAGTCATTACTCAGTTTCAAAGGTTTCAGCGGCTTATTTAATCCAATTTTACGCACGAGTTCACGAAAAGAATGCCATAAATCTTCGACTTTATTCAATTTATGGAGATTGGGAGGAGCCTGATAGATTAATTCCAAAATTGATTGAATCGGTTCGTCAGCATAAATTGCCCAATTTTGTATCTAAAGATATTAGCCGTGATTTTGTGTACATGTCGGATTGCGTGGAAGCATTTATTGATTCTGCCTTAAAAATGTCAGCTGAAATTAGAGGGAAATCATACAATATTGCCAGCGGTGTAAAAACAACAATTGGCGATTTAGTAGAAATTTGTCGGAAAGAATTTGGAATAGAAGAAGAACCTTCTTGGGGGACAATGCAAAATCGTGCATGGGATTTGGCCGAATGGTACGGCGACCCAAGCGAAGCAAAAAAAGACTTAGGTTGGAAAGCAAAAACCCCTTTAAATATCGGATTAAGACAATATTTCGATTGGCAATCAGCGATAAAATATGAACAAAATTTATTGCCCGCTTTTCAAAATCCGTACTTAAATCCAGTCATAACGGCCATTATTGCGTGTTACAGAGATGCTGAGGCAATTCCGTATATGTACGAGCGATTGGTGAAAACTTTCAATGAAATGAAAGTTCGTTACGAAATCATTTTTGTAAATGACTGCTCGCCAGATAATACGGAGGAGGTTTTAGAAGCCATTTGCAACAAAGACCCTAACGTAATCGGAATTACGCATTCAAGAAATTTTGGTTCGCAAGCAGGATTTTTGTCGGGAATGGAAATCTCTACGGGAGATGCAGTTGTATTGATGGATGGAGATTTGCAGGATCCGCCCGAAGTAATGCCTAAATTCTACGAAAAGTGGACCCAAGGTTATGAAGTAACTTACGGAGTACGAGTTCAACGAGAAATGCCTGCTTGGTTGCATTTTTTCTACAAAACATTTTACAAAATCTTCAAGAATATGTCCTACATCAATATTCCAAAAGATGCGGGCGACTTTTCAATGATTGATCGTAAAGTGGTGAAAGAATTAGTAAGTCTTCCAGAAACCGAACAATTTCTGCGTGGATTGCGTGCTTGGGTTGGTTTTAAGCAAATTGGCGTCGATTATATTCGTCCCGAAAGAATGTTTGGGGTTTCTACCAACAACTGGCGTAAAAATATCTGGTGGGCAAAAAAGGCAATATTTTCATTTAGTTTTGTGCCTTTGGAAATCATGTCTTACGCAGGTTTTCTAATGACATTTGCTTCCGTTTTGGGGATAATTTGGCAAATATTAGCAAAATTATTTATCTATCCTGATACCCCTTCAGGACTATCGACAGTTATTATCTTGGTAATGTTTTTCGGAGGAATTAATCTATTAGGAATCAGTTTTTTAGGAGAATACATTGCCAAAATTTTTGAAGAAACAAAAAAACGTCCGAAGTTTATTAGAACGAAAGTTAGAAAGGGAATAAAACGATATAACACTTCAGAAGAAATAAAAAGATTAGTTGAAGAACAGAGGAAATAAGGAGAAAAGTAGACAGAAGGAATGGAGAAATGAAATCTAAAAATTCTTTATTCCATCCCACCTATCTCCCTCACTCCGACCAAAATATTATGAGAAGAGAATTTTCAGATACCATTGAAAAAATTGCCCTTGAGGACGAAAAAGTCGTCTTTATCACAGGTGATTTAGGCTATAATGCACTCGAAAACTTACAAGCAAAATTAGGTAATCGTTTCATTAATGCTGGTGTTGCCGAACAAAACATGATCGGACTTGCCGCAGGAATGGCTTATAAAGGCTTTAAAGTGTTTTGTTATTCGATTGCGCCTTTTGTCGTGTATCGTTGTTGGGAACAGTTCAGAAATGACGTTTGTTTGCATAATTTACCCGTTTTTTTAGTGGGAAACGGTGGTGGATACGGCTACGGAATCATGGGAAGTACCCATCATGCGATTGAAGATTTAGCAGGATTGAGTTCGCTACAAAATGTAAAATGTTGGATTCCAGCCTTTGCGGATGAAGTAGAACCTTTTGTAAATCAAATAGTTGCCGATGGTCGTCCTGCATATTTACGCTTGGGCGCAGGGAAACAGACACCAGCTCACGAAGGAGAATTTGGAAGTTTGAAATTAGTGGTTAAATCAGCTAATCCAAAAGGCTCAATTGTGGCTTTGGGTCCAGTAGCCAATAATGTGGTGAGTGTTTTGGAAAAAGCAGAATTCAACAATCAGTTTAATTTATATACGGCTCAAAATGTACCTTTAACAATTGATCCTGAAGGCTTAAAGTTATTAGAATCTACTGATAATCTGTTAGTTATAGAAGAACACGTGAGTGTGGGTGGATTGGCACAACAACTCTCAGTTCAGTTAATGGAAAACGGAATTTCTTTCAAAAAATTCATTAGTTTGCGAGCTGAAGGATATCCCGATGGTACTTATGGCGATCAAAATTTTCATCAAACCCAATCTGGTTTAGATGCCGGAAATATTGGTGAAAAATTGAGACTTTTTTTATAATCCTTATCTCTTGAAATCATTTCTTTCAAAAAATACGTTTGGGGGTTTGCTGATTTTTCTTCCAGTAGCGCTCTATTTTTATTTTCTTTCAGAATACTCCCTAAATATTCCGAAGTGGGACGACCATGCGCTTAAATCATTTATCGTAGATTTTCAGAATGCCGATGGTTTTGTGTCGAAATTGCAAACATTTTTCAGACAGCATAATGAACATCGAATTGCGTTTGATCGATTTTTCACTTTAATCGTATTTTGGATTCATGGAAGCATAGAATATCGCTGGTTGATGTGGATTGGAAATTTTACGCTTTTAGGGGTACTTTTTATTTTTTTTAGACTGTTCCAAAAACAAAAAATATCCATTGCCTATTTCGTTCCAATTCCGTTGATATTATTCCAAATGCAATTATGGGAAAATACCTTTTGGGGAATGGCTTCAATGCAAAATTTCGGCATTATTTTCTTTATTCTGACCTTAATTTATTTAATTTCTTCCGAAAAAAAGACCTATTTTTATTTGGCTTTATTCGTCGCTTTTTTGGCAACTTACACCAGCGGAAATGGCATTACGGTATTTCCAGTGTGTTTTGTATTATTGGTTTTGCAACGACGCTACAGAGACCTTTCAATATTTGGGATTGTGTCCTTGACCTTAATATTTTTATACTTTTTTCAGTATAAATTTCCGGAAAATAATCCTTCGATGGCTGGGATTGGTTTCAAAAAAATCATTTTGGGATTCTTTTCATTCTTAGGTTCAGTATTTGATTTAGTACCGAATGCCAATCAAAGTCGAAAAACCACCATTTTTGGTGGCATCAATTTATTCATAACTGGTTTAATTATAGCTATTTATCTAATTTTTAACAGCAAATTAATAAAAAAACAGCGTAACCTGAATCAGACGGAATTATTCATTTTAGGAAATATTTTGTTTTTAATGGGTACTGCAATCGTAGTAACCTTGAGCAGAATCAGTTACGGCGAAGCGGGCTTGCTGACCAGTCGATATAAGATTTATTCAATTCTATTATTACTCACAATTTACCTTGCCTTTATTTCAAAACTAAATTTAACCAACGATAAATGGATCGTTTCGGCTTTGATTTTCATGGCAATTTGTTTCAATTTTGTGGCAAATTACACCCATTTTAAAGACTTTATTAATTTTAGAAATCAGTTAATTTCTTTTGGGGTGAATTGGCAATTAGAAGATACGAAACCAGCGTTAAATTCTGCTTTAAAATTATACGAATTGCCAACGTTAGGCTTTGAAAATAATATTGAAGAAATTAAAAAAAATATACAAAATGCACCAGTGTGGGAACAAAATATGACAAAAGACTTCAATGCTGAAGGATTAATAGTACAAAATAGTACCTTAATCATCCCACAAAATAAAGAAGACAATATTTCCATAATTGTTCAATCGAGTAAAAGAAATTATTTGATGCCCGTACAATTAATGAGTTATCCTTTAAAATCATTCGTTAGAACGGGGAAATATTGGCAAAATGGCTTCCTTGGTGTGTTAAATCACAATGAATTCGAAAATGGCACATATCAATTAGGGCTAATAATTAAAGAGGGACAGCTTTTTAAAAAGTATTTTTTGAAAGATTCATTAATTGTTAATGTCGCAAAACCTAAATCTGTTAAAACCAATTGGTAGTTTTTTATGAAACAAGAAACATACTTTTCACAACTTGATGGAATCCGTTTTTTGGCGGTCGGTTTGGTACTAATTGACCATTGGTTAGCGGAAAAAAATGTACTTCCTTTGGGTCAATTGGGCGTAACAATGTTTTTTGTATTGAGCGGCTTTTTAATTACCAGAATATTAATTCAAAGCAAATTGAAGGATGATAATACAGGCAGGAGCCATTGGTTTTCTGTTAAACAATTTATTATTCGCCGTTCTATCCGCATATTTCCAATTTATTTTTTAGCCATATTTGTCCTATTTGTATTAGATGTACCGCCCGTTCGTGATACAATTTTGTGGTGTCTGACCTATACGACAAATATTTATATTGCCACAAAACAACATTGGATGGGGACCATTGATCATCTTTGGTCACTTGCCGTTGAGGAACAATATTATCTTATCTTTCCGTATTTAATACTCTTTTTACCTACTAAGCACTATCTCAAAATTTTAGTCGGAATGGTTTTTTTATCAGTTATTCTCCGATTGATGCTATTTTTGAATGGGAGTCCTTGGATGGTTCAATATGTTTTGATGCCAACTTGTCTGGATAGTTTTGGCCTTGGCGGGATTTTGGCTTATCTTTTTACTTTTCAAAAGGGGACTATTTTTAAAGAAATCAGTACTTCTAAGTATTTGATGATGAGTTTATTATTACTTATACTATTTTTGTATTTTTCGAGGCAATATCAAATTACCTCAAATCAAGTGCATCATTTTGGCAATTTGGTATTGGAAAGATTAATCGGTTCAATGTTTTGTTTTTTCTTGATTGCCAAAGCCGTGAATGAATATGGTGGCATCATGAAATGGTTTCTTGAAAACCCCGTAGTCAGTTATTTAGGAAGAATTAGTTACGGCCTTTATTTGTACCATAATTTTGTCTATAACTATTTTCATACCCCACAAACAAGTTTAATTTTAAGAATTTTGCATAAAATTCAAAGAATTATTCCAGTATTGACTCAAAATTCTGTTTTTGAATTATTGTATTTTTTCGGAATAACTGTTTTTATCGCAACTTTATCGTGGTATTTAATTGAAAAACCGGCAAATAACCTTAAAAAATACTTTACCTATTAACCACTTGATAAAAAGAAAACGAAGTTTAATTTAGAATTTCGTTAATTTAAACCTAATTCGGTATTTTTGTAAAATAATTTTCGTTCCCAACAACCCTTTTAATGAGTATTAAATTAGCAATCGTCATGCCTGCCTACAATGAGGAAGCGTGCATGGCAGACGTAGTAAAAATCTGGTCAGACCTTTTAGACACTGAATTTGCAGGAGAAAATACAAGACTTATCGTTGTAAACGATGGTTCGAAAGATAACACAGGCAAAATTCTTGACACTTTGACACCACAATATCCAAAATTGGTAGTGGTTCATCAAATAAATGGTGGGCATGGGAATGCAGTGGTTCACGCTTATCTCAAAGCGGTAGAATTGGAGGCTGAATATGTCTTCCAAACTGATTCGGATGATCAATTTATCCCCGGAGATGTAAAAAAATTGTGGGATAAACGAAATGATTCAAATTTCATTTTGGGATACCGCCAAATTAGACACGATGATATATTTAGATTGCTGATAACCAGAATCTTACGATATAGTATGTTTTTGGTTTATGGTACTTTTATCATGGATTCAAATATTCCTTTTCGATTAATTAAAGGGTCGTTCTTGAAAAAATTGCTTTCACAATTACCAAATCCTGTACCTTTTGCGCCCAATATTTTCTTGGCAATTATGGCTAAAAAATCGGGACAAGAATTGTATAATATTCCGATTATTCACAAAGAAAGGGCTACGGGAGAAGTGTCAATTCAAAAAATGAAATTATTAAAGGTTTGTTGGCAATCATTTAAAGAATTGTTGAATTTTAGATTAGAGTTAAACAACAAAATAAAGAATTTGAAATAGGGATTAGGGATTAGATCTTGGATAAATGAGAATAGAAAGAATAATAAATTATTTGCATTTTGTATCAAAAATACTTTAAAATTAATCCCTAATTACCCAATACCTAATTATCTAATCCCCAAAACCTAACGCCAAATAACTAAAACCTATATTATGAAAAAATACGATTATTTAATTGTGGGAGCTGGACTTTTTGGGTCAGTTTTCGCCCACGAAGCTACAAAAAAAGGAAAAAAATGCCTGGTTATTGATCGTAGAAATCATACGGGTGGCAATATTTTTTCAGAAGAAATCGAAGGGATTAATGTTCATAAATATGGGGCTCATATTTTTCACACCAATGATAAAGGCATTTGGGATTATGTAAATTCATTCGTAGAATTTAACCGCTATACAAACTCCCCAATTGCTAATTATGAAGGTGAATTATTTAATTTGCCTTTCAACATGAATACTTTTTATCAATTATGGAAAGTAAAAACGCCCGAAGAAGCGCAAGCTAAAATTGATGAACAAGTAGCAGCATCTGGGATTAAAGACCCGCAAAATTTAGAGGAACAAGCCATTTCATTGGTTGGAACTGATATTTACGAAAAATTAATCAAGGGATATACCGAAAAACAGTGGGGACGTAAAGCAACGGAATTACCCGCTTTTATTATCAAACGTTTACCATTGAGATTTACTTTCGACAATAATTACTTTAACGATAAATATCAAGGAATTCCGATTGGAGGATATAATAAATTGACGGAAGGATTATTAAAAGATATTGAAGTGAGAACCGATGTTGATTTTTTTCAAAATAAAGAAGAATTGATGGGTTTAGCCGAAAAAACTGTATTCACAGGTAATATTGATGAATTTTATAACTATCAATTCGGGAAATTAGCATACAGAAGTTTGAAGTTTGAACATAAAATTTTGAATCAAGAAAATTTTCAAGGTAATGCAGTAGTCAATTATACGGAGGCAGATATTCCTTATACTCGCATACTTGAGCATAAGCATTTTGAATTTGGAAAACAGCCTAAAACGGTCGTAACAAAAGAATATCCTTGTGAATGGTCGGCTGGAATGGAAGCATATTATCCCGTAAACGACGATAAAAACACCGAATTATTCAAAAAGTACCGTGATTTATCTCGTCAAGAAGAAAGTATAATTTTTGGAGGTCGTTTGGCTGAATATAAATATTATGATATGCACCAAGTGATTGGATCGGCATTGGTTACGGCAAAAAACGAATTACAATAAAATCTTTTATACCTGAATTTACGGAAGTCGTCCTATTGAAGGACGACTTCTGTGTATCAAAGATAATATTCTGTGTAAATTTTGTTCTAATAACATAAAGTGAAATAAAGATTATCCTTATGATAAAACAAAAACTACTTATACTGGGCTTTGCCATTTTGGGAATTGGAGGTTTCATTTATTATCATCAAACAAGCCAACTCAATAACCAAATAACCGACTTTATTCCAGATAATACGCTTGTTTTATTGGAAACAAATGAAATTTCTACCGTTAAAAACGTCGTTATTCCAAGAATTCCTCTGCTCACCAAAGCATCTTCTCAATATCAAGTCTTAAAAAAAATTGGGCTTACACAAAAGGAAATCGAGTTATTGATTTTCAAAAAAACGCTTTATTTTGCCTTACTACCAGCAGGAAAAGACAATTTTTCTTTTATCAATTATTTACCCTTAACGACTGAAAATGAAGACTTTGTAGAAAAATTGAGTAAACTTTTACAAAATAATACGGGGAAAAGATTAATTCCCCACACCACAAAAGGCTTTAAAGTTTTGGAAGTAATTGATGAAAATGCAGAGTCGCTTTTTTCTTATATTATTCAAGATAATTTTCTAATTTTCAGTCAATCAAGTTTAGCATTGGAAGAGTCTATTTTGCATTCTGAAAATAGTTGGGTAAAGTCCCTTAAACTCTATGCTATAAATGCTACTTCGGGTGCAATTTTTACCCAAACGTACTTTAACCAAAATTCAATCAACAGTTTTTTAAAAGATATTTCGGATAAAAATGCCATAAATTTTTCCTCCTTTATTCCTCAAAGTTTTGAGTGGTTGAAGCCCAATGCAAATGTAATTGAGGCACTTAGCACTTCTGTCAATAGCAACTTATTTGAAGGTCAGAAACCTGCTCACATTCAAAGTTTGAACATGATTCCAAATTCTTGTTCCTATTCTTTGATTATGTCTTTCTCAAATCAAGAAAAATTTATCAAAAATTTAGAAAAAAATTTAGAAGGTCATCAAAAAATTAATTCGTTGCGGAAAAAGGTAAGTAGTAAATTTGAAGTGGAATTTAATAAAATTTATGCTAAAATAAATGACGAAGTTACGCTTTGCAGTTTTGACAATTTGGATCAGTCAATTCAAAATAAAGTCCTTCTAATTAAACAAAAAGGACTTTTAAATCCCTTAAAAGTCTTTGCACGAAATGTGGCAAGCAAAAGTGAAGATGATGTTTATAGTGTACAATACGGAAGTTTTTTGATAACTTCATTGGGAATAAAAGAGTTTCCAATGATGCTTTTAGGAGAGGTTTATACAGGTTTTGAAGAATGCTACTTTACTGAATATAATGACTATATAATTTTGGCGAGTAGTTTGGCAATGATGCAAGATTATTTGATTAATATTAGTAAAGGAGATGTTTTAAGTAATTCTCCTAAAAGTAAAAAAATTACCAATCATTGTTTGCCTGCCAATTTAACCTTAATTATAGAGAACTCCAAGGCCTTGAAAGGTTTACAAAAAGTACTGAATCCAAAATGGGCTGAACAGCTTAATGTATATAAAAATGCCCTTTTAGGGGTACAAGCCGAAATTTTACAATTAAGTGCCTCGGATGGGAGATTGGTGCTTTTAAAGAATATTGAAGTAAATAAAGTGATTCAAAAGACCAATAATAAATGGGTTAAATTGGGGACAATAAATATAACAGCTTCCTCAAAACCAAAGTATTTAATAAATCCATTGAATAAAAATGCCCAGATTTTGCTTCAAAGTGCTGACCAAGTAGCACATTTATACGAAAAAGGAAAACAGATTTGGAGTTACCAATTAAATGGCGAAATCATTGGAGATATAAAAAGCGTTAATTATTCAAAAAATGCTTCTCAAGAATTGCTTATTGCCACCAAAACAAAAATTTACATTTTGACGAGAAATCAAAAAGGATTTGAAGTTATCACAAGTAAGCCCTTTAAGGGTTTTAATTTAGAAAATTTCAATGTCTTTGAAAATGAAAATGACCGAGGTAAAAATATCACCCTGATGTCAGAAAATGGCGAATCTTATAAACTTAGTAAAGAGAGCCTAATCGTATCCCCTATTTTTAAGCGTTCAACGGTCAGTCAAACACTTACACCACTGCCAAATATAATTTTAAAAGGCAATGAATATGCCGTGATGTTAGAGAAATCTGGCAAAATATATTTACAGAATGTGAAAGGAAAAATAGCCGAAGGTTTTCCACTTACGATTAGCGGTAATTTCACTTCTCCTGCCTTATTAGAAGGTGAGAATAAAAATGTTCTCATTCGCATAATAAGTGAGCAAGGAGATTTGTATAAAATTAGTTTAGATGGTAAAATTCTTGAAAAAAGACAATTATTCAGACCAAATAATGAGGTTA
This sequence comes from Arcicella sp., assembly GCA_040403295.1. Taxonomy (GTDB): domain Bacteria; phylum Bacteroidota; class Bacteroidia; order Cytophagales; family Spirosomataceae; genus Arcicella. The sequence goes on from JBBAKY010000003.1 coordinate 54,489, forward strand.
AATTCTCTATGGTCATGGATGAAAGAAGTGCTGATTGGGTTTTAATGCGTACCGATGGGAAAGAAGTTGTCGTGCTAAATAAAAATGAGCAAGAAATATTTACCATTAAAGAATTAAATTATGGTAGAAAAGTTTTGAATTACTACAACTTAGGCATTGCAGGGAAGTATTTTTCTGTTAATAATGGCTACACTACTTATCAGTTTTTTAATGAAAATGGAGAAGGTATCGGTCAAATACCCGTTGAATCAACATACAAACCAAGTATCTCGTATTCAGACTCTTACAAAAAAATAATCATGAATATTACCACACCAAGTAGCATAGAAACTTGGTCAGTCAAGATACATTAATATGCTGTTCAACTCGATACATTTTTTCTTTTTCTTTATTATTGTTACTTTGGGCTACTGGTCTTTGGGTTGGGCTGGTCGTTGGCGTTTATTATTGTTTGCCAGTTGTTATTTCTACATGATTTTCAAACCTGAGTATATTTTAATATTATTTTTTACAATTATTATTGATTATTACACTGGAATTTATCTGGAAAAAACGCAAGGGAAACAGCGAAAATGGCTCCTAATTATTAGTATTATATCAAACGTTGGCATATTAGCTTTCTTCAAATATTACCATTTTTCTTTTGAAAATATCGGTCATGTTTTAGGTATTTTTCAAGTAAAAAACCCCTTACCCATATTTGATTATATTCTACCCATTGGTCTTTCATTTCATACATTTCAAGCGATGAGTTATACGATTGAAGTGTATCGAGGCAATCAAAAAGCAGAAAAACATTTCGGGATTTATGCCCTTTATGTGATGTTTTATCCGCAGTTGGTGGCTGGCCCAATCGAACGACCGCAAAATGTTTTGCCGCAATTTCATCAAATGCACCAATATGATTTTGAGAAAGTGAAAAGTGGCTTAATGATGATGGCTTGGGGATTATTCAAAAAGGTGGTAATTGCGGATAGATTATCAATGGTGGTGGATTATGCTTACGAAAATCCCGCTGAAAAAACTGGTCTCACGCTCTTAATTGCCACTTTCTTCTATACATTTCAGATTTATTGCGATTTTTCTGGATACTCAGATATTGCCTTGGGTTCGGCAAAAGTGATGGGGTACGATTTAATGGAAAATTTCAGAACGCCCTATTTTTCAACTTCAATTTCAGAATTTTGGCGACGTTGGCATATTTCTCTATCCACTTGGTTTAGAGACTATTTGTACATTCCATTGGGCGGAAATCGGGTTTCGGAATGGCGAAGATATTTCAATCAATTCTTTGTTTTTATGATTAGTGGATTGTGGCACGGTGCCGCTTGGACATTCGTAATTTGGGGTTCTTTACACGGTTTTTACCTAATTTGTGCCGTTTTAAGAGATAAATATTTACCGAAATTAACCTTACCAAAAAATCTTTTAGGCAAAACAATTAACCTAATTTCAACATTCATTTTAGTAATGTTGGCTTGGGTTTTCTTTCGGGCGAAAGGCACAAAAGATGCTTTAACAGTTTTGAAAAAAATAAGTACATTTTCAATTTCGCAAGATTTCAAAAGTCCGTTAAATTCAACCGAAATGTGGTTTTCACTGATTTTGATTGTATTCTTATTGTGGAAAGAATTTAAGTTTTTCAATATTAATACCCAAAATACTTCCAGATTTTATACGTTGATAGGTCTTTTTGCCCTGACAATTTATTTCTTCGGGGTCTTCAATACCAATCAATTTATCTATTTTCAGTTTTAATCTGAAACCCGATGTTTTCAAAGATTCTTAAATATTCAGTCCTATTTTTAGCCATTTATTTGTGGCTACAAGCCTACTCGCCCTTGATTTATAAATCGTCAAGGCTTTTTCCAGATGATTATCGGAATGGTGATTTGTATCACCTCTCCTATTTGCCTCAATTTAAAGAAAAATTACAGCCCTGCTCGCCCGCAAAAAGTGTTTCCGCTAAATCAAAAGTTAATTTATTTGTCATTGGCGATAGTTTTACTGAAGCCCAAAGAGTTGATAAAAACGATGTTAATGCGTTAAATTATACCAACATTCATTGGAGTAAACAAACTGATATTCAATTAGATACAACCCTTAGAAATGTTTTAATTTTAGAAACTGTTGAACGTACTTTCAAAGATCATTTTTCACAAGAAGTTAATCAATTTAGGTTGGAAAAAAATGAAGATAAAGTGGAAGATAAAAAATCTTGGAAGAGAATTTTAAAGGAAAATATCATTCAAACAGTAGCCTTTATTTTTCCAGAAAAAGACGGCATTGAACAACGCTTTGAATCATCACTATTTAGCTATGATTTCTTTTTAATATTTCGAGAAATTAAAGCAACGCTGAATAACACATTTTTTGATAGAGTTGAGAAAAAAGTAATTTTATCAAATGATAAAAAAAGTGTATTTTTTTCCGAAGAATCTTTACCAACTGACTCACATTCAGCATTTTATCCATTTACGGACAAAGAAAAAGCCTTGCTGGTTCAAAACATCAATGCGGCATACAAGAAATATTTACGTGCTGGATTTGATGAAGTTTATTTATCCATCATTCCCAATAAAGTGAGTATTCTCGCCCCAGATTTAGGAAAATACAACCATCTCATCGAGCAAATTCAGGCAGATTCAAGGGTAGAAATGCCCTTCATTGATACTTTTTCAGAATTTAGAAAAAATCCTTCCAAATATTATCTAAAATCTGATTCGCATTGGACTTGTGAGGGAAGGGATATTTGGTTAAATAAAGTCAATAAAATTCTTGCAAACCCATGACAATCACGCAATTAGAATACGTTTTGGCAGTTGAAAAACACCGAAATTTTGTGCAAGCGGCTGATAGTTGTTTTGTTACTCAACCCACATTGAGTATGCAAATTCAAAAGTTGGAAGAAGAGTTGGACGTTAAAATTTTTGACCGAAGCCGACAACCCGTTATTACCACACAAATTGGCTTAGAAATTATTCAACAAGCCAGAATTACAATCTCGGAATTTTACAAAATTAATGATACTGTTAATGCCAATAAGCACGACGTATCGGGGGAGATTCGTTTAGGAGTTATTCCAACCCTTGCACCCTATTTGATACCTTTATTTCTGACAGATTATTTACAAAAGAATCCTAATATTCATTTAAAAATCAAGGAATTAACAACTGATAAAATAATCGAAGGACTGAAAAATGATGAATTAGATTTAGGCTTATTGGCTACCCCATTGCAACAAGTAAATATTGTAGAATACCCAATTTTTTACGAAGAATTAGTTTTGTACGTTTCTCGTGATAATGCTATTTATAAGAAAAAATACGCACTTTCTGAAGACATTAATCCAAAGGAATTATGGCTTTTGGAAGAAGGACATTGTTTAAGATCGCAAATTGAGAATTTATGCGAATTGAAAAGAAAATCTATTGGAAATAATCAATTTGAATATCAATCAGGAAGTTTGGAAACCCTCCGCAAAATGGTAGAACGCAATCAAGGTATTACGATTTTACCAGAATTGGCCACCAGTGATTTTGATAAAGATAGACAGAAATTAGTACGTCATTTTAAATCTCCCGAACCTGTTCGAGAAATAAGTTTAGTTTCTCACAAAAATTTTGTCAAGAAAGGAATTCTAAACTCGTTAAAAACCAGTATTTTAGAATCATTGCCACAAAAAATTAAAGAAAATAGAAATCACAATATTTTGAGTATATGAAAAATAACCCTAAAACACTCACTGCTTGGACGATGTATGATTGGGCAAATTCTGTTCATTCATTAACCATAACTTCAGCAATTTTTCCAATCTATTTTCCGATTGCGGCGGTCATGTTGCCTTCAAAAAGCACGAAACTTGATTTTTTAGGGTTTCAAATTGAAAATACGGTCATTTATTCCTATGCTGTTTCTTTAGGATTTCTTCTATTAGCCTTTTCTGTACCACTCGTTTCCGCCATTTCTGATTATACAGGGAAGAAAAAAGTCTTCATGAAATTGTATTGCTATTTAGGGGCGATTTCTTGCATGACATTATTTTTTTTTAAGGAAGGAAACTACTATTTAGGCACTTTTGCTTTCTTATTTTCAATCGTTGGTTGGGGCGGAAGTATCGTTTTTTATAATTCGTACATTCCCGAAATTGCCACGGAAGACAAATACGATTCATTATCAGCCAGAGGATTTACGATGGGATATTTAGGAAGCGTAATTTTACTAATTCAAAACCTAACGATGGTCTTGAAACCATCTTGGTACGGTGGAATTTCGGGCGATGAAGCCTCCAGAATATCCTTTCTTACCGTAGGAATTTGGTGGATAGTTTTTGCTCAAATTCCATTTGCGTTATTGCCCGAAACCCAAAAGCCGCAAAGGAGAACTGGAAGTTGGATTTTTAATGGTTTCAAAGAGTTGAAAAAGGTATTTGGTGAATTACAAAACCTAAGAATTACTAAAAAGTTTCTTTTGGCATTTTTCTTTTATAATATGGGTGCTCAAACGGTTATGTATTTGGGAGCTTTGTTTGGCGGGCAAGAATTAAAATTACCAACTGATTCATTGATTATTACGATATTATTAATTCAATTGGTTGCAATTCCTGGGGCTTATATTTTTTCTAAACTATCCGAAAAAGTGGGCAATACAATGTCTCTGTCCTACATTGTGTTAATTTGGATTGTCATTTGTATTGCGGGATATTACGTTTATACTCGAAACGAATTTTACATTTTGGCTACAGGAATAGGTTTTGTGATGGGTGGAATTCAATCACTTTCACGCTCGACGTATGCTAAAATGTTGCCTGAGAATACGAACGATACGGCTTCTTATTTTAGTTTTTACGATGTTTGTGATCGCCTTTCAACCGTCATTGGTACTTTCATGTTTGGATTAGTAAACCAACTGACAGGAAGTATGCGCATGAGTTTATTATTTTTAACCGTGATCTTTGCCATTGGTTTTTTAGTATTAATTAGAATTCCATCCAAAAATATTTACATTATTAAGGACTAAATAATTGTAAATCTGAATTTTCAAACTGATATTTGCAACCATTAAAAAGGGCTGTTAGCTCAGTTGGTTTAGAGCGCCGCCTTGACAGGGCGGAGGTCGTAAGTTCGAATCTTATACCGCCCACACATACCTGAAACACTTATACAGTAAAATGGCTCAAATACCCCTTATTTGGGCCATTTTAAGACAAATTGAATTATCTTCTTTTCTGAAATAATACATAATATTCTATCTATAATTCACCTTTTACCGCACCAATTAGCGCAATCATCCAAGAAAGAAACTGAAGCTATTGAAACTATTGTAAGTGTCTATGATGATTTTCTCGAATGGAGTACAACGAATGGGAAGAAATTAGGTACGGTTAAATCAAATCTTTACGTACAACAAAAAACCATATTGATAAATTTATTGTGAACTATCCTGTCAAGATTATTGACTTTACGAAAAAAGTTTTGATGCTTTCATTGCATGGATGATGGCAAAGTTTGACTATGAACCAAACTATATTGGCAATCAAACTAAAAACCTGAATACATTTTTTAATTGGTGTGTGAAAGTAAAAAGAATCCAACTCTCGCCGTATCACGTTGAAATGACCGTAGATAAGATATTGGTGGATAAAATATTTCTTACAATTGAGGAAATAGCAGGAATGCGTGAAGTTGTATTACCTGATTATTTGGATCGAGTTAGAGATGTATTCTTATTCGGCTGTTATACTGAATTAAGGTATTCTGACCTAAACAGGCTTTCCAAAATGAATATTTTGGAAAGAAAAGGGGTTAAAGTGCTATCTTTTGTGCCTCAAAAAACGAATTCGTTATATCAGAAATCACACAAGAAAATCGAAGTAGCACTGATTCCGCAAGTAGTGGAAATAATTGAGCGTTACAAAGAAACTCACGCAAAAGTCCTTCCAGTAATTAGTAATCAGAAAATGAACGAGTATCTTAGAATAATTGGAGAAAAAGCAGGCATAAATGATAAAGTAGAGGTCTTTCCATATAAAAACAATCAATCTGGCAGTGAAGAGATTAAGAAATATAAGCTCATTACCTGCCATTCTGCCCGTCACACCTTCGCAACGCAATCATTGAGCCGTGCGGTACCCATTGAGGTTGTTCAGCAGTTAATGGGGCATTCTGATAAAAACGACACAGAGTTATGCTAAGTTAGTGGACGAGTATAAGCATACAACTTTACTTAATGCTTGGAAAAGAGTGTGAGGCTGTTATCGTTTAAGTGATATTTTTAGAATATTGTGACTTTGAGTTACACTTCATGTCGTTGGTAGAAAATACCAACGACGGCGACCGAGCCTAACACCAACACAGGCGGAATAACAACTCGAACATAATGATTGCTGTCGCATGATGGTGCAGTGAAGACACTGATCACGGAAGTAGATACTAATTTACTCGAAACATTGCTTTCGCCAGATGTCAGGTGAGGACACTGTGCCACGGGACGGAGTGGTTCTACCAGCCAAGGAAGGAAAGTTCATTCCCAAAGGTGCTTCCGCAAGTGTTGTGGGTGAAAACACCGCACAACAGCGAGCGAGAGGAACACCCGCAAAGGCGAAAATTGGCTGGTGAGGACACTCAGCTACGGGGACGGAGTGGTTCTACCAGCCAAGGATGGAGAAATATGGCCATAAAAAAAAACCTGAACGTAGTGGACATTCAGGTTTTAAGTTATTATTTTTCAAACATACACTTTTTATAATTAAACTACAGCTATAAATTTGGAAAAATAGCCGCTCTACATCTACCCAAGAACTACTAAGAACACTTGTATCATTCGTAAGTTATTATATTAGTCATTACTTTTTTATATAGCCAAATAAGCCCTCTGTTTCATTTTTCGGTCCAGCTTCAAAGTAGAGTCTATTTGGATCAAGGGTCGTAGCAGTAGCAGGTGCAAAGGATATTCCCCACAGTCCATCGATCACCAACGGTTTTCCGTTTGATAAAATCGGACCAATAAACATTCCATCTGTGCTATACGCATTAATTTTACCATCTCCAAAATTACCGACTAAAATAGTGCTGTTTGTTCCTGCGTTACTCGAGCCAAAAAAGCTGTCTGGCGCTTTAGTGATACCCCACGGAGCATTTAACTGTCCATTGGATACAAAGCGTCTTACAAAACTTCCATCGGTATTAAAAATATTGATGATTCCAAAACCAGCACCGATCATTTGATTTCGGTCTGCATCTACTTTAGCATACAATACGTATAATTTACTATCAATTTCTTTAATATCGAACGGCGCATATTGCATCGGTAAAGCAGGATCTTTAAAGGCTAATTTTACAGGCTTAAAGTTACTATCAAATACATCAACTTCCCCTGTTTTAATATTGGCAGTATAGATGTAATTCATACCGGCATTTGTAGCAAGTGTTATACCATTGTAAGCTGATGTAGCCGAATTATCCACTACGGTAATGCCTAAAGATTTTGTTTCCGGATTCCATCCAGAAATGATACCATCGGCACCAGCAAATATAAATTTGGCAGATAGCTTATTGGATAAAACAAAATCTGCAGACCCGTTGTACACCATACCAGTAACTGCACCACCATCCGGTGTTGTCGGAGAAGGTATGGACACAGGAGCAAGTAATTCATTGCCTTCTTTGTCATCAATAAAACTTAGTCCGCTAACCTGTGAACTAAGCCAGATATTACCCGAAGGACTGAAAGCAATTCCATAAGCATCTAACAACTTGGCATCAACTCGTGCAGCATTGTAGGAAGCATTACTGGCGATGAGATTGACCTGAGAGAAATCAACCAAGTTTGAAGCTGTTATGGGGCTTACCTCTATACTTTTTTTACACCCGATACCTATAAAGATAAAGCCAACTAAGGCAAGAATCACAAATTGAATCGATTTACTTTTATTTAAATTTTTCATTTTTGAATGTTGATTGAAGGTTTCAATAATTTAATAATTTTATTAGCTTTTTTTGGAATAAACTATGTAGACATGCGAATATTGGGTTAAAAGATGTAATGAAATAGATTGGTTGCTGAGGCCCCAAAAATATGTAACATTAATGCGTTCGTACTTCTGATATTAAAGGCATTTTGTAGTACAGTTTTATCATTCATCCAGTTAAAGAGCCATTAAACAGGCCGTCGAACGCTTGATATATCCGTTTAAAATACCCTAATATGGCAACACAAATTTAGCGACCTACGATTTTACTCTTTCTGTTTTTTAAACTACTATTCGCATTAATATTTTAAATTTAATTAAGAAGTTATGTTCACAGTTATCAACTTATATATTGTTAGATTGTTTTTGTTATTACTCTTGGACAACTTTATTTAATGCTTGAAAAAGGGTTTAATTGTTTTATTAATTAAACTATTTTTTTTTTTGATAATTTAACTTGAAGAGTGCAGTTTATTTCAGAACACTGACAGGCCTCCATACGTCGCCCAGATGGCTTTTTGATAAGTGTAACTCGGCAAGAACCGAGATTCTGCTGAGAAAATTTTACTAATTAAATAACTTAAATAAATTGTTGGAAAAGTAGAAATATAGAAAATTATTCTTGCATTAGAAGACTAATATTAGTCTTTTTTCGAGAGTATGTCAGTCTTCTCAGATTTACTTCCTTATTTATTATCAAACAGTCAGTGTATCA
>JBBAKY010000004.1:0-5787 GCA_040403295.1 Arcicella sp.
ACTAAGAATGAAAAATCTAATTTTATCATTATCACTTGTAACTTTAATATTGAGTTTCAAGTCGATAGACAAAAACCCCATCAAAAATGTCAGATTAAAAGCTGATGCTGATAATGGGGGAATCAACCTTCCAAATGGTTTCGGGGCATTAGTCGTATCTGAAGGAGTAGGCAAAGCACGTCACATCGTCGTCAGCGAAAAAGGAGAAATTTTTGTGCGCCTTGCCAAACTCAAAGATGGTAAAGGAACCATCATTTTGAAAGATACAAATGGCGACGGAAAAGCCGATGAATCGAAGGGATTTGGCAATTTTGTGGGTACGGGTGTTGCAATTGGCAATGGTTATTTATACGCTTCTTCTGACTCTTCGGTAGTGCGTTATCCCATGAAAAATGGCTCTCCCGATGAATCTAAGCCAGAAACCATCGTCACAGGCTTGGAATTATACAGCGAACACGGCACAAAATCATTGGCATTGGACGATAAAAATCATCTGTATGTAACCTTCGGAGCTCCATCAAATGCTTGTCAAGAGAAAAACCGTATGAAAGGCTCAAAAGGTATGATGCCTTGCCCAATTTTAGACTGGCACGAAGGCGTTTGGCAGTTTGATGCTAACAAAAAAAATCAAAAACAAGCCGATGGTTTTAGGTACGCAACGGGTATTAGAAATATCGTTGGCATTGATTGGAATAAACAACAAGGCGAACTTTATGCCATGCAACACGGACGTGACCAATTAACAACGCTTTATCCAGAAATGTACGATGCTGAGCAAAGTGCAGAATTGCCTTCTGAGGAATTTTTATTGTTGAAGAAAGGGTCAGATTTTGGCTGGCCTTATTGCTATCACGATCGTTTTCAAAACAAGAAAATATTGGCTCCAGAATATGGCGGTGATACAAAAACGCAAGGGCTTTGTGAAGGAAAAGATAAACCAATTATGGCATTTCCAGCGCACTGGGCCCCAAATGCCTTGATGTTTTATACGGGAAATATGTTTCCTGCCAAATACAAAAATGGCGCATTCATCTGTTTTCATGGCTCTTGGAATAGAGCTCCATTAAAACAGGGCGGCTATTTTGTGGCTTTTGTACCTTTCGGAAAAAATGGTAAACCATCGGGAGATTATGAAATTTTTGCGGATGGATTTTCAGGTGGACCAGAAGTAAAAAATCCAGGCGATGCCAAAGCTCGTCCAATGGGATTAGCTCAAGGAACTGACGGCTCAATTTATATTACAGATTCGGTAAAAGGAAAAGTTTGGCGAGTTATTCATCAGTAAAGTACCACCACCACGATTCTCCAGAGTTGTAAATTACGTTAATTCTTGGTTCTGGAGAGCCGAGATACATTCAAATGAAATATATCCTTAGTTTATCATTGCTAACTTTATTATTGAGTTCGGCAATGATACAAAAAAATACAGTCACAAAATCTCAACCGTATAATTATCAGCCAGATTCGGGCAAGATTATTTATGAAACCTACTGTTTGGCGTGCCATCAGGAAGACGGGAGTGGCGTGCCAAATATGAATCCACCTTTGATAAAAACGGACTGGGTTTTGGGTGATTCTACTCGACTGATTAATGTTATTTTGAAAGGATTAAAAGACACCGAAATTAACGGTGACAGCTATTCCAACGAAATGCCATCTCACGATTTCCTAACGGATTATCAAATTGCCGAAGTGCTATCTTACGTGCGTAAGAGTTTCGGAAATCAGGCAAGTGCCATTAGCGCTCAAGCAGTAAAAAAACAGAGAGCACAAAAATAGTTATCTTTGTTAAAACGAGTTAAGAAAGCCTTTCCATTGATTTGGATAGGCTTTTTTTAATTCACTCCAAAAAAACAACCATGAAAAAATCACAAATTAAGTACTTAATCGGAGCATTGTTAATCGTTATTGGTTCAATTTGCTTTGCGGGTAAGGCCGTTCTGGTAAAACGTGAATGTAGTTTTCATATTTTTAGATATTTCGATAGAGGTTAGAAAATTAAGTATTTTTCTGGGTCTATTATTTAGTTAATTTTGGACTTCCAAAACATATTCATCCGAATACTACTTGATATCTATTTTTTTAGCAATGTACTGTCGAATTAGCCCATTAATATTTTCATTTGATCCTTTTTCCCACGAGTGATAGGGAAAAGAAAAGAAGATTTGTCAATCCAAATTTTGAGCTATTTCTTGGTGATTTGTAAATTCTCTACCATTATCAAAAGTAATGGAATGAATAGGAATGGTAGTATTAATCAAACTCATTTTATTTTCCACCTCTTTTACAGTTTTAGACTTAAGGGGAAAAATATAACGAAAATTATATTCGATCATTTGCATGAATCATAGAAATCGAACCGTCACCCTATCAATGACTAACTCGTTGTGTATTTTCAATCATAAGAGGTCTTTGGTCTATCATAACCTTGTTAAGAATTTTTCTCTAACATCATCTTTTTTCAGTTTTTTTAGCCATTTTTACGTCTTTTACGCAATTTCAAATAAATATTATTGCCTTGTTTTTGTTTACAATAAATGTATTGATAAATGGTTTCATAACTAACTTTTGGAATGTTTTCTTGGGAATTCTTTAAAGCAATTCATTCTAACTATTTGTTTAGGAGACTACTCATCTTGTAGTTGTTTACGAATTTTCTTTTTGAGTTCTTCATTGATTTTAAAGAGCTTTTTAAATTATCATTTTTAGCAACTGTCTGAGCATAAGCGGCTTGACAACCCACTCGTGAACGAGAATTGTATTGTTTCTCTCCACTAATGGCTGACTCATAAACACCTACTTGTCGGGCAATTGAATTTTGAGAAATTTTCTCGGTGAATTCAACAAAGTATCTATTTTGTCTCTTTGCTCAAGGGTTAAATGGGTAAAATTTACCATTTTATTTAGTTGAATTTGACACTCAAAATAATAGTTTTCGAACCCTTTTTTTCACAAATAATTTATCAAATTAATAGATTGCATTTCAAACTTGAATTTAACAAGAATAAAAATATGTTACCTTTTTGATTAAAAAAAAAGCAAATAATCCTATATTTGTACCATCATAAATCAAATGATAACTTTGATAATCTCAAAAAATAAAGAAACAAACTTTCAATATAATCCACGATTAGACAACGTCAATCGTGATACCTTATTTAAAGACAAGATAAATAGAGCCGAGAAGTTCTTGTCTGAGAGAGGTATGTTAGTAACAAAAGAAAATATAAAATCAAATAAAAAAGCCTCTGTATAATCGCAGAGGCTTTTTTATTATCATCAACAATTTATGAATCTTTTAAAAATATCAACCAACAACCTAAAAGATAAGCCTTTAACCACTTCATTGAGCATTTTATTGATGGCTTTGGGGATTGCGATTATCTCACTTTTGCTCTTGGCAAGCAAACAAATTGAAGAAAAATTCACTCGAAACGTGGCGGGAATTGACATGGTTGTGGGCGCTAAAGGCAGTCCACTCCAATTAATTTTGGCGAGCATTTATCAGATTGATTCGCCCACGGGAAATATTCCGATGGAAGAAGCTAATCGACTGACTCGTAGCCCATTGGTAAAATCCACCATTCCCCTTTCGATGGGGGATAGTTATCAAGGATACAGAATTGTGGGTTCAAATGATAAATATTTAAAACATTTTCAAGCGGAATTTGAAACTGGAAAGGTATTTTCAAAGGCCATGGAAATTGTGGTTGGCAGTAAAGCAGCCAAGAATTTAGGCTTGAAAGTTGGTGATGCCTTTTCTTCGCAACATGGTTTTGATAAAGAAGGCAATGCGCATAAAGAAAAGCAATTTAAGGTTGTCGGAATCTTGAAAACAACCAATTCTGTACTTGACCAAGTGATGATTACGCCCTTAGAAAGTGTTTGGGCAGTACATGACGAACACCATGAAGAAGAAGCGGGAAAAGGAATAAATGCTTTGAAATTATTGGAAGAAGAACAGCCTCAAACTGATGAAGAACATCATCACGAAGCAGAGGATTCAAGGGAAATTACTTCGTTATTAGTAAAATTCCGAAATCCTGTAATGGGCATGATGATGGCCAGAAGTATTAACCAAAATTCAACATTGCAAACGGCCACGCCAGCCATTGAAATCAACCGACTATTTGCCTTATTGGGCGTGGGCGTGGATGCTTTGAAGTGGATTGCGTTGGTGATAATCATCGTTTCGGGATTGAGTGTCTTTGTATCGCTCTATAATTCCTTGAAAGAACGAAAATACGAAATGGCTTTGATGCTTTCGATGGGAGCGAGTCGAACAAAATTATTTTTATTATTGTTATTAGAAGGGTTGATAATCAGTATAATAGGCTTCGTAATTGGTATATTTTTGAGTAGATTTGGACTTTGGATTATGTCAGAAAATGTGGAACAAAATTTTCATTACGACTTCAACGTTTTATCTTTGCTAACCGAAGAATTTTATTTATTTATAGGGGCATTATTTATCGGATTATTAGCGGCAGCGATACCGTCATTAGGTATCTATAACATTAACATTTCAAAAACATTAGCGGATGAGTAATTTTTTGATGTTTGATTTTCGTTAAAAGCGGACATTATCATTCAACTCTTAAATATTGAACAACGAAAACCCTTCTCGAAAAACGAACAACAAACATCAAAATACAGATATGAAAATCAAGACATTACTATTGTTAGGTGTGATAATCTCAACCTTTATTTCGGCAAAAAATGCTCCCGCTGAAAAACTTACTTGGGATATGTTGAAAGACGTTTCTTTCAAGAAAAAATGGTATCCACAAGAATCTATTTTTATGCTTTACCCAACTTTTGGCGCACCTTTAAAGAAATTGGAGAATAAAGAAGTCATCATTAAAGGCTACGTTATTCCTGTGGATGTAGCGACAAATATGTACGTGCTTTCGGCATTTCCATACAGCCAATGTTTCTTTTGTGGCGGTGCAGGGCCAGAATCAGTGATGTCTTTGAAGCCTTTGAAAAGTGAGGTCAGAAAGTATAAAACGGACGATATGCACACTTTTAAAGGAAAACTAAAACTCAATGCCGATGATATTTACGAGATGAATTATATTTTGGAAGAAGCGGATATGATTGAGTAGGTCTTTTAGGAGTAAAGGGAAAAAGGAGGAATGGAGGAAGGTGAAAACCCTTTCTACATTCCTCCCTTTTTCCTTTACTCCATTTGAATATAACTCATCAATAATTCATCCAAAAAGCGTCCTTCTTGCTTCAGATACGTATATTTTTTCATAATACCCTCCACTTCAAAGCCTAATTTTTTGTATAATTCAATGGCTTTTAAATTTTCGGTTGCCACACTTAATTCTATTCTTTTATAGCCTTGCTGATTGGCTAATTCAATAATTTCTTGCATCATTTTTCTGCCAAAACCTTTACTCGCAAAAGCTGGATGAATCGCTAATCCTCCCAAATAAGCAATATGTGAAGCCCGATATATCCACGGAAATAATTTGAACATTCCAACAGGATTTCCGTTTTCATCCGTAAAAACATATTTTATTTCACTGGTTAAAAGTTTATCAAATATGGGCTTAAATTCTTCAATATCCATCGGTTCGTAAAGCAAATACGGATTTACTTGTGGGTGCATATACAGTTCGTAGATGAATTGGAGGTCATTTTGTGTGGCTTTTCTATGCATGGGAATATTGTTTATTTGCAAATATAAATAATCTTATTTCCGTACCTTTGCAAAATATTTCATTTTCAACTCTTCAAATTTAATCCATGAGTTTATTAGCAATTGGTTCGGTGGCT
>JBBAKY010000004.1:5887-61979 GCA_040403295.1 Arcicella sp.
ATTTTCAACTCTTCAAATTTAATCCATGAGTTTATTAGCAATTGGTTCGGTGGCTTTTGATGCCATTGAGACTCCCAGAGGAAAAACAGACAAAATCATTGGTGGTGCAGGTACATTTATCTCATTATCAGCATCTTACTTCAAAACTCCCATTAATTTAGTAGCGGTTGTGGGTGAAGATTTTCCCCAAGAATATATCCAACTTCTTCAAGATAAAGGTGTTGATACAACAGGTTTGCAAATCAAAAAAGGCGAAAAATCTTTCTTTTGGTCGGGTCGTTACCATAACAACATGAATTCTCGTGATACGTTGGTTACGGAATTGAACGTTTTGGGCACTTTCGATCCAATTATTCCCGCTGAATATCAGGATTGCCAGTATTTGATGTTAGGAAATCTTACGCCAGCCGTTCAAAAAACGGTAATTGACCGTTTAGCAAATCGTCCTAAATTGGTCGTAATGGACACAATGAATTTCTGGATGGATATTGCTATGGATGATTTGAAGACTGTCTTGAAAATGATTGATGTTTTGTGTATTAACGACGAAGAAGCTCGCCAACTTTCGGGTGATTATTCGTTGAGAACTGCCTCAAAAACCATCATGGCAATGGGGCCTAAAACGTTAATTATCAAGAAAGGCGAACACGGTGCGTTATTGTTTCAAGGTGATAAAATGTTTTTCTGTCCGGCGTTGCCTTTGGAAGATGTTTTTGATCCAACGGGTGCGGGCGATACATTTGTGGGTGGATTTATTGGCTATTTAGCAAAAACGGATGACATTTCTTTCGAGAATATGAAACGTGCCATTGTGTATGGCTCGGCGATGGCTTCTTTCTGCGTAGAAAAATTCGGAACAGAACGTTTAATGGATTTATCAGCAACAGAATTAGCGGATAGAATTGCAGAATTTAAAGATTTAGCAGGTTTTGATGTGTAATTAGTGAATAATTAATAGAGAATAATTAATAGTTTAATTTGAAGAAAACACTCCCTCTTGGGTAAACGTATCCGACTTTCAACTATTAACTATTCTCTAATAACTATCAACTATTCTACATTCCCCCAGAAATAAAATTCTGTAAATGATTAATCGTATCTTTTTGGTCTTCAATAATGTAACGCACCACATCACCCATCGAAACTAAACCCACTACGTGACTTTCTGCTATCACGGGTAAATATCTAATGTGTTTGTCCGACATCAATTCCATACATCTTTCAATGGTATCTTCAAATTTTACGGTAGCTGGCGAAGCTTGCATAATTTCCGAAACCAATGTATCGTGCGAGTGTCTTCCTTTCACAATTACCTTCTGAGCGTAATCTCGCTCTGTAACAACCCCCACAAATTTATCATTGTCATACACAACCAACGCTCCAATATTTTTTTGAACCATAATTTCCAAGGCATCATATACCGTTTTTGAGCCATCAATAACCGTCACGGTATTTCCTTTGTGATAAATAAGATTGGAGACTTTTTTCATAATGACATTGATTTTAGTTTTTAGGAAGTAAAATTTATACATATTATTTGATAAATGCAAATAATATTACACTTGAAAAACTCCAACCTTAAAATCTTTCGTAATCGGTGCGTGATTTGCGGCTTCAATACCTTTTGAAATTACTTTCCGAGTATCCAAAGGCTCAATTATTTCATCCACCCACAACCTTGCAGCGGCATAATAAGGCGTGGTTTGAACGTTGTATCTATCCATAATTCCCTTCAAAATTCCGTCCTCTTCCTCTTTCGTGAATTCTTTCCCCTTGGCTTTCATCGAAGCAATTTGCGTTTGTAGAAGCGTTTTTGCGGCTTGCTCCCCACCCATCACAGCAATTTTTGCAGAATGCCAAGCGTAAATAAAACTCGGATTATACGCCTTCCCGCACATGGCATAGTTGCCCGCACCGTATGAATTTCCGATAATTATGGTGAATTTTGGGACGATAGAATTGGAAACGGCATTCACCATTTTTGCCCCATCTTTCGTAATCCCAGAATGTTCCGACCGACTGCCAACCATGAAACCCGTAACATCTTGCAAGAAAACCAAGGGGATTCTTTTCTGGTTACAATTCATAATAAATCGAGCGGATTTATCAGCTGAATCGTTATAAATTACGCCCCCAATTTGTACTTCTCCTTTGGCACTTTTCACGACCATTCGCTGATTTGCTACAATTCCTACTGCCCAACCATCAATACGTGCGTAGCCACAAATGATGGTTTTACCGTAATCTTTTTTGAATTCGTCAAACTCAGAATTATCCACCAAACGCTCAATAATATCGAGCATATTATAAGGTTTTGTTCTTAATTCTGGAAAAATATCTAAGATTTCTTCGGGATTTTTGGTGGGTAAATGTGCCTCTGTACGATTGAATCCCGCATTTGGCAATTCTCCCATTTTACCAATTGTTCTTTTTACGTGGTCTAAACATTCTTGTTCGGTTTTGAACTTATAATCGGCAATGCCTGAAATTTCGGTGTGCGTAACGGCTCCGCCCAACGTTTCTGCGTCAATGTTTTCACCAACGGCCGCTTTGACCAGATAAGGTCCTGCCAAAAATATTGAACTTTGTCCTTCTACCATCAATGTTTCGTCCGACATAATGGGCAAATATGCTCCACCCGCCACGCAACTGCCCAAAACGGCCGAAATTTGGGTAATTCCCATCGCACTCATTAAAGAATTATTGTAAAAAACTCTTCCAAAATGCTCACGATCGGGGAAGATTTCGTCTTGCATCGGTAAAAAAACGCCTGCACTATCCACCAAATAAATAATGGGCAAATGGTTTTGCATCGCAATTTCTTGGAGGCGCAAATTCTTTTTGCCCGTAATTGGAAAATAGGCTCCAGCCTTTACCGTTTGGTCATTTGCCACGATAACGCACAGTCTGCCAGACACATAGCCTAAACCACCCACCGTTCCACCCGCAGGACAACCGCCATGTTCGGCATACATTTCGTAGCCCACAAATGCACCAATTTCTAAGAATTCTGTATTGTCATCGATCAAATAATCAATGCGTTCACGGGCGACGAGTTTACCTCTGTCGTGTTGTTTTTGAATATTTTTGAGTCCTCCGCCCAATTTGATGGTTTCCAAACGTAGCTTTCTTTCTTCCAAAAGACTTTGGTGGGCGGTTTGATTTTGGTTGTTCATAGTTTTGTTGAAGATTGTTGTGAATTTTTGCAAGATAAGTTTTTTTGGGAAATGTAGTTTATGTTTGATTGATTTTTCATTGGATTTTTTGGACATTGCGTTAATCAGAGTTTATCACAAAGTTTCACAGGTTTTTTTATTCTTCATTAGTGAAACTTTATATAAAACTCTGTGAGACTCTGAGTAACTTTCACCTTTCACCTTTTAACAAATAACTGGATTTAATAACGACTAATCAGGCTTAAATGCTTATTTTTGAGTTCTGAAAGGCAAAATGTTAGAGGCAACGATTAGGAAAGAGTGTTCTTTTAAATCACTAATTCCTACCAACCAAGTTCTAACCCTAAATAATGAACCCAAACGAATTTTTATCCAAACTTTATAAATACGAAATCAAAATTCGCAAGGCGGTAACTTCGCAAATGCGGGGAAATTTCCATTCTATTTTTAAAGGTTCAGGCTTGGAATTCAGCGATTTACGATTGTATCAATACGGTGATGATGTGCGACTTATCGACTGGAATACCTCCGCCAAAGGACACGGAACGTTCGTGAAAATATTTAAAGAAGAGAAAGAACAAACGGTATTTTTTGTGGTTGATGTGAGTGCTTCGCAAAATGTTGGGCGGTCCGACCGTTCAAAATTAGATACCATCAAAGAGATTTGTGGCGTTTTGACTTTATCAGCCATTAAGGAGGCAAGTCACGTGGGATTATTGTGTTTTTCTGACCAAAAAGAGAAATATATTAAACCCGCTAATACCCTAAAACACGGTTACAGAACGATTTTGGAGCTTTTTAAGCTAAAAGCAGAATCCACAGGAACAAATCTTAAAAAAATGATTTTGTTTACGTTGGACGTATTGAAACGCAGGAGTTTAGTAATTTTGGTATCTGATTTTATTGATACAGGTTACGAAGAAAACCTAAAAGCCCTCGCCCGAAGACATGATTTAATTGTGATTCATCTCTACGACCAACGAGAAACTAATTTGCCACGTTTGGGTATTATTCCCGTATTTGATACAGAAAGTAGAAAAACGATTTGGATTAATGCTTCTTCCAATTGGTTTAGAAATAGAATGAAAGATTTATTTGAGAAAAATTCGGAACAATTAGACCAAATATGTAAGCAAAACCGAGCCAATTATTTAGCCATTGATGCCTCGGAGGATTATGTGCCTAAATTGATTAAGTTGTTTCGGGTTAGGAAGTAGATTTTTTTAGCGTAAAAGTTTTAGAGAATAATGAATACATATTATAAGTCAATAATTCGGACATTTCATCATAGATTACAAATAAAAAATAACACATTGTTTTTGGGTCCAATGGTTATCCTCTATGTCCTATTCTCGCTTTTCTATTCATTTTCTACATCGGCCCAAATCCCCAGTTGGACACCACCCAAGGGCAAGTTTCTGAGTGATAGTGTAAAAGTGGGTTTACCCGTAAAATATGCCCTCAGTTATCGACATACGGCAACTGCGGATATTTTTTTTCCTGATTCTTCTTATAATTTTACTCCTTTTGAATTGGTTAAACGGGAATATTTTAATACCATCACCGATGAAAATGGGAGTTTGGACAGTGTAGTTTATACCCTCATTTCTTTTGAAGTTTGGCCCGTACAGGAGTTGAGTTTGCCCGTGTATGTGCTTTCTAAGCGTGATTGTACTCGTGTATTTGCCCCAATTGATTACGTGATTTTGAATAGTATTATCAAATCTGATGTGAGCATTGATACACTTTCACTCAAAAAAGATACTCGCCTCATTCCTATTGCTCGACAAGTTAATTTTCCATTAATTTTCTTGGTTATTATTGGCTTACTGCTAATGGTTGGGATGGTCTTTTGGTTTTTTGGAAAGCCTATCCGCCGACAGATTAAGCTCTTTAATTTTAAAAGACGATATGATGATTTTAGGAAACTTTTTCAACGCCTTAGTCGAGGAACGGATGATGCAAAAAAGCGTTTAGAGAATATTGAAAAGGCCGTAGTACTTTGGAAAAAGTACATTGAACGCATTGAAGACAAACCATTTACCACTTTTACAACCAAAGAAATTTTAGATAATCTCAAAGATAATCGTTTGTCGGATGCCCTTCGAGAAATTGATGCCACTGTTTATGGAGGTGTATATTCCAGTAAAACAATTGCATCTTTGCAGATACTTCAAGAACTGGCGGAAGGGCTTTATCGTGAACGCAGACTTGAGTTAGGGCTTAGTTCATAAAACGATACACGGAGAACGGTAAAAGGTAAACGGGGAATAGTAAACAGGGAGTAATTCTCCATAGAACCGTTAATTGTGGAACATTCTCCGTTCACCGTAAACCGTTTACCGAAAGATATGACAGATTGGTTTTCAAAATATTGGTTTCTCCCATCCACCTTTTCGAGTTTCGATTGGGCGCATCCCCTATATCTTTATATTTTACCGGCTATTCCAATCCTTTTCCTTTTGCGTGATTGGCTTCGGAGTAATTCTACTCAAAAACTCAATGTG
Source organism: Arcicella sp. (assembly GCA_040403295.1). Lineage (GTDB taxonomy): Bacteria > Bacteroidota > Bacteroidia > Cytophagales > Spirosomataceae > Arcicella. The sequence continues at coordinate 11,571 of JBBAKY010000004.1, forward strand.
GCATTTCCTGCCAATGATATTCAGTCAAATTGGATTAGTTTTTTGCGTTTTATTCCTGGTATTTTCTTGATGTTTACGATTGCGTTAATTATTATTGCGTTGGCTCGTCCGCAACGTTCAATGGCTGAATCCGACCAATTCGCTGAGGGAATTGACATTATGTTGGCGATGGATATTTCTAAATCAATGGACAACAAAGATATTCCTCCAAGTCGTTTATCAGTGGCTAAAAATGTGGCAAATGAGTTCATCAAAGGGCGTTCGCAAGACCGAATAGGACTCGTAATTTTCTCGGGAGAACCCTATTCTCTTTGTCCATTAACTACTGATTATGAAATGCTTAACGAATATATTGAAGACATCTCTTCAAATCTTATCACGATTTCTGGAACGGCCGTTGGCAATGCTTTGGGAATGTGTATCAATCGTTTAAGAGATATTAAATCAAAAAGTAAAGTAGCAATTTTGATTTCCGATGGCGACAATACTGCTGGAAATCTCGACCCTGTTACCTCCGCTCAATTGGCAAAAGCATTTGGGGTGCGAGTATATACCGTGGCGGTGGGAAGCGACAAAAATACGACCGATAAAGTGGATGAAGGCACGCTAAGAGAGATTGCCAGAATTAGCGAAGGGAAATTTTTTCGTGCCACAGATGCCCGTTCTTTAGAAAATATTTTTAAGGAAATTAACCGTTTAGAAAAAGTAGAAATTAAGCAGAATAATTACCGAAATGTCCAAGATTTTTATCATCCCTACTTACGTTGGGCAATTGTATTTTTCTTAATTTCCTTTGCTTTTAAAAGTACATTTATGGGGAATATTTTGGAAGATTAAAGGTAAAGGTTGTCGGTGACAGCCTTTTAACATTTATACCAGTAAACGAAAGCGCTTTTCTTAAAAAACAAATTCAGTAATTCAATAAATAACTTCTTATTAAATGTTTTACGACCGATATTTATACTTTTATTACAAAAAAATCATAAAATAATTTAATAAAATTATTAATTTACACTACAATAAAACGTTAAACTTACCAATAGCGGTTCGCCGACTGACTAATAACAGATAAATAATAACCAGTAAATCCCCAACTATGGAAATCCAAAACCCAATCAAATCATCTGCCAACAAGCAAAAAGTATTAATCGAAATTGCTTGGGAAACTTGTAACCAAGTGGGTGGAATCTACACCGTTATCCGAACAAAAGTGCCTTCTATGGTAGAAAAATGGGGAGATAATTATTTTCTTTTAGGTCCTTATTTCCCGCAAACTGCCTCAGCTGAATTCGAACCAATTGAAGATTTAGACGATTCTATTGTCGGAAAAACCATTCAGAAAATGAGACAGGCGGGTTTAGGCGTACATTACGGCTATTGGCTTATTACGGGTAAACCCAAAATTATTTTATTTGATTTAAATTCGATTACTGATAAAATTAATGAATTGAAGGGGCGACTTTGGGAGTTTCATCAAGTTTCGACTATCAACGTTGAGGAAATCGTAAATCAGACGATTTTATTTGGTGAAATGATTCGTGTTTTCTTAACTGAATTATGCCAAGAGCAAGCGAATAAGGCTGAAATAGTGGCGCACATTCACGAATGGATGGCCGCAACGTGTATTCCTGATTTGAAAAAAGATGGCGTAAAAATTGCCACAGTTTTCACGACTCACGCTACCATGTTGGGTCGTTATTTAGCAGGAAATGTGCCCAATTTTTACGATAAACTCCACACTTTCAACTGGTTAGATGAAGCAAGGCATTATGGAATAGAAACCCAAGCAACCATCGAACGTTTGGCAGCAAATCTCTGCAACGTCATGACGACCGTGAGTGATGTGACCGCCCGTGAATGTGAATTTTTATTGGGTAAAGTTCCTGATTTGATTCTACCAAACGGACTCAATATCACCCGTTTCTCGGCGATGCACGAACACCAGAATCTTCATACCAAATTTAAAGATAAAATCAATGAATTTGTGATGGGGCATTTCTTTCAAAGTCAACCATTCGACCTTGAAAAAACCTTGTATTTCTTTACTTCAGGGCGTTATGAATTCTCCAATAAAGGTTATGACATCACTTTAGAAGCCCTTGCAAGACTGAATTATAAGATGAAACAAGCAAAAATTGACAAGACGGTAGTGATGTTTTTTATTACCAAACAACCTTTCCATTCCATTGACCCAGAAGTGTTGCAATCAAGGGCGGTAATGGATGAAATTCATGAAACTTGTAATGCTATCGAAAAACAAATTGGGGAAAAACTCTTCCAAGCATCAGCCTCGGCAACGGACTTGAAAATGCCCGATTTGAATGAATTTATTGACGAATATTGGCGTTTGCGTTTGCGCAGAACTATCCAAACTTGGAAGACCAACAAACGCCCAAAAGTGGTTACGCATTTACTTAAACAAGAAGATGGCATCACGAATTATACTCGCAAAGCTAATTTGATGAATAATCCTGAAGATAGGGTTAAAATTGTGTATCATCCCGACTTTATTGTTTCGACCAATCCACTTTTTGGCTTAGATTATGGTCAATTTGTGCGAGGTTGCAATTTAGGTGTTTTCCCAAGTTACTATGAACCGTGGGGATACACGCCTTTAGAATGTATTGCCCGTGGTGTGCCTACGATTACTTCTGACCTTTCGGGTTTTGGGGATTATATGATGCAAATCATGCGTGATTACGAGCAATGGGGCGTAATGGTAGTCAATCGGACTTCGCAAGATTTCCATAAAGCAGCCGAACAATTATCAGAAATGCTCTTGAAATTCGTCAAACAATCTCAACGTGAACGGATTACGCAACGTAACCGTGTAGAAAGTATTTCCGAAACTTTTGACTGGATAAATCTAAGAAGTTATTACGATACCGCCCATGATTTAGCTTTGAAGCGGAAGAAATAAAAGTAATTAACCCAGTTAGCGGTTTTCTATAAATTTAAAACAATAATAGAGGCAAAGGTTTTTACACCTTCGCCTCTATTATTACAAACGAAATTATTGAAATTTGACTTTTTACTTATTTTATTAAAATCTGGACTTTAATTCTATGCAAATCCCCAAACCATTTCGTTTAAAAAGAGCACAATTTCTAATAAAATGAAAAAGCAAATCTTGTCATTCTTATTCATACTATTTACAACGGTTCAAATGATTGCTCAAACTGAAACCGTAAAACTTCCAGCGGTTGCTAAGCAAATTGATTCGATGATTGAACATGACCAATCCGTTGCGAAACGACACATTGATTTTATGAATCAGAATGTAAAAAATGACTCGCCAGAAATGAAAAACCTGATGGATGAATGGAAATCAGTGGGTGATACAGACAAAATTCAACTCAAAACGCTTTTCAAAGAAAATGGTTTTTTGGGATACAGAGAAGTGGGCGAACAAAGCTCTCATAATTTTTTGCAAATGGTTCAACGTTTTGATGATGATGCCGTATTTCAACAAGATGTTTTGGTTGAAATGAAAAAACACATTGACAAAATCAATGCAAATCCCATCGAATTTGCGTATTTGACCGATAGGGTCAACTTCAATCAAGGAAAGCCACAAGTGTACGGAACTCAGCTTAAAATTAACGAAAAAGGCACTGGCTATGAACCCAAAATTGTTATTGACCCGCCAAATCTCAACAAAAGAAGAGCAGAAGTGGGCTTAGGAACGATTGAAGAAGCAATTTTGGTTATGAATAGACATTTTGCAACGAGTTTAAAAAAATAATATAAATGAACAAATTATTCCTAAAATCAGGAGCCATATTAGCAGGTTTATCCATTGCCTTGGGTGCCTTTGGCGCTCACGCTTTTAAAGTAGCCTTGGAAGCATCCAGTCGTACTGAAACTTATGAAACAGCAGCTCGATACCAAATGTACGGTGCTTTGACATTGATATTCGTGGGGATTTTGACCGATAAAATTTCCCATAAATTTCTCACATGGGCGGGTTATGCCTTTATCGTTGGCACTATAATTTTCTCAGGTTCACTCTATCTCATTTGTGCTACGGGCGTAACGATGTGGGGAGCAGTCGCACCCATTGGCGGAATGAGTTTGATGATAGGTTGGATTTTGTTCTTTATGGGAGTTTTAAGGAAATAAATTCCATTGCGGACTCATCCGTGGTCTAACATTACAATCTAAAAAAAGGAACAAACTATCAAACTTATTCGTTAGAAAAAAAAGGGTAAAAACCCGATTTCCCTTTACGTTAAATTCACTATGCAAATCAACCAACTTACGCTTTCAGAAGTAAATCAATTCTCGTCGTTATTTTTAGACTTCATTCAGCAATCTCCCAAAATTACGGAATTTTCTGGTAATTATCCTGATATTCAAGGGTTTAATAAACAAATTGCACTCAAAAAATTCGACGTAGAAAAGCGAAAAGTATTGGTTGAAACCCTCAAAAAGCAATACAAAAACCTTTCAAATCAACCTGATTTAGATATTCTTCTACAGGAAAATACCTTCACCGTAACAACAGGACATCAATTAAACATCTTCACAGGGCCTTTATACGTAGTCTTCAAAATGATTACGACCATCAATTTGGCGTATAAATTGAAAAGTTATTTTCCAGAATATAATTTCGTTCCTGTGTATTGGATGGCGAGTGAAGACCATGATTTTGCAGAAATCAATCACTTCTCCTTATTTGGTAAAAATTTAGCTTGGGAAACTACTCAAAAAGGAGCAGTTGGACGAATGAATCCGAAGGAATTAGAAACCTTGATTTCAGAAATGTCTGAATGTCCAACAATTTTCAAAGATGCTTATCTAAATCATGAAACATTAGCAAATGCCGCCCGATGTTACGCCCATGAACTATTTGGTAATCAGGGACTTATCTGCATTGATGCCGATGATAGAGATTTAAAAAGACAATTTATTCCAATCATTAAAAACGATTTATTAAATCATTCTGCCTTCGACATTGTCTCGAAAACGACCAAAGATTTAGAAAATTTAGGCTACAAAACGCAAATTGTTCCCAGAGAAATTAACTTTTTCTACCTCACAGACGGCGTGCGTGAACGCATTACGAAAGAGGGAGATTTATACAAAGTATTGAATACCGATATTCAATTTTCGGAAGCTGAAATATTGTATTTATTAGAAACTGAACCTGAAAGATTTAGTCCAAATGTGGTGTTACGTCCTGTGTATGAGGAAGTTATTTTACCCAATTTAGCCTACATCGGTGGCCCCTCTGAAGTGCCATATTGGTTGCAATTGAAAGGAATATTTGATTTTCACAATGTAGAATTCCCCATTTTAATGCCTCGAAATTTTGGGATGATTATCAATAAATCAACCGCTAAGAGAATTGAGAAATTAGGACTTTCAGCGAACGATTTATTCTTGGATGAAATAACCCTGAAAAAGAATTTTGTAGAGCGTAATTCGCAAAATTCATTGAGCTTAACGACTGAAAGTCAAGCGTTTGCTAATGTTTTTGACAAGATTTTAGAGAAAGCCGTGAAGGTAGATAAAACTTTGGAAGGAGCCGTGAAAGGTGAGCAACAAAAGGTTTTGAATGCTTTAGAAAACCTTGAAAAACGCCTCAAAAAAGCCGAAGAACGCAATCAAGAAACGGAAGTAAATCAACTTTTGGGGGTAAAACAAAAACTATTTCCAAATGGCGTACCACAGGAAAGAGCCGAGAATTTCTTAAATTTTTATCTCAATAATCCAGCATTTATAAGTCAAGTAGCTAAATCCTTTGACCCGCTGGATTTTAGTTTTAATATTTTAATTGAAGAGTAGTAGTGTTTGTCATTGCGTCCGCAGGGAAGCAATCTGTTGGCTTACGGGAAGAAGTATTTAAACACTTTTGCATCAGTCCAACAGATTGCTTACCTACGGTCGCAATGACAGAACTCATATATTATCACGGAATTGGCAATACTTTACTTTCTTTAAAAGTCGAAAGAATTACCATTGTTTGTGTTCCTGCTACTTCTTCAATTTCGTTAATTTTCTCCAACATTAATTTCTGATAAGACGAAATATCCTTCGCAATTATCTTCAAAAGAAAATCTCCAGAACCCGTAACGTGGTGACATTCAATTACTTCTGGAATTAAATTTACTTGAGAAACAAACGATTCGGTTACTTGTTTTTTATGTCCAGTTAAGGTAATTGTTACGAAAGTTGTTACGCCCAAACCCACTTTATCACGGTTCAATTGTGCGTGATAGCTCTCAATAATCCCTGCCGTTTCTAATTTCTTCACTCTTTCTAAAGTCGGAGCGGGTGATAGACCTATTTCTTTTGATAATTGGGCATTCGTTATTTTAGCATTTTGCTGTAAAATCTCCAATACTTTATGATCAATCTGATCCAATTTAATACTCATTTTATTAGTTGTTTAGAATTTTGAATCTACATAGACAACTTGGGTAACATAGACAAAATAGCCATAATTTTACCGTTCTACATAGTTGGTAATTTTTTAAAAAGATACGTTTTTATGATTGGCAAATAATGGTGGGACAGGATTTTAGAACAAAGCTAAATACTTTCTTTGAGATATTCTAAGAAATTTTACAAAAATACAATATGAGAGAATATTATTTTTATTAAGCGGTCATTTTCAAGTAAAAGCGGTATAAAATTTTGCAAAAACAGAATTTATAGATTCATTTATAAAAAATCTAAACAAAATCTTATTCCGTATAACTACTCAATTTCGCTTAGAAATCTTATTTAACGAAATTTTCTTTTGCAATGTACATTTAAAACGGGCATCATCTACCACGCTTTTTGCCCGATGTTTTGTCGCCCGACCTTGCACACGCTCACGCCACATACGGAAAGAAGATGGCTTCATTTCCTTACGCATTACTTCAATAACTTCTTGTTCTTTCAGTCCAAATTGGGCAGTGATTGCATCAAAAGGCGTGCGGTCTTCCCATGCCATTTCTACGATGCGGTCAATTTCTTGGTCGGTGAGAATGATTTGTTGTGTTTTCATGAAATGTTAACCGCTTGAGGGGGAAAATTGTTAGGCACAAAGTGTCAAAATTCCATAAAATAAGAGATAAAACGTTCTATTTTACGGTAAAATCAGGGTTTTGAACTGTAAAATCCGTAAATTTGAATCTGCCCAAATCTCATTTATTTAATATTTTTTACCCTATATAAAATGAGCCAAAATAATAAGCTACTCCTCAAAGTAGCATTTACCCTGGTTTCATTATTACTACTTTTATTATGGTTTGGCTTCAAAAGATATAAAGACTTATGCCAGATTTGGATCGTTAAAGAATAATGCGAAGTACGATTATTTAGTACCATCTTTTATAATTTGCCCCAGAGACAGCCCTAAATTGGTTTATATTTTTGACAACGATGGTACATTAAGCGTGATTCTAAAACTGAAAGATACCGATAGTACCAGATTGCATAACTTGAAATTCTATTTACAGCAGTTTCAAAATGATATAAATTAAGCCCTTTTTGCGTATTATTAAGCGTTTTAAATCGCAAATGGTGTAATTTTGTAATTCAAATTTTTAATAAAATCAAGATAAGAAATAGATTGTTTGGGAATGTGCAAGCAATAATGACGAGTTTAGACAAGTTAAAGCGTAATATTGACCTCAAAAAGGTCAACTACACTAAAACTAAATAATAGATAAAGAACGAACGCATGGCAGAAGAAGAAAAAAAATCACTGAATTTCCTTGAACAAATTGTAGAAGAAGATTTAGCAGCGGGTAAAAATAACGGACGTATTCTTACCCGTTTTCCACCTGAACCAAACGGTTATTTACACATTGGGCACGCAAAATCTATCTGTTTAAATTTCGGTTTGGCAGCAAAATACGGCGGACAAACCAATCTCCGTTTTGACGATACCAATCCTGAAAAAGAAGAAACTGAATACGTGGATTCTATTAAAGCCGATGTAAAATGGTTAGGCTTTAATTGGACAAATAACCAAGAATTATACGCCTCAGATTATTTTGAAAAACTTTATCAGTTTGCGGTAGAACTCATCAAAAAGAATTTGGCTTACGTGGATGACCAACCCGCTGAGATGATTGCGGCTCAAAAAGGAAATCCAAATTTGTCAGGTGATGATAGTCCATTTCGATACCGTCCAATTGCTGAAAACCTTGATTTGTTTGCCCGTATGCGGGCGGGAGAATTTGAGGATGGAGCGAAAGTTTTGCGAGCAAAAATCGACATGGCTCACCCAAATATGCACATGAGAGATCCACTCATGTATCGTATCAGACACGTCGAACATCACCGTACGGGTAATGCTTGGTGTATTTATCCGATGTATGATTTTGCCCACGGACAGTCGGATTCGGTTGAAGAAATTACACATTCAATCTGTACTTTAGAGTTTGATGTGCATCGTCCATTGTACGATTGGTTTATCGAAAAATTAAATATTTTCCCGTCTCAACAATACGAATTTGCCCGTTTAAACCTCACGCATACCGTGATGAGTAAGCGTAAATTATTGCAATTGGTACAAGAAGGCATCGTTTCAAGTTGGGATGATCCTCGAATGCCTACTATTTCGGGTTTACGCCGTCGTGGGTTTACGCCTGCATCGGTTCGTAATTTTTGCGAAAAAATTGGCGTTGGCAAACGTGAAAATTTGATTGACGTAGGCGTTTTGGATTTTTGTGTGAGAGAAGATTTGAATAAATCAGCGGCCCGTGTAATGGCCGTGCTTGACCCTTTAAAAGTGGTCATTACCAATTATCCAAAGGAGCAAACGGAAGAATTGTCCATCGAAAACAATCCAGAAGATATCGAGTCAGGCAATCGAATTGTGCCTTTTAGTCGTGAGATTTATATCGAAAGAGATGATTTCATGGAAGAACCCATGAAGAAGTTTTTCCGTCTTGGGCCTGGTTTAATGGTACGTTTGAAAGGAGCATACATTATCAAATGCGATGATTTTGTGAAAGATGAATTTGGCAATATTACGGAATTACATTGTAGTTATTTTCCAGAAAGCCGTTCGGGTTCGGATACTTCGGGCATTAGTGTAAAAGGCGTAATTCATTGGGTTTCAGCACCTCACGCAATTACTGCCGAGGTTCGTTTATACGATAGATTATTGATTTTGGAGGATGCTTCGCAGGTAGGAGATGATTTTAAGAAATTTATTAATCCAGATTCGTTGACAATTTTACCCCACGTTTATCTTGAACCAAGTTTGAAAGAGTCTAAAATCGGAACGAATTATCAATTTATGCGAAAAGGCTATTTCTGTTTAGATACGGATTCAACGGCTGAACATTTGGTATTCAATCGTACCGTTGGTTTGAAGGATAGTTTCAAGAAATAAGTTTCAACAATATAGTATTCAAAGAAATGCCCAAATTCAATAATTTGGGCATTTCTTTGAATATTCATTAATAATTCGCCTGATAATCGATCGTAAGCACAATCACTGAAAGGTTATCTTTACTTACTTTCACTGGAAAAATATTTCCATCCGCATCAAACTGATTAGCATAAAGTCCTTTTTCTCCCTCTTTCACAAAAAGCGAATATTTGCCTTCGGGTAATTCTACACAAAACTTCCCATCCGCATCAGATTTTATGGATTTAACAAAACCCGTTACAATTGCTTTGTAGAATCCATTTTGCAAGGTTGCTTGTTGCGTATTCGTAAGTTCGTACACCAAAAGCTCTCGTTGGACAGCTTTTGGTTTCGGTACTTGCAGGTCGGGCGAAGGCATTAAATTGCCTGATTTCCAAATAATTGACCCGCAAATTCCCTGATTCGGCGTTTCGATCGAATCTTTAGGTTCAATAATTTTGGGAGCAATTATTTTTACTCGTTTTACTTTCCTGGTTATCTTCTTTTTTGATTTTTGGCTGAAAGAAAGTGCTGTCAGGAAGCATAAATAAAGAATGAAGATGTATTTTATTTTCATGAGAATATTAATTTCTTTTAAACAACGAATCTACAAATTCTTTCTTGTTAAAAACCTGTAAATCTTCAATCTTCTCGCCTACGCCAATGTATTTGACGGGGATTTTTAATTGGTCAGAAATTCCGATAACAACGCCTCCTTTGGCGGTTCCGTCTAATTTAGTAATGGCAAGAGCAGTAATTTCGGTCGTTTTCGTAAATTCTTGAGCTTGGATAAAAGCATTTTGACCTGTTGAACCATCCAATACTAAAAGTACTTCGTGTGGTGCGTCTGGCAAAAATTTCTGCATTACCCGCTTGATTTTTGAAAGTTCGTTCATCAAGTTTACTTTGTTGTGCAGACGCCCTGCGGTGTCGATGATTACTACATCGGCATTTTGTTCAACTGCTTGTTTTACAGCATCATAAGCCACCGCAGCGGGGTCTGTATTCATCCCGTGGTCAATTACCTGAATACCCACTCGTTGCCCCCAAAGTTTGAGTTGGTCAACGGCGGCGGCTCTGAAAGTATCGCCCGCACCCAAAATTACTTTGTTGCCTGCTTTATGAAATTGCGATGCTAATTTACCAATAGTCGTGGTTTTACCCACACCATTTACGCCCACCACCATAATTACATAAGGTTTTACGTCGGGAATTTTAAAAGCATTTTCAATATCGTTTGATTTATTTTGTGCTAATAACTCAGCGATTTCTTCTCGCAAAATAATATCTAACTCACTGGTATTGAGGAACTTGTCTCTTGCAACTCGCTCTTCAATTCTTTTAATAATTTTGAGGGTTGTATCCACGCCAACGTCAGACGTAATCAAGATTTCTTCTAATTCATCCAACACTTCCTCATCAACTTTCGACTTACCAACTACGGCACGATTAAGTTTCGAGAAAATTCCTTCTTTCGTTTTTTCTAATCCTTTATCGAGGGTTTCTTTTTCCTCGGTATTTAAAACTTCTTTTTTCTTAAAAAAATCAAATAAACCCATTATTATTTATCAGTTATCAGTCAGTAGTTATCCGCAAATAATTTTGACTGCGTGTAAATTTTTATGATTGTGTTGTGATGTCCTACAACATTATTTCAATACTTACAAATTTACACTTACAAATCTTATACCGATACCTTAAATCTAAAATACTTTTAATTTTAAACAACAAAAGCCTTCACACGAGGCAAAGGCTTTTGAAAATCTATTTTTTTATCAGAAAACTAAACCATCTCTATTTTATTTCCCATACGTTTACGTTCTCCTGCTTCCAAGAAAATTTTACGGATACGGATAGATTTTGGTGTAATTTCTAAATATTCATCCTTTTGGATATATTCCATTGATTCTTCCAAAGAGAAGTTCAATTTTGGCGCAATTTTCACGTTATTATCCGTACCAGAAGCACGCATATTCGTTAATTGTTTCGCAGTTTGAACGTTGACTTCGATGTCATTTTGACGATTGTGTTCTCCAATTACCATTCCAGTATAAACTTCCTGCGTTGGGTCGATGAAGAATACACCACGGTCTTGTAATTTATCAATTGAATATGGCGTTGCAGCACCTGAATTCATCGAGATTAATGAACCGTTGATACGTCCAGCAATTACGCCCTTGTATGGTTCATAAGCCTTGAAACGGTGAGCCATGATTGCTTCTCCGAAAGTAGCAGTCAATACTCTTGAACGCATACCAATCAAACCACGTGAAGGAATGTTGAATTCTAAATGTTGTAAATCACCTTTTGGCTCCATGATTAACAATTCACCTTTTCCTTGCGTAGCAATTTCAATTACTTTACCCGCTGATTCTTCTGGAACGTCAACTACTAAGATTTCAACTGGCTCTAAACGTTCGCCGTTCTCACCTTCTTTGAAAATTACTTGTGGCTGTCCAACTTGTAATTCATATCCTTCACGACGCATCGTTTCGATAAGAACCGACAAGTGAAGAATACCACGACCAAATACTAAGAATTTATCTTCAGAACTTGTTGTTTGAACTTTCAAGGCTAAGTTTTTCTCAGTTTCTTTGAACAAACGATCACGTAAGTGACGAGAGGTTACAAATTTACCTTCTTTACCGTAGAATGGCGAGTTATTGATGGTAAACAACATATTCATGGTTGGCTCATCAATCGAGATTCTTGGTAATGCTTCTGGTGTTTCGTAATCAGTAACTGTATCACCGATTTCAAAATCTTCGATACCCGTCATTGCACAAATTTCTCCTGAAGAAACTTCGCTTACTTTTATCCTTCCAAGACCTTCAAATACTTGAAGTTCTTTAATTTTCATTCTTTTTACCGAACCGTCTGCCTTCATTAAAGCTACTTGCATACCCTCTTTGAAAGTTCCACGATGCACACGACCGATAGCGATACGACCTACGAAAGATGAATAATCCAATGATGTAATTTGCATCTGTGGAATACCTTCGTTGGTTGCTGCTGGAGGAATACTGGCGATAATTACGTCTAATAATTCGGTAATATCTTCCGTTCTGCGTTTCCAGTCTGTACTCATCCATCCTTGTTTAGACGAACCATAAAGCGTTTGGAAATCCAATTGGTCTTCAGTTGCTCCTAAGTTGAACATTAAGTCAAAAACTTGCTCATGTACTTCGTCAGGACGACAGTTTTCTTTATCTACTTTATTGATAATTACGATTGGTTTCAATCCTAAATCAAGTGCTTTACCTAATACGAAACGAGTTTGTGGCATTGGACCTTCAAAAGCATCTACCAAAAGGCAAACACCATCAGCCAACTTCAATACACGCTCAACCTCACCCCCAAAGTCGGAGTGACCAGGTGTATCAATAATATTAATTTTTACGCCATTATAGCGAACAGATACGTTTTTTGAAACGATTGTGATACCACGTTCACGCTCCAAATCGTTGCTGTCGAGGATTAAATCTCCGAATTCTTGGTTATCACGAAATAACTTTGAAGCGTGGATGATTTTATCGACAAGGGTAGTTTTACCGTGGTCAACGTGGGCGATAATGGCAATGTTACGGATGCTTTCCATGAATTCAATTTGAAAATTTGATGATTTCTGATTCAGCAAAAAATGCTTTAAAATCTGTAAAATATTGTCTTTTTAATCAGACGTATCAAATTCAATTTGGTAGTTAACTTTAGATTGATTTGATATAATTTTAGATTCATAAAATCAGGGTGCAAAGGTACGGATATTTTCTTAGAAAAGTGCTATTTGAAGGAAAAAATAATGAAGAATTAATTTGGAAGTATTATTTGCCGTTTTAAAGGCTAAGTTGTTGTAAATCAACGGATAAAAGCCATTTTTATTATAAGATTATTCCTGTTTTTAATTAGACTATTTTTGGGAAAATGATAAAAATGCAATTTATTATTTCACCCCTCTACCGGAATTTTCAACTTAACGGTGGTACCTTCCATACTTTTTGAATGAATTTCAATTTCTCCGCCTAAACTATCGGTACGTTTGCGCATATTGCCCAAGCCATTGCCCGTTTTGATATTATTTTCATCAAATCCAATGCCGTTGTCGGTAATATTTAAGATGAGGATGTTGCCGTTTCGGTTTAAATCAATCGTTACCTCATTGGCATTCGAGTATTTTACGATATTATTGATGGCTTCTTTAAATATTAAATAGAAATTGTATTGCTTTGAAGGTGAGAATTTTATATTAGGAAGGTTGTCGGAATTGAAGTGATAAAATATGTCTTTCATCTCTAACATTTCGGAAGTAAATTCTTTCATTTTCACCAAAACATTATCAAAATCATCTTCAGTTTGTTTGGTCGTCCACACAATATCACTCAAAGAACGCTGAACTTTCTGAGAGCTTTCGCCAATTTTACGAACCATATCTTTAACCGAATCTGTGCTTTTACCCATCTGATTTTCAACGACTTGACTCAAAATTCCGATGCTGCTCAACGTTGATCCAATATCATCGTGTAAGTCTCTGGCGATGCGACTTCTCATTTGTTCATTGGCTTGTAATTGTCGAATTACCTCCGCTTGGTACTTGGTTCTTTCTTTTCTGTCGCTATTAATCCGGTACGCCAAAGCGAAGGAAAGTAGCACCACTTCCAAGGCAGAACCCACTTGTAAGGCATTTCTGGTAAAATTATCACTTGGTAAAATATTGGATAATTGCATAATAAAAATCATGGCACTCACTAAAAAAACCGACCATGCAATCAGGAAAAATAGTGCCGTTTGCGAACCTTGTAGCCACACATACGTAGCAATCATTAATACATAAATAACGATAAAAAACGCCACGAAATGCAATAAAGTAATGCTCAAAGCACCCACGCCTACCCAATGGCTTATTAAACAAAGTACGATTAGGCCGATGAGTGCTTTGGTGATTTTTTGAGAAGCAGAAAAATAGCGGTCAGCATCCAGAAAAGTATTGGCAAATAATAAACCGAATGATACGCCTGAGGAGATAAAAATAGGGGTTATTCGGTTAAACCATAGCGCATTATTCCAGACAAATTCGTGTCCAATGCCTTTATTATACGCAAAAAAACAGGCAAAAGAGAAAACGTAAATAACGTAATAAATATATTCTTTACTACGAACGGTGAAATAGATAAAGAAATTAAAAATAGCCATGACCAGCATAATTCCTAAATAAATACCTTGCATTAAATCCTTTGGATGGTTGTCTTCAAAATATACTTTTAGCGGAGCGACTCGCACAGGAAAAAGCAGGGGTAAAGAATTTTGAAAACGAATATAATAAGTACAGGTTTGTTCTGAATTGAGATTAAGGTCGAATAAATAGAAATTAGTATGAAAATCTCGCTCGGAAACAGGTACATAAACCCCTGATTTTTTGTGCGTTATGTTATTGTTTGCATCAATTCTATAAATATCAATTGAGTCAATGACGGGTTCGGAGATTTCGAGATACAGTTTTTGGGAAGATTTATTTTGCAAGATAAATCTCGCCCAAATGACCGAAGCCGTTACGCCAAAATTAGGGTTTGGTTGAATACTTTGCGTAAAACGGGCGTCGATATCCGAACGTTTATGTACTTCTTCAAAATTTAAAGAGGCAGTTTTGTCTTCAAAAACCTCAATTTCACGTCCGATAACTTCGGCTTCATTGGGATTTTGAATAACAACTTTTCGTTGAGCAAAACCATCAGTTATTGTCAAGATTAGCATTAAAATCATTAAGCCATTTTGTAACTTTTTCATAAATCAAGTTTGCGTTTATATTCAAACCTACAAATAATCACGGATTTATCAAACAAAAAAGGTTCAAGCCGATGAGCTTGAACCTTTTTTGTTTGTTAGTGTGGATGCTTCTATGCGTACAAACGAAGGACGCTTATACGAGATAGATTTATTCACCTAACGACAACATCATTTGACAGTTTTTAAGGAAGTCCTCAGAAAAGTTTTGAATCAGTCTTTTACAAAAAAACTATTATTTTTACAAACACAGAAGCGCCTGTAAAACTTTCCTCTTATAAGCACTTCTAAAATTCAACTCTTACTTCCCTCCCAAAGAATTAATCCAAGCCGCAATCTTTTTTACATCTCCTTTTGGCACGTTAGTCATAGGTGCCATGGGTGTCAATTCTGGCCAGTTTTCTGGTTTTGGTTCGTAAATCAAGGCTTCAATTTGTTCGTTGGTATAATGGCGTTTGGCTACTTCTTTATACGAAGGCCCAACGGCACGTTCGCCTATTTTATGACAAGCCAAACACGTATATTTTGTCAATAATTTTGTTGCCTCCGCATCCGTCATTATTGCTAATTTCATTACTTTTGGCGTTACAGAAGTAGTTTTAGTATTCGATTTTCCTTTCGTTGCCGCCGCTACGCCCGCCGTAGTTGGCATGGCTTCTTTCATCTGATTATCGGGTGTATTTGCTTTTGCTCCCGCATCCACACGCTCACGTTCTGCCCGAGTTTTGGGCGTTACCAAAGCAATATTTGCCTTTTCGCCTTTCGGAATATTGTTTAAAGTATAGTATGCCGAAGCGTGTAATACTGGTAAATTATTCTTCGCTGAACGCACACTTTCGGGCTTAATTTCATGCACGTATCCTTCCCGTAAATCATCCACGACCAGTCTAACTTTCAGACCATTTTCAGATACTTTTGCGCCTCTCACGGCATTATCTTTACGGTTCACGATGGGACTTCCATAAACGGGGTGGTATTTATAAACGTAGCTCGAAACATCATAATTATTTACATTTTCAGCCGTTTTCTTATTGACAGGAGAGGTGAATTCAATCTCAAAACCATCTGGCATTGCTCTTACGGCTTTCATTTCAAAGGGCGTTTTACCCGTAAAAACCAAACGTTCTAAGCCAAAATCTTCCTTTCCAACCGAACCCCAACCACGGTTTGTGCCGCCTACATACATAGCGTTATCGCTTCCCCAAGCCATCCGCAATACTCCCGAACGAAAACCACTTCTGAAATCAAAAGAAGCTCCTTGATACTTTCCGGCCACTTTTTCCAAAAATACCCTCGCAATTTTAGACATTCCTTGGTCACCCACGAATAATTGTCCTTCGAAAGGCCCGAAGTTTCCTTTGGTATCTTCCGTAATAATTTCCGAAGTCGAAACGCCCAAAACACCGTGCGGCAACCAAACCGCTGGAGCTTTGATACCCATGTTTGGATAAGTCGATTTACCCATTTCATAAATCGTAGTCATGGGTTCGTTTTTGACATATTCGGGTTTTACATTTGGATTATCACGAGGGTCAACTTTGGCAGTAATCATTTCCTTACGCATTTTCACGGGCGATTCTGGACGGTCTGCCCAAGCCAACGAAGCGGGATGCCCCATAAAATCGCCTTTTTCAACGTGCGAAATAAAGCCAGAACCCATCCAATCGCCTTGATTATCTCCGTAAAAAAACTCACCATCAACCATGCCAATGCCACAAGGTGAACGCATTCCTGCGGCAAAAGGAGTCATTTTTCCATCTTCGGAAATCTTCATCGTCCAACCTCTCCAAGGCACAAAAGATTTTCCTGCCCACCAATCAGAATTTCCAAAACCCACATTTCCCGTAACATAAAAAGAGCCATCAGGACCGATTTTAGGTCCAAAAGAATATTCGTGATAATGCCCTGAGATGGGAATTTCATAAACCGTTTCATAACGTTCGGCTTTACCATCGCCATTTTTGTCTATTAGTTTGGTCAATTCGCCCCTTTGAGCCACATAAATTACCCCGTCTTTAACGGCAAGCCCCAAGATTTCGTGCAATCCAGAAGCTAATTTTTTATAGACTGGTGTTCCCCCGTTGATATTTTCAACGATATAAACATCTCCTCGACGAGTGGAAATTGCCATATCGCCATTGGGCATTTTTGCCATTCCTCCGACTTCCAACACAATGCCTTCGGGAATGGGGAGTTTTACGATTTTGTAATAATCGTTTTCAGTAGGTTCAGTTCCCTGGGCAAAAATGCTTCCTGTGGTCAAGCACGCTAATGTGAGGAGCGTGCAGGTATGTATGAATGATTTTATTTTCATGTTTTTAATAAATGAATAATGTTACGTGAAATTCCCTTTGAAACGGGTTAAAACCCGTTGTACAAAAGATTACCAAAGAACCGAATACTCAACTTTATCCTTTACAGACATTAAAAGTATCGTATTTTCTCCTGACTTTTCGATGGTTGCTACCGTTCCTGCTGGCACTTTGATGTAATAACTTTTTCCATCTATTTGATATGTATCATCCGTCAATTTGCTAATGCTTGAACCAACTGCCAAACGGCACATCATTGGTTTTGTGGCATTTGCATTTTTTACACTTAAAGTACGAGTCAGGTATTTTCCATCGGTAATTCTGATTTGGTCTTCCACGTCCGAACCATAAATTTTATAACGAAAAGTTGGGAGATTATCCTCATTCAAATCGTAGCCTAAACCACGATAATTTGAACTTTCGATGGGTGCTTCGGTAAATGTTCCTTTTGAATCATTTGAAACAAAAATTTGTGCATCCGTTAAGGCTAAAATTGCTCCCCGTGGACGAGAAGAACCGTCTCCCCGATTGTCCCACATTGGGGAAGTATCCAAGAAATCTCCTTTCCAAATTTGGGCAATTGCTCCATTTGAAAGGTCGTAAGTATAATGCAGTTTATCCTGATTACCCACGTTCACTGCGTGTGTAATGCGTTTTTGTCTTTTGCCATCTTTCACAATATCCGAAAACGAGCGTATGATTGTAGACTCTTTGGCATCCAAGAAAATGGGATCATTTGGAGCGGTTGCCAACATTGACCCCAATGAATGATAACCAACACCTCTAAAATTAGGGCCTTGTACATTCATTCCTAAAATTGGAGACATCCAACCATCGGTTTTATAGACGGTTATCTCCAAAGGCACATCGCCAGCGGGTAAATCTATTGTAGCAGTTCTTTTGTCATTTGAAGAAGTCCAAGCATCGGACAAAAGTTCTTTTCCATTGACTGAAACGTAATATTTTCCCCCAATTTGAAACGTGAAACGATGCTGTCCTGCGACTGGAATTTTGAGCGTTCCATTAAAGATTTGGGCAAAATCGTTTTCTTGTTTACTCACATCCCAAGTCAATTTATCAATTGAGCCTGTGGCATCGGGTTTCTTGTTCAAAAAGTCTTTGGGTTCTTTAAAACTACCATAAAAAACTTTGTAAGAAACGTTCGATAATTCTGCTGGCTTTCCACTCAAATTTGAAATGGCAAAATTTCTAAAAGCCACCGGACCATGATCACCTTGAATCATGAAAGGTCCCATCGCCGCTTCATTATTATCAATTGGACCACCCGTTGGCCCTGTCAATTCCACATTTTCTTGAATCAAATAGCCATTCAACGTAATTGATAACATTTTTGCATTCTGGGTTTTCTTACCCGACGCATCAAATTTTGGTGCTTGAAATGAAATATCAATATGCTGCCAAAGTCCTGGCGCAAGGCAGGCGTTGAGACGTGGAGCGTGCCCTTCCCAAAGAATTTCTTTCCCGTTTTCATAACGACGACGTTTATAAATACCGCCACAGTCGCCAGTCGATGGGTTTTTCACTCCCCAACTATCAAGGAGTTGAACTTCGTAGCGTCCCATCAGATAAAAACCCGAATTTGAATGATTTGCCATCATAAAATCGAAGGAAACATCCACATCGCCGTATTCTGCCACAGATTGTAAGTTTGCATTATTTTTCTCAACGGGCAAATTCACGAGAATCCCTTTACCAGCCGATGAAGTCATTACTCCGTGTTGATTAATATCGGCCGTTACATCTCCTGCAATTTGCCAATTAGTCTTTTCAGATGGTTTCCAGAAAGCCATATTATCCAAAGGAATTTTTTGTTGGGCTTTTAAAAGTAGAGGACTTATAAAAGTTAACCATAAAATCAAATGTTTCATTTTCAGCAATTTATAAATTAGTAAATTTTACGAATAACAAAAATACGCAATACTAAAACATTAATTATGTGGTTTTGCACCTCTATTTCTTCAAATGTTAATACTTTTACACAAAATGAAACGAATTGAATAAGTTGATAAAGTTGATTATGAAAAATAAACCATTTATTGCGCCTAATGCTTCTGTGATGGGAAATGTCACGTTTGGAAAAAATGTTTCCGTGTGGTATGGCGCTGTGATTCGGGCGGATGTAGAAGCCATTTTCATTGGTGATAATTCCAATATTCAAGATACTGCCGTTCTCCACGCTGACCCTGGCGACCCAACGATTATTGGCAATGACGTGACGGTTGGACACGGAGCAATTGTTCACGGAGCAACCGTGGGTGATGGTTCGCTTATCGGTATGCGAGCAACGGTGCTGAACAAAGCAAAAATTGGGAAAAACTGTATCATTGGAGCGTGTGCTTTAGTGACGGAAGGAATGATAATTCCTGATAATTCTTTGGCAGTTGGCATACCCGCAAAAGTGATTAGACAACTTTCAGAAACACAGGCTCAAATGCTGAAATTAGGCGCTTTGCATTACGTGGAAATGGCAGAGAAACATGAGGAAGGGGAATTCCCGTTGATGTAAGTAACATAAAAAACGCCCAATAATCTCAAAATTATTGGGCGTTTTCTCAAAAACTAAAATCTTTATTTTATATCAAAACTACCTTCTCCAATCTTAAATCCTTCTGAATATAATTCTATTTTATAATGTCCTTCACGATACTGAATTGCCGTTCCACGACCATAAATAATTTCAACGCCTTGTCCGTTATTTTGAAACTGAATGTCTTTTTTTACCGTATAGGTTGATTCCTTTCCGAACAAATCAAAATTGCCTGAACCCACTGCCGAATCATACAACATCGCTCCATCTGGATCAAGTACACGCATGAAAATAGTTTTTGTGTCTTGTTTAGCAATTGGATTTGGTTGTAACTGAAAAATTACCTTAATTTTATCCACTTTTGAAGCACGATAAACACCACCATCACGCTCTTTATTTTTATCCGAAAGGGCAATCGCTTGTACAAATTGTGCCTGTAAAGCGGATGCACGAGTCACTTTAGCCGTTAATTCACGGTTGCGACGATAGGCGTTATCAACCGAATCTGCTAACCCTTGCTTATCCGTTTTCAAACCCATGTTCTCACTTGTAAGCGTACTATTTTGCGTAAATAAGTCTTTATTTTTGGCAACTAAAGTTGTATTTTCACGTTTCAATTGAACCAATTCAGCATCTTTTGCTGCTAATAAAGTAACGAAATCAGCAATCTTCACATCGTATTGTTGTTTAGAGAAAGCATTCACTTTCTTCAATTGAACTTTATCCGCTTCCAACTGTTTTTTAGCTGCTTCTAATGATTCAACATCACCTCCCAAAACTTTGATTTGTGCAATCTTAGCATCCAATTGCGACCCGACAGAATCTAAACGAACCCTTGCAGAAGCTAATTCTTCTACTTTTTGATTTATCACCTGTTCTTGGTTTTTATTCATGCTTTTGGCATCATTTAATAAATATCCAAGTATCCCAGCTAATACTGCCAAGATTGCGACTCCTGCTTTCCAGATGCCATTACGTTGCGTTGATTCTTCCATAAAATTTTACTGAGTTTTGGGTAAATATGTGCGTTAAAATTACAATTTTTATTTTTTGAGTATCGAATTTAGTAATTATCAATGGATTAGAGAAATTTTAGCCATAAAATTGTGTTTCTTAAACCGTAAAGGCATTAGCTTTGTTGGTAAATTATTAGTTACTGGCTATCAGTTATTAGCTATCCGTTTAGCTTTAATTGTAAGTTTAAATGGGTATTTAAAAACTCAGATTTATCGAAATTTACGACAACCAATAACTAATTACCAATAACTGATAACAAATAAACAATATGCCCCAATACGACTTTTTAGTGATTGGCTCTGGAATCGCAGGGCTATCCTATACCGCCAAAATTGCAACTTATTTTAAAGAACAAGGCAAAGACATTAAAATTGCGATTATCACCAAAACCATTGCCGAAGAAAGCAACACAAAATACGCTCAAGGAGGCATTGCAACGGTATGGAAAGATGATGATTCTTTTGAAAAACACATTGATGATACCATGGTAGCGGGTGATTTTTTATCCGACCGTCAGGCCGTAGAAATTGTAGTCAGAGAAGCTCCAGAACGGTTAAAAGAATTAATTTCTTACGGAACAAAATTCGATAAAAAAGCTGATGGAACGTATGATTTAGTCAAAGAAGGCGGTCATTCCGACCAGCGAATTTTACATCACAAAGACTCCACCGGCAACGAAATTGAAAGAGCATTATTAGAAACCGTAAAAGCCTTTAAATCAGTGGATTTCTTTACGCATTATTTTGCGGTTGACTTAATTACCCAACATCATTTAGGCGAAAAAATCACGAAAGATACACCCAACAAAAAGTGTTTTGGAGCGTACGTTTTCAATACTTTGACGGGAAAAACAGATACATTTTTAGCAAAAACTACCCTTTTGGCAACGGGAGGTATTGGACAGGTTTATCAAAGTACTACTAATCCAACGATTGCTACGGGCGATGGAATTGCTATGGCGTATCGAGCAAAGGCGTTGGTAGAAGGCATGGAATTTATCCAGTTTCATCCAACCTCTTTGTATCAACCTGGCAAAAAACCTTCATTCCTCATTTCTGAGGCAGTTCGTGGACACGGTGGCATTTTGAAAAATTTTGACGAAACTACTTTCATGGAACGTTATGATGAACGCCTTTCGCTGGCTCCTCGTGATATTGTTGCTCGTGCGATTGACTCTGAAATGAAAATCAATGGGGTTGATCATGTTTATTTGGACACTCGCCATCTCGAACCCGAAGATTTCAAGCATCACTTCCCGATGATTTATAACTATTGTAAGGATAATCTCGGTTTAGATATCACCGGCAAAGACATGATACCCGTTGTTCCTGCTCAACATTACCTTTGCGGAGGAGTGAAAGTGAATGAATTTTCGCAGACAAATATCAGCTTTTTGTACGCTGCAGGCGAGTGTTCGGCAACGGGTTTACACGGCGCTAATCGATTGGCTTCCAATTCATTACTTGAAGCAATCGTGTATGCTCATCGTGCATTTTTAGCCTCTATCGAAACCTTTGAAGACAATGTTTTACCCACCAATATTCCTGATTGGAATGATGATGGTACGACGCATCCCGAAGAATTAGTGTTAGTAACAGAAATGGCCCGTGAATTAGAGTCAATTATGAGTAATTATGTGGGAATCGTACGGACGGACAGACGCTTAAAACGTGCTTACGACCGTCTGGAATTGATTTATATTGAACACGAAGAATTATATAAACAGTCAAAAATTTCCGTACAAATTTGTGAATTACGCAATATGATTAATGTAGCGTATTTAGTTATTAAAGACGCCAGAGCACGACATGAAAATCGTGGGTTGCACTATAATTTGGATAATATAAAGTAACGTTGGAATTGGAACGCAGATTTTCGTAGATTTTTTTAACAATATAATTAATATTTATCGTTAAAAGTAATTCAGAAATACCCACAAAGAAAATACTTTTAAATCTGTGTTGCCGAAGGCATCTGCGTTCCATAAAATATCATGCAAAAAATCTTAATCCGCTCAACGCTCATTACCGCCTTCATGCTACTAATTTGGATTGGCTTAAACCAAATCCTCAACGGAAGCATTTGGGAAGGTATGACCCTAAGCAAATCCGCCTTAACGGGTGAATATTGTGAGTTTAATAATCCAGAAAAGCTCTTTCATCAATCCATGAATACTTATTCAAATTTGGTGTATTTCTTTTTAGGCGTATTGATTTGTCAGATTGCTTGGGATGATTCAAAGAATAGAAGTTTCCAAAATCGTTTGGCAAATTTTCCATTATTATCGGCTTTAATGGGCATTTGTTTTATCTATTTGAGCTTTGGAAGTGCCTTTTTTCATGCTTCTCTCACTTGGGCGGGGCAGCGGGTAGATATGAATGGAACGTATAGCATTACTCTTACTTTGGTGAGTATTGGCCTATATCATGTTTTTCATAAAATCAATTTATCAGAACAAGCCAAGAAAATTTGGATTGCCATCATGGTCGTCATCATTCTGGCATTTTATCAAATCCATTTGCTGATTTCAAGTAGTATTCTTGTGCCAATTTTAATCCTGTTGATGTTAATTATAATCGGTATTAATTACTTCCAATTTCCTCAAAAACGACACCTTATTTTAGGGATTTTAAGTTTAGTATTAATTACCATTGCTATCAAAATCAGAACAATTGATGTGCAAAAAATAAATTGCGACCCTCATTCACTCTATCAAGGGCATTCTGTCTGGCATTTATTGGCAGGATTGAGCAGTTTTTGTAATTACGCTTTTTTTCGGTTTTGGAAAAAATAGACTTAAAAAAGGCTCAAAATTACGACAAATTTTGAGCCTTTTTTAAGTTCCTTTCCTTTCATTAACGTTACTCCATCATCTTTCTATCCGTAATTTTCAACTGTAGGTTCTTCGTAAAATTGATTACACTCTGCTTCATCTCAGCAGATTGTAGCACTTCCGTTTGACTCTGATTATAT
The DNA here is from genome assembly GCA_040403295.1 of Arcicella sp. Lineage (GTDB taxonomy): Bacteria > Bacteroidota > Bacteroidia > Cytophagales > Spirosomataceae > Arcicella. The sequence continues at coordinate 35,557 of JBBAKY010000004.1, forward strand.
TTTAAATTAGCCAGAAACGTTACAGGAAATAAAGTAAAATTGTATTCCTGAAAAACAGGTACTTCAATCGTTTTTTTCACTGTCTTTTTAATAATCTTTTCCTTAATTGTTTCAAAAGTAATTTTCTTAGTTGTGATATTAATCTGCGGTAATTTCACTTCACGCTGACCCGTTAAAGTGGTACTTACCACATCAATATTATCAATTTCATTTATATTAAATGAAATTTTCTCCACAATCTTTTCCCCTACGGTCTGAATATGCCAAATATGGTTTGAAGTAATTCCCAAATAAACGGCTCTTTTATTCCCAAAAACCTTTGAAAATGAATCACTTATGGATTGAAAAGAAGATAGTTCGGGATATTGTACCGAAACGATAGCATTAATGCCTTCAATTTCTCGTGTAATATGGGTAAAAGAGGATAAAATACTCAGTTGATTTGCCATTTTAATTTGTTTATAGAATCGTGGTTATGATTCTTGAGTATATATGGAATTTATCAAAAAAATGCCAACCATGTAGGCTGGCATTGAATTGCAAAATTAACGATGAATTTTGTGAAATAGTATCTTCTTAAAATAATATTCCCGCCAAAGTTGCCGACATGTAACTCGCCAAAGTTCCTGCAATTAAAGCACGAACCGCCACTTTGGTTAAATCAGCACGGCGACTTGGTTCGAGGGCTGAAATACCCCCAATTTGAATCCCTAACGAGCCAAAATTGGCAAATCCGCAAAGAGCAAAACTTACAATGGCAATTGTTTTAGGTGTCAATGTACCTGCTTTAATCATCGGTGCCAATTTCAAATAAGCCACAAATTCATTTGCCGCCAATTTCGTTCCCATCAATGAACCAGCCTGCACAATCTCTGCTTTCGGAACACCCATACACCAAGCAAAACCTGCAAATAAGTAGCCCAAAAGTATATCTAAGCTAAAATCTGAGTAATTGAACATCCCTCCTACTTTACTGAAAATAAAATTCACCAAAGCAATTAAAGCCAAGAAACCAATCAACATCGCCAACACATTCAAGCCCACTTTCAAGCCGTCCGAACAACCCGCTGAAATAGCATCAATCAAGTTAGAATATTCTTTTTTAACCTTCAACGTAACCGTTCCTTTCGTTTCTGATTCCTCCGTTTCAGGATAAATTATTTTTGAAATTGCCAAAGCACCCGGAGCCGCCATGATGCTGGCAGCAATCAAATAAGAAGCAGGTACGCCAAATTGAATATATGTTGCCATGACACCACCCGCAATACAAGCATAGCTTCCTGACATTGAAGCCGTTAATTCAGACAAGGTCATGCCTTTCAAATAAGGCTTAATCATAATTTGAGCTTCTACTTGTCCCACAAAAGCACTTGAAATATTGGAAAGAGCCTCCGAACCACTAACCCCCATTAAAGCTTTCATACCTTTTGCCAAATACTTGATAATGATTTGAATAACCCCCAAATGGTAAAATATATTCACCAAAACTGCTACGAAAATAATGGTAGGAATGATATTAAAGAAGAAAATGAATCCTCCCCCGCCAAAGGCTTTAGTCACCAATGGCACATCTGCCAAAGGACCAAAAACAAATTTTGCCCCCTCCGTACTGAAGTTGATTACCCGAGTAACCCAACTTCCCAAAGTAGAAAAAACTACCGCTCCAACTGATGTTTTTAAGATAAAAAGTGCTAAACCAGCCTGCAAAGCCAATCCCATCCCAACGGTGCGGTAATTAATAGCTTTACGATTATTCGACATTAAATAGGCGATGCCCAAAATCAATACTATTCCAATGAGACCTGTGAAACGTTCCATATTTTATTTGTTGTGGTTGGTAAGAGATTTTCTCTTACCTGCTAATAATTATTTATTGAGGAAGAAATGATGCAAATTCATTCAAAAGACACGGATTAGACTTGATAGTCCATATTTAAATTTATCCATTTTATTTGCATACTGGTTTGTTGATGTAAAGACTTTGATCAACACATTATTCATTGATTTTTAAGGTTTAACAAAAATAATCAAAATTTGCAGTATTTCACACTTCAAAATTAACCGCTTAATTATTTACATAGCTTTCTAAAAAAAGTTACTAAAAAAGAGGGCTTCAACCTAAGTCGAAGCCCTCTATCAAAACATATTTTATCGCTAATTACTCTGCAGATTTTTCTTCTTCCGAAGATTCCTCAATAGCAGGAGCAGCAGGAGTTTCATCTTCTACAATTTCAGCTGAAGGCTCTTCCGCAACCGCAACTGAAGTAGCATCAACTTCACCAGTTTCTTCTTGTTTAGTAGCACCACCTCTACGACTACGACGAGTTTTTGCAACTACTTCGGTAGCAGCCGACAGCATCGTTTCGTTGAAATCAACTAACTCCATCATACACATCTCAGCATTATCACCAAGACGATTGTTCAATTTAATAATTCTTGTATAACCCCCTGGGCGATTCGCTACTTTCTCTGCCACAATACCAAAAAGCTCTTTGATGGCCTCTTTACTTTGTAAATAAGAGAATACAACACGACGGTTGTTAGTATCATCAGTCTTTGCTTTTGTAATCAAAGGCTCAGCATACTTTCTCAATTCTTTCGCTTTCGCTACAGTTGTTTCAATTCTTTTATGAAGAATCAATGAAGTTGCCATGTTCGACAACATTGCCGCTCTGTGCGGAGCAGTTCTACCTAAATGGTTGTTTTTTTTACCGTGTCTCATTGTGTTTGTGTAAGTTTAAAATGACTAATAGAGTTTCCAACGAAAAACCACCCATCATTGCGGTTAAGTTGATTCACATCAACTCACCTATTACTACGTTTAGTTAAAATAAAAAATTGGAAGTATGGACAGACCTAAATCTGCATTCCATACTTCCAATTCTCAAATCAATATCAATCTTCGTCCAAACGGTAACGAACAACGTCCATTCCGAAGTGAAGACCTTTATCTTCAATTAATTGCTCTAATTCAGTCAATGATTTTTTACCGAAGTTACGGAATTTCATCATATCAGAAATTTCTAATCTTGCTAAATCGCCTAATGTTTTCACATCCGCTGATTTCAAACAGTTGTAAGCACGTACTGACAAATCTAAATCTGCCAATGGCGTTTTCAGTAACTTTCTCATGTGCAACATTTCCTCATCCACTACATTGTCTTCCTCAGCCTTCATTGACTCGAAAGTCATTGTTTGGTCAGAGAACAACATAAAGTGTTGGATTAAAATGTAGGCAGCACCTTTCAACGCATCTTCTGGATGAATTGAACCATCAGTTTCAATATCTACTACCAGTTTTTCATAATCCGTTTTTTGCTCAACACGAGTGTTTTCAATGCTAAATTTTACGTTTTTAATGGGCGTATAAATAGCATCAATCGGAATGTGTCCAAATGGAGGTTCAGTATTTCTTGTTTCGTCAGAAGGTACATAGCCACGACCTTTTTCTACGATGATTTCTATTTCAAACTCTTTTGATTCGTCAAGCGTACAGATTACTAATTCTGGATTCAAGATGTCAAAATAATTTGTAAATTTAGAAATATCACCTGCTTTCAAAGTCGATTGACCTTTAACTCTGACGTTAATCTTGTTTTCAAGGATTTCCTGATTTTTCTTAAAACGAACTTTTTTCAAGTTCAAGATAATCTCAGTCATGTCCTCAATCACGCCTTCAATGGCTGAAAACTCGTGCAACACTCCCCCAACCTTTACGCTTGTGATAGCGTAGCCTTCCAAAGAAGACAATAAGATTCTACGAAGTGCATTACCGATTGTAACGCCATAGCCTTTTTCGAGTGGCTTAAACTCAAATAACCCGTGAAAGTCGTCGGCTTTTTCCATGACAACTTTGTCGGGCATTTGGAATGCTAATATTGACATATTTCGTAGCGTAATTTACCTTGGAATGTGTAAGAATAGAGTAACTGATTCGCAATTTACGAATAAACTCTGTGATTCTATGAATATTTGATAAAAATATTTTGCTTAAAACTTGACAATTATAAACTTATCGTTTATTTTACAAGTTTGCAAAACTTTTAGTTCCCGTTCTTATTGATTAAATGACTATACAAAACATAGTCTTCTAATCATTAGAACAAGTTTGACAGTATCAGAAATACTGTCAAATCTATTCATAGTTTCTTTATTGCAAACAAAACACAAAAAGCGTTTTGCCATAAATACGATTACTTCGAGTAAAGTTCAACGATTGCCTGCTCATTAAAATTCTCAGGAATATCTGAACGTTCTGGATAAGAAATAAATTTACCAGTCATTGTTGAGGCATCCCATTCTAACCAGTTAAAACGTTTTCCAGCTTTTCCAGTCAATGAATTTGTAACAACTTCTAATGACTTTGATTTTTCACGAACGCTAATTAATTGACCAGCTCTTAATGAATACGAAGGAATATTTACAATCTCTCCATCAACCATAATATGCTTATGAATTGTTAATTGACGTGCTGCACGACGTGTTGGAGCAATTCCTAAACGATAAACCGTGTTATCTAAACGTGCTTCACAAAGTTTCAATAGATTTTCACCTTTGATACCTTCTTTAACTGCCGCTTTATGGAATAAATTTTCGAATTGCTTTTCAAGAATCCCGTAAGTGTATTTCACTTTTTGTTTTTCTTTCAATTGTAAAGCATATTCTGAAACTTTACCACGTTTTCCTTTTCCGTGCTGACCTGGACCATAGTTTTTGCGAGCTAACGCTTTACTTGGGCCTAAGATTGGCTCGCCAAAACGACGAGCAATTTTTGATTTTGGACCTGTATATCTTGCCATTATTTGATAAAAATGAGTCATTAGCCTTCTTGTAGCTAATGAAGTAATTATGAAACATAAAGAAACGAAGGGCAATAATTACTAATTACCCCTCGCTATATTTTTAATTTTCAGATAAATCTGAAATTACACTCTACGACGTTTTGGTGGACGACATCCATTGTGAGGGATTGGGGTAATGTCTTTGATTGACAATACTTCAATACCTGCATTGGAAACTGTTCTAATAGCAGATTCACGACCAGAACCAGGACCTTTCACAAAAACCTCTGCTTTTTTCATGCCTGCTTCAACTGCCACTGCGGCACAATTTGAAGCTGCCATTTGAGCAGCGTAAGGAGTATTCTTCTTTGAACCTTTAAAGCCCATTTTACCAGCAGATGCCCAAGAAATAACTTGTCCTTGATTGTTGGTAATAGAAATAATAATGTTGTTGAAGGAAGCTTTGATGTGTACTTGACCAATTTGCTCAACTACTACAACTCTTTTCTTTGCTTTGTCTTTTCTTTTAGCCTGTGCCATTTGTTTGTTAGTTTTTCTATTCCAGTTTTGAGTACGTCCGTTCTATCGAACAACCTTCTCATCTTAGAACTTTAGCGAATTATAATCTCTCAGGATTATTAATCTCAGCTTAATTTTTACTTAGTTGCTTTTTTCTTGTTGGCAATTGTCTTACGTTTACCCTTGCGAGTACGAGAGTTATTCTTCGTTCTCTGACCACGTAATGGAAGACCTTTACGATGACGCAATCCACGATAACAACCAATGTCCATTAAACGTTTGATATTTAACTGAACTTCAGAACGAAGTTGACCTTCTGTTTTGAATTCTCCAGCAATTATCGCACGAATGGCACTTGCTTCATCATCGTTCCATTCGCCAGCTTTTTTGTCGAAAGAAATTTCAGCTTGTTTTAAAATTTTCTGAGCAGTGCTGCGACCTATACCGTAGATATAAGTCAAAGCAATTTCGCCTCTTTTTTTGTCGGGAATATCAACCCCTGCAATACGAGCCATACTTTTTTAGCTTTTTAGATTATTAAATAAGATAGTTTCACAACTTTCCTACTATATTATCATCCTTGTCTCTGTTTGAACTTTGGATTTTTCTTGTTAATAACATAAAGTTTTCCGTGACGACGAATTACCTTACAGTCAGCACTACGCTTCTTTATAGACGCTTTTACTTTCATTGTCGTAATTTATTTTTACTTGTAACGATAGACTATTCTTGCTTTACTCAAATCATAAGGAGACATTTCTAATTTTACCTTATCTCCAGGCAAAATTTTGATATAATTCATCCTCATCTTCCCGGAAATATGGGCAATCACTTGATGGGTATTCTCCAACTCCACTCTAAACATAGCATTTGAGAGCGCTTCGATGATTATTCCATCTACTTCTATGGATGATTGTTTTGCCATAATTAAATATTAACGATGTACTCTGATTTACTAATTGCTTCTTCTATAAACTTGAAAGTCGTTAAAATATCCGCCTTTCCTTTCTTTATTGCAACGGTATGTTCGTAATGTGCTGAAGGTTTTCTATCTTGTGTTCTAATGGTCCAGTTATCATTTTCTTGATGAATCGCTCGTTTACCTTGATTGACCATTGGTTCAATCGCAATAACCATGTTCTCCTTGAGCTTTGCTCCATCTCCTCGTTTACCATAGTTTGCTACTTCTGGTTTTTCGTGAAGTGATTTCCCAACGCCATGACCCACTAATTCTCTAACAATCGTAAAACCTAATTTCTCACAATAAGTCTGAATCGCAAATCCAATATCTCCCACTCGTTTCCCAAATACTGCTTGTTCAATGGCAAGATAAAGTGATTCTTTTGTGGTTCTCATTAACCTCAAAGTCTCCTCATTAACGTTTCCAATTCCATAAGTATAAGCACTATCTGCGTGAAAACCGTCTTTAAATACGCCACAATCAATCGAAATTATTTCACCATCTTTTAGTTGATAATTACTTGGAATTCCATGAACTACAACATCATTTATTGAAATACAAAGTGATGCCGGGAATTTATTACCACTTACATTATAATTCAAAAATGAAGGATGTCCTTTATGATCTTTTATATATTCGTAAGCAACTTTATCCAATTCTTTGGTGGTTACTCCTGGCTTTATAATCTTGGTAACTTCAGCATGGGTTTGTCCCAAGATAATTCCGTTTGCTCTAATTATTTCTAACTCTACATTTGTTTTTAAAAAAATCATTTTATGAAGAGTTCTTTCAACTCTCTTGATTTATACGGTAGCTTGTGCTCTACCTTGTACTCTACCTGATTGCATCAATCCTTCGTATTTACGCATTAACAGGTAGCTTTCAATTTGTTGTAGTGTATCTAATACAACTCCTACTAAAATCAATAAAGATGTTCCTCCGAAAAATGAAGCAAAACCTCTTGTCACTCCGAATAGACCGGCAACTGCTGGAAGTATCGCAATGATAGCTAACATAATTGCACCTGGAAGTGTGATTCTATCCAAAATATCAGCAATAAAAGTTGAAGTAGCTTCTCCTGGTTTTACTCCTGGAACAAACCCACCACCACGTTTCATATCATCTGAAATTTGTGTTGGGTTAATTGAAATCGCTGTATAGAAGAAAGTAAATACAATAATCAAAAAAGCAAACAACAGATTATATCCCCATGAACTTGGGTCACCAAAATTTTGAACTACTGATTGTGCAAACTCGCTTCTTTCCGCAAATTGACCTGCCACTAAGCCTGGAACAAACATCAGTGCCTGAGCAAAAATGATTGGCATAACACCTGCTGCATTCAATTTTAATGGAATATACTGACGTTCACCACCTACTGCAGCTGATGCCCTGTTACCTACTACTTGTTTAGCATATTGAACTGGAATTCTACGAACGGCTTGAGTTACCATTACAGCACCCATTACTACGAAGAAAAGTGCTACCATCTCAATTAAAAACAATAATGCTCCTGACATTCCACGAGATTGAGCTTCACCAATAATAGCACTTGGAAAACGTGACACAATACCAATCATAATCAGCATTGAAATACCGTTACCAATTCCTTTATCTGTAATTTTCTCTCCCAACCACATACAAAACATTGTCCCAGCGATCAAAATAATTACTGAAAAGATACGGAACGACCATGCACTTACCATAATGGCTTCGGCAGGGATAGTTGTTTGTAAGTAAGCGGTTGCTTGTGCAGCAGTTACTAAAATAGTAAGTACTCGAGTAATCTGATTTAACTTTTTACGACCTGATTCACCATCTTTTTGCATTTTCTGAAAATAAGGCAATGCAATCGTTAATAACTGAATAGCAATCGAAGCAGAAATATAGGGCATAATACCCAAGGCAAAAATTGAAGCGTTATTGAATGCTCCTCCAGAGAACATATTCAATAAACCCAATAGACCTCCGTCGCCTTTTTCAGCTAACTTGTTGGCGTCTACTCCTGGTAATACAATGTATGACCCTAAGCGGAAAAAGGTAATAAACAACAGGGTATTAAGGATTCTACCTCTTAATTCCTCTATTGAGAAAATGTTTTTGATAGTGCTAATAAACTTGTTCATGCTATCTGTTTAAATAATCGTTAAGGAATAAAAATCTAATTTGTCCAACTTTTTCTTTAAATACAAATCTGTTGCCAGTTTTCATCCGATTACTTAAATATTTCTGTTGTCTATCCTGATTAATTTAAAAATTTCCAGAAATAGACCTTCATTCTATTGCTGGAAATGAATATTTTTACCCTACAATTGCTTTTCCACCTGCTGCCTCAATTGCTGCTTTCGCAGAAGCAGAAAAACCTTTCACCGTGATTTCTAAGGCTGATTTAATTTCTCCACGTGAGAGGATTTTAACCAAATCATTTTTAGAAACTAAACCATGAGTGTACAAGAAATCGTGATTAATAACGGTTGCACCAGTAGATTCAGCTATTGCTTGCAATGTATCAAGATTAAGTGCCTTGTATTCTACTCGGTTAATATTTTTGAAACCGAATTTAGGAACACGACGTTGAAGAGGCATTTGACCACCTTCAAAACCAGCTTTACGTGAATAACCTGAACGTGACTGAGCACCATTGTTACCACGAGCCGAAGTTCCGCCCAATCCTGAGCCTTCACCACGACCAACTCTTTTTCTGACCTTTGTAGAGCCTTGTGCAGGCTTTAATGAAGAAAGATTCATTGTAATATTTGTTATAGGATTTGCTAAACGCTATTCCACCATGGAATAACTCGCTTACTTTCAATTTCGTTTAGAAATTCTAACAACCTCTAATAAAGGTTGGAAAGCAATTTAGATTTTTTCGACTACAAGCAGGTGTTTCACTGCACGAATCATTCCTTCCATTGCAGGATTTAATTCCTTCTCAACGCTTTTGTTCAATTTACCTAAACCCAATGCTTGGATTGTACGTTTCTGAACTTCTGGACGTTTGATTGTACTCTTAACTTGTGTAATTTTTACCTTTGACATGGCTTATTTGAATTCTGAATTATGAGTTACGAATTCATATCGGTATTTAATACCTCATAACTCATAATTCATAACTAATAATTAGAAAAACTATCCGTTGAAAACTTTTGCTAATGAAATTCCTCTTTGGAAAGCAACTGTATGTGGATTTCTCATTTTGATGAGCGCATCAACGGTTGCTTTAACCACATTGTGAGGGTTTGAAGAACCTTTTGATTTAGCCAATACATCATGAACACCAGCAGATTCTAATACAGCACGCATTGCACCACCTGCAATTACTCCAGTTCCAGGAGCAGCAGGTCTTAACAATACAAAACCACCTGAGAATTTACCAATTTGTTCGTGAGGCACACTTCCTTTCAAAAGTGCTACTTCAAATACGTTTTTCTTTGCGTCTTCGATACCTTTTGCGATTGCATCCGTTACTTCGTTTGCTTTACCCAAACCGAATCCTACAACGCCTTTGCCATCACCTACTACTACGATAGCGGAGAAACTGAATCTACGTCCACCTTTCACAACTTTTGCTACACGGTTAATAGATACAACTTTTTCTTTTAATTCGCCTTCGTTAACCTTAATTGGTTTTGATATTAATTTCGACATTTTTTCTGAATTTGAAAATGTTTGAATTTGAAATATGTATTTGAATGAACAAATATCATATCAAATTAACTCATTAGAATTTAAGCCCTCCTTCTCTTGCACCTTCCGCAACTGCTTTCACACGTCCGTGATACAAGTATCCGTTACGGTCAAAAACAACTGTTGAAACTCCTGCTGCTAAGGCTTTCTCAGCAATTTTTGCTCCTACTTGTTTCGCACTGTCAACGTTTCCGTTGGCCAATCCTAATTCTTGTGAAGAAGCTGCTGCTAATGTATGTCCTTTTACGTCATCAATTACTTGTGCATAAATACCTGTGTTTGAACGAAATACAGATAATCTTGGCTTATCGGCTGTACCAGAGATTTTTGCTCTGATTGACAGCTTGATACGTAACCTTCTTGAATCTTTTTGCGTACCCATTGTAATGTTTATAAGTTTTGTGGATTACCGACCCACGAATTCAGTGAACAATGGATAATTAATAATGGACAATAAGCAATTGATAATTATAAAATAGTAAAATACTTGCCTACTTTTAATTACTAATTGATAATTGTTAATTGTTAATTATCAATTGAAATTTATTTCTTACCACCAGTTTTACCAGCTTTTCTACGGATTTGCTCACCCACAAAACGAATACCTTTTCCTTTGTATGGTTCTACTTTACGTAGAGAACGAATCTTTGCAGCCACTTGACCAACTAATTCTTTATCAATTCCTTCCAAAGTAACCTTTGGATTTTGTCCTTTATCCATTGAAGTGATAACTTTCAATTCGCTTGGAATTTGAACGAAAACACCGTGTGAATATCCTAAAGCTAATTCAAGAATATTTCCTTGATTTGTTGCTTTATAACCAACACCCACAATTTCCATCTCAGCTTTGAATCCTTCACTCACACCAATAACCATGTTATTAATTAATGAACGATACAAACCGTGTAATGCTTTGTGACGTTTTTGTTCAGTTGGACGTTTTACTGTTAATTCAGCACCTTCGAGCTCAACTGTAATATCTGGATCAATTGTACGTTCAAGTGAACCTTTAGGTCCTTTTACTGATACATGATTTTGATTAATCGTTACAGCCACACCTGCGGGAAGCGTAATGATTTTTTTGCCAATTCTTGACATAACTTTGTGTTTGTGCTTAAATGGAAGCCCACTATAAAACGGCTTCTTTCAGCGATGTGATATTAATAAACTTGGCAAAGAACTTCTCCACCTACGTTCAACACACGAGCTTCTTTGTCGGTGATAACGCCTTTTGATGTTGAAAGGATTGCAATACCTAAACCGTTCAATACACGTGGTAATTCACCTGCACCTTTATACTTACGTAAACCTGGTTTAGAGATTCTGTCAATTTTAACGATTGCTGATTGCTTCGTAGTCGGATTATACTTCAAAGCAATTTTGATAGTACCCTGTACGGTTGTATCGTCAAATTTGTAGTTTTGAATATATCCTTTATCAAAAAGAACCTTAGTGATTTCTTTTTTGATGTTAGAAGCAGGGATTTCAACGATTCTGTGACGTGCCTTGATGGCATTTCTCAATCGTGTTAAGTAATCTGCTATTGGATCTGTCATTGTTTTCGATATTTGAAACGTACCTCTTTTCTGAAAAGGAACGCAAAATTACGGAATTAATTTAATAAAGACAAGTTATGTTGAAGTTGAAGAGTTATTAAAATTAGATTGTATGTATAAAACCAATCTAACGCATTATTTAACTATTCAATCTTTTATAAACTTGATACTAACTTGATTTTGTTACACCTGGAATTAAACCGTCAGATGCCATTTGGCGAAACGTAACACGGTTGATACCGAATTTACGCATATAACCTCTTGGACGACCTGTCAATTTACAACGATTATGTAAACGTACTGGTGAAGCATTTTTAGGTAACTTGTCAAGTCCTGCATAATCACCTGCTGCTTTTAAGGCTGCACGTTTTACGGCATACTTAGCAACGGTTGCTTCTTTTTTTCTTTCTCTTGCTTTTACTGATTCTTTTGCCATTGTGTTTAGAATCTATGTTTTTGAGTGTTGAGTTATGAGCTTTGAGTTAAAAAGATTGACTCTTAACTCTTAACTTCTAACGCCTAATTATTTCTTCTGGTTTGCGAAAGGCATTCCCATTGCAGTTAACAATGCGTTTGCTTCTGCGTCTGTTTCTGCTGTGGTAACGAAAGTAATATCCATACCAGAGATTTTACTTACTTTATCAATTGAAATCTCAGGGAAGATGATTTGTTCTTTTACACCTAATGTGTAGTTACCACGGCCGTCAAATCCTTTATCTGCAACTCCTTTGAAGTCACGTACACGAGGAAGAGCTACTGTCAAAAGACGATCAAGGAATTCATACATTCTCTCTCCACGCAACGTTACTTTTACACCAATTGGCATATTTTCACGCAATTTGAAGTTTGAAATAGCTTTCTTTGAAATCGTAGCTACTGCTTTTTGACCTGCGATAAGGGTAATCTCATCAATACCAATATCAATTAATTTTTTGTCAGCTACTGCGGCACCAATACCTTTGTTGATAACAACTTTAGTAACTTTTGGCACTTGCATTACTGATTTGTATTGAAATTTTTCCTTTAATGCAGGAACGATTTCAGCCAAATATCTATCTTTTAATCTTGTAGTTGTCATTTTATGAAACTTTTTGTGTGGATTTCCGACCCACTGTTCAATTATCAATTATTCTAATTGACTAAATAAATTTTCCTGATGCTTTTGAGAATCTTTGTAGTTTCCCAGCTTCATTCAGTTTACGACCTGTGCGTACAGCTTTTCCGTCTTCCATATATGCAATATTTGATAAGTGAATTGAACCTTCACGTTTCTCGATTGCTCCTTGTGGACTTGTAGAAGTTGGCTTTACGTGTTTCGTTTGAAGATTTACACCTTCGATGATAGCACGATTTTTGTCAACGATTACTTTTGTAACTACACCTGACTTACCTTTTGAGTTTCCAGCGATAACGATAACGGTATCTCCAGATTTGATATGCAGTTTTGGCTGCTTATTAGATTTCTTTTGCATGATACAATTATGATTAAAGCACCTCTGGGGCTAATGAAACAATTTTCATAAATCCTGCATCACGTAATTCACGTGCTACAGGTCCGAAGATACGAGTTCCACGTGGTTCATCATTGTTATTTAACAATACGACTGCGTTATCCTCGAAACGGATATATGAACCATCTTTACGACGAATTTCTTTTTTAGTTCTTACTACTACGGCTTTTGAAACCGTACCTTTCTTCATACTTGACGATGAAAGAGCAGACTTTACAGTTACTACTACTTTATCACCAATTGAAGCGTATCTTTTTGCTGTTCCGCCTAAAACACGGATTACAAGCACCTCTTTTGCTCCTGAGTTATCAGCTACGCCAGATCTTGATTCTTGTTGTAACATTGTTTTATATCTTAATTAAATTTGAACTTTGAAGATTAGAATTGTTTGAGTAATTGCTCTCTCAAACGCTTAAATTAACGAAAATTCAAATTTTATTTCGCTTTTTCAATAACTTCAATTAATCTCCAACGCTTATTTTTTGAAAGAGGACGAGTTTCCATTACTTTCACAGTATCACCGATACCACACTCATTTTTTTCATCGTGAGCCATCAACTTGGAAGTTTTTTTCATAAACTTTCCGTAAAGTGGATGCTTAACTTTTCTTTCAATTGATACTGTGATAGATTTATCCATCTTATCACTTACCACACGTCCGACTCTGATTTTTCTCAGATTTCTTTGTAATTCTTCCATGGTTGGATTTTAAATTGTTGTTATTAATTGACTCCAAGCAGTATATTGATGGAGTCTATTTTGTTAAGTTAAAGAAGTTGAATAGCTAAGAAATTTTGATTACCAAAACTTTTTAACTTTACAACTTACAAACTCTTTAACTTACTTTGCTGCTGTAATAGCAGTTTGCAAGCGAGCTACCACCTTACGAGCCTCACGGATACGTAATGGGTTTTCGATTGGAGAAATAGCGTGGGCAAATTTTAAGCGAGCCAAAGCATCTGTTTCAGACACCAAAGTTGTTTGCAATTCTTCCAAACTCAATTTTTGAATTTCTGCGTTTTTCATGACTTTAATTTGAGAATTTGGTAACTTGAAAGTTTGAAAATTGATTTATCGTTTATGAAACTTTAAAACTTTATTCTCAAAACTATTATTTTCAAATTTTCAAATTCAACATTTTCAAATTTATGATTCTTGATAATCTTTACGAACTACGAAAGATGTACGTAATGGCAATTTTTGTGCTGCCAAACGCAATGCTTCTTGTGCAACTGCTAAAGGAACACCTGCTGATTCGAACAAAATTGTTCCTGGTTTGATACTGGCAACCCAATATTCTGGAGCACCCTTACCTTTACCCATACGAACCTCGGCTGGTTTCTTCGTGATTGGTTTGTCTGGGAAAATACGAATCCAAACTTGTCCTTCACGTTTCATTGCACGAGTTACTGAAATACGAGCCGCTTCAATCTGACGTGCAGTGATGCGTCCTGGTTCCACAGCTTTGATAGCGAAAGCACCGAAGTCAATTTCATGACCACGTGTTGCCAATCCTTTAATCCTACCTTTCTGTTGCTTGCGGAATTTGGTTCTTTTTGGTTGTAACATTGTTGTATTAAGTCTTTAAGTCGAACAGTCGTGAGTCGGATTAATTGATTATCACGACCTCTGACTAAGATTTTCTAATTATCTTTTACCTCCTGGCTTATTTCCAGCACCTCCACCACGGTTGTTATTATTGCCGCCTGGTTTGTTTGGACCGCCACCACGATTATTTGGATTTGCGCCACCTGGTGCATTGTTGTTACGACGGTCGCCTTCGCCACCACGTCCACCACGTCCACCACCACGACGATCTCCATCTTCACCTCGTCCACCACGGTTGTTACCACCACGAGAATCACCACCACCTGCGGCAGCTTGCGATGCGGCAACCCCTGCATTTGGAGAAAGGTCACGCTTTCCGTAAACTTCACCACGGAACACCCATACTTTGATACCGATTTTTCCATAAACCGTTAAGGCTTCTGAAACAGCATAATCAATATCTGCACGAAGTGTATGCAAAGGAATACGTCCTTCTTTATATCCTTCAGAACGTGCCATTTCAGCACCTCCTAAACGACCTGAAAGTTTCAATTTGATACCTTGAGCTCCCACACGCATAGCTGATGCGATAGATTGTTTCATGGCACGACGGAAAGAAATACGTGCTTCTAATTGTTGTGCGATAGTTTCGCCAATCAATTTTGCATCAATCTCAGGACGTTTAATTTCAAAAATATTGATTTGAACGTCTTTACCTGTGATTTTCTTTAATTCTTCCTTGATTTTGTCTACTTCTTGACCGCCTTTACCAATTACCACGCCTGGACGGGCCGTGTTAATTGTAAGGGTAATCCGCTTCAAAGTACGCTCGATGATTACCTTAGAGATTGCTCCCTTCGGAATACGTGCGGCTACGTATTTACGGATTTTATCGTCTTCTACTAATTTATCGGCAAAACTCTTTCCACCATACCAGTTAGAATCCCAACCTCTGACGATACCAAGTCTAAAACCTACGGGGTTTATTTTCTGTCCCATTTTGTATATTTAGATTTCTTGTCTAATTATTCTGAAATTACTGTTGGTGCGGTTGCAGATGCAACTACAAGGGTAATGTGGTTTGAACGTTTCAAGATTCTATGACCACGACCTTGCGGAGCTGGACGCAAACGTTTTAATGAAGAACCACCATCTACGGTTATAGTCTTTACAAACAAGTCGGCATCTTCCAACTTCATGTCTTCATTTTTGTTTTGCCAGTTAGCAATTGCCGAGAGTAAAAGTTTCTCTACGTGTCTTGCACCAACTTTTGGCTCGTATTTCAAAATACCAAGAGCCTTATTTACTTTCTGACCTCTAATCATATCAACTACGATTCTCATTTTCTGAGGGGAGGTCGGAACATTATTTAATTTAGCTACTGCTTCCATTTTTTGATTTCGGATTTCGGAGTTCAGAATTCGGTTTAACTATATTGACAAATTATTTGTCAGCTATAAAATACCAAATTATCTTTTACCTTTATCTTTTTTTGCTGTGTGACCTCGGAAGTTACGAGTGGGAGCAAATTCACCTAATTTATGTCCAACCATATTATCGGTTACAAAAACTGGGATGAACTTATTTCCATTGTGAACTGCAAAAGTATGCCCAACGAAATCAGGTGAAATCATCGAACGGCGTGACCAAGTCTTGATTACAGACTTTTTACCTGATGCGGTCATGACTTGTACCTTGTTGTCAAGGCGATAGTCTATATAAGGTCCTTTTTTTAGTGAACGTGCCATCTACCTATTTTTTCTTTCTACTGATGATAAGACGATTTGAATGTTTGCTCGGTGTGCGGGTTTTCTTACCTTTCGCTAATAAACCTTTACGTGAACGTGGGTGACCTCCTGATGAGCGGCCTTCTCCACCACCCATTGGGTGATCGACAGGGTTCATAACAACACCACGAACTCGTGGACGACGACCTAACCAACGATGACGACCTGCTTTACCCATTACGGTATTCATGTGATCTGCGTTAGAAACTGAACCAACCGTTGCCAAACATCTTGACAATACCATACGCATCTCGCCTGAAGGCAATTTCAATGTAGCATATTTAGCATCACGAGCCAACAATTGCGCATAAGTACCTGCTGAACGAGCCATTTCAGCTCCTCCGCCTGGGCGAAGTTCAATTGCGTGTACGATTGTACCAGTTGGAATGTTTGCCAAAGGGATAGTGTTACCTACCTCTGGTGCTGCCGTTGCTGATGAAATTACAGTCTGACCAACTTTGATACCTGTTGGTGCAATGATGTAAGTCTTCTCGCCGTCTGCATACTCAATTAGAGCAATACGTGCTGTACGATTCGGGTCATATTCTACTGTTAAAACTGTTGCTTCAACATCGAATTTGTTACGATGAAAGTCAATAATACGGTAACGACGTTTGTGTCCTCCACCGATATAACGCATGGCACGGTGTCCATTTGCGTTACGACCTCCTGTTCTTTTAACCACGGCTAACAAAGGCTTGTACGGTTTTGAAGCTGTTATTTCTTCAAAAGTCGGAGCAATCCTGTGGCGTGTGCCAGGGGTTACAGGGTTTAATTTTCTTGTAGCTGCCATTTCTGTGCTTTGTTCAATTTATCGGGATGAACTCCCATAGTTTTCAATTATTAATTTATGATTAAGGATTAATAATTTTTTAAAGAATTATCAATTGTCAATTATCAATTATTAATTGTTAATTAGATTCCGTCATAGAAATCAATAACTTCGCCTTTGGCAATTGTTACGATTGCTTTTTTGTACGTTGAAGTAATTCCAGAAGTTACTTTTGTTCTGGTGCTTCTTGATTTTTTCTTACCGAATTGGCGAAGTGTATTTACAGATACTACTGCAACACCGTACATTTTCTTGATTTCTTTTGCAATCTCAACTTTGTTAGTTTTGTTTGCTACCTCAAAAACGTATTGACCGCCTTTCTGTAATTCCTGAGATTTCTCAGTAAGAATTGGTCTTTTGATAATGATGCTCATTGTCTTGTTAAGTTATTTGTTATCAGCTATTAGTTGTCCTAATATCTATTAACTAATTACTGAAATATGATTCGATTGTTGTAAGGGCTGATTCAACAATGATAAGTTGAGTAGCATTTACTAAATCATAAGTGTTAACTTGACCAGCCGTTCCGATTTGTGCTTTTTGCACGTTACGTCCCGACAAGAAGATGTTCTGATTATCTTCTGGCAAAATCAACAACGTTTTCTTTCCTGTGAATGAAAGAGCTTCCATTAAAGCTAAGTAGGACTTAGTTTTAGGAGCATCGAAAGTAAAACCTTCTAAGATGGTTACGTTTCCTGATTGTGCTTTTGCAGCAAACGCAGATTGACGAGCCAATGATTTTACTTTCTTATTAATTTTGAACGAGTAATCTCTTGGAACAGGTCCAAAAATACGTCCACCACCTTTCATTAAAGGAGATTTAGCTGAACCTGCACGAGCACCACCCGTACCTTTTTGTTTTTTAATCTTGCGAGTTGAGCGAGAAACTTCTGCTCTTGCTTTCGCCTTGTGAGTTCCTTGACGTTGATTTGCCAAGAATTGCTTCACGTCTAACCAAACTACGTGTTCGTTTGGTTCGATGCCAAAGATTTCGTCAGAAAGGGTAACTTTCTTTCCTGTTTCTTTGCCTTGTATATTTAAAACTGATAATTCCATTATTTTTGATTTTGAAAATTTGTTGATTTGATTAAATTTTGATGTTGTAAAAAATTACATCTTCAAATTTTCAAATCTATTTTTCAAGAATAACATAAGAGTTTTTCGCTCCTGGGATTGAACCTGAGACTACGATAAGGTTTTTGTCTGCGTAAACTTTCAAGATTTGTAAATTTTGAACTGTTACACGGTTTCCACCCATACGACCCGCCATACGAACCCCTTTGAATACACGAGATGGGAATGAACAAGCACCAATTGAACCTGGGTGACGACCACGGTTATGTTGACCGTGAGTTTGTCCCCCTACTCCAGCAAATCCATGACGTTTAACAACTCCTTGAAAACCTTTACCTTTTGAAGTTCCAACGGCATCAACAAAGTCGCCTTCTGTGAATAATTCTGCGGTGACGGTTTCTCCTAAGATAAGTGCTGTGTCAAAAGATTTAAACTCAACGAGTTTTTTCTTTGGAGTGGTACCTGCTTTTTTGAAGTGACCTAAAAGAGGTTGCGTAGTATGCTTCTCTTTTTTCTCGCCATAACCTAACTGAATAGCGCTATAACCTTCTTTCTCTACTGTTTTTACTTGCGTTACTACACAAGGACCGGCTTGGATCAGCGTACAAGCGAGGGCAGAGCCATCAGCGTTGTAGAGGCTGGTCATACCGATTTTCTTTCCGATAATTCCAGACATTTTATTAGAATAAAACGTTAATAATTGATTGATAATGAACGATTTACGAATGTCCTCACGACAGTCCATGTAAATCGGACTGCAAAGGTCGGGATTTTATTTGGCAAAAGCTAAATTGTTTGCAAATAAAATTAATTTACGAAAGTGGAAGGAATGAATTGAAAAGCGACAAGATATACTCGTGCAGGACAGGTAAAACCTGTGATACGAAAGAATGTTCTTGTGTAGCTTAACATTAAAATCAATTGCTGGGCATTCAACAAATTAATCCAATATCAGTTCTAACACTATTGTTAATTTTGAAATTAACGTTGTAAATTTTGACCTTTACGAATTGATTTGAGAGATTTTTAGTTCTATTAATTTTTAAATTTTATCGAGTTCTGCCAACCCGTATAAAAATGAAGAAACATGTGCTCCCTAAATCGGACAGCAAAATTAGTGGTTTCTTTTTGAAATACAAGGGGTTAGCGAAAATAATTTTATCATTTTTTAATTACAATTGTCCGCTTGCTAATTTTCCTCTGACAATACCAAAGTCGTTGATTATCTTTGCAAACACGTAGAGAGGATAAAGAACAATAGGTTTCGAAGACAATAGGTCAGATTTTAATGAGTTAATTGTATTTTTCTATTTTTCAATGTCTCCTAAATTATTGATGCAATTGCAAATTATATCCTATGAAAATATCCATCATTACCGTTTCTTTCAACAGTGCCCAAACCATTCGTCAAACCATTGAAAGTGTGCTTGCTCAGGATTATAACGATTTGGAATATATCGTGATTGATGGAGATTCAAAAGATGGAACGGTGGGGATTTTGGAGTCTTTCGGCGATAAAATCAAGTTTATTTCTGAGCCTGACAAGGGAATTTATGATGCCTTGAATAAAGGTGTAAAAATGGCTTCAGGCGAAATTATTGGAACAATTGGAGGTGATGATTTTTATCCTAACTCACAAGTTATCAGCCATGTAGTCAAAACGTTTGAAGAAGCGAAGTCGGATGCCGTTTATGGAGATAAGCAATATGTAAACATGGGCGATGATGAAACAATTGTGCGTTATTGGCAGTCGGGTGAGTACATACGGGAGAATTGGCTGAAGGGTTGGATGCCACCGCATTTGTCGTTTTATTTGAAAAAATCTGCTTTTGGGAAGTTTGGTTACTATATTACAGATTTCACCTGTTCGGGAGATTATGAGTTAATGCTGAGAATGTTGTATAAAAATAAACTGACTGCAAAATATCTTCCAGAAGTAGTGATGACGATGCGAAATGGCGGAACAAGTACTGCCTCTTGGAAACATCGCTTTCGGGCAAATATGGAAGACCGTCGTGCTTGGCGAGTTAATAATTTAAAACCTCGCTGGTACACGCTTTGGATGAAACCGATTGCTAAGATTGGTCAGTTGTTTATGAAAAAATAAAATCTGTTGAAAATCATTAAAATGACAGTTAAAAACCTGTCTTACTCTAAAATATGCGTATAATTTTGCTTACCCAAGATGATCCATTTTATTTGGCTCAAAACATTGATTATTTGATTAAAAATCTCCCTGAACACTCAGAAATAGTGGCTACAGTGGTTTTTGAGGTTTCACCGTTTGGGAAACGAGAATCCTTCACTGATAAACTTAAAAAGACTTATGATATTTTTGGCTTAGGTTTCTTTGTGAATTATGGGGTAAAATTTGTACTCTCTAAACTGAATCCGAATAAAAAAGTAAAGAATATTTTGGCGAGACACAAAGTACCTTTGGTAGAGATTGAGGGGAATATTAACAAAGCCGAAAACTTGGATAAGTTACGGACTTATGAACCCGATTTATTAATCTCAATCGCTGGAAATCAAATATTTAAGATGCCTTTGATTAATCTTGCTACAAAGGGTTGCTTGAATTTGCACACGGCTTTATTGCCTAAATATCGTGGATTGATGCCGTCTTTTTGGGTAATAAAAAACAATGAAAAATATACCGGTGTTTCCATTTTCTTTGTGGATGAAGGCATTGATAGTGGTGATATTTTGGTTCAGAAAAAAGTGGAAATTGGCAATAAAACGCAAGCGGAATTAATTGACGAAACTAAGTTGTTGGGAATGCAAGCAATTTTGGAATCAGTCGAGAAAATTCATTCGGGAAACTATGAAATTATCCCAAATCCAAATGAAGAAATGACTTACTTTACTTTTCCTACAAAGGAGGATGTGAAGGCATTTTTGGCTTCTGGAAAAAAGTTTTACTAAATAGCTACGAGCTTTGAGCCATGAGCTTCGAGCATTTTTGAAAGCTAAATTTTACAAGTATTAAATGCTGATAGCTCATTGCTCACAGCTAAAAGCTAAAATGAATATTCTTACATTTGATATAGAAGAGTGGTTTCACATTTTGGATAATAATTCGACCAAAACGGAAGCAGATTGGGCAAAATATCCCAATCGCATCCATGAAAATATGGAGCGAATTTTCCAACTTTTAGAGCAAACTAATCAGCAAGCAACTTTCTTTTGCTTGGGTTGGGTTGCCCGAAAACACCCTGACATCATACGAGCAATTGCGGAACGTGGCTACGAAATTGCTACTCATTCCGACTTGCATCAATTGGCTTATGAACAAAGTCGGACGGAATTTAAAAATGACTTAGAAACATCAATTAAAGCTTTGGAAGATGTTTCTGGCAAGAAAATTAGGGCGTACAGAGCGCCAGGGTTTTCGATAAAACAAGAAAACAAATGGGTTTTTGAGGAATTAATTAAGCATGGAATTGAAGTGGATTGTTCAGTATTTCCTGCCAAACGTTCGCACGGTGGGTTTGAGCAATTTGGGCTTGCTGAACCTTGCTGGATTGATATTGATGGAATGCGTTTGAAGGAATTTCCGATAAATACGGTCAATGGTTTTGGGCAGTCACTTATTTTTTCGGGCGGTGGATATTTTCGCCTTCTCCCCTACCCTGTTTTGCAGTTTTTGACGAAAAAATCTAATTATGTAATGACTTATTTTCATCCGAGAGATTTTGATGCCAACCAACCCATGATTGAGGAATTAAGTCGGATTCGTAAGTTTAAATCTTATTATGGATTGGCTGGTTGCTTAGACAAATTACAGGATTTAATGACCGATTTCCCATTTATTGATTTGGCTTCTGCCGAGAAATTGGTGGATTGGAATAAGGCTAAAATTGTAAAAATTTAGTGTACTTACCGATTTTGGAAAATCGGATTACACCTTGGCTACACGAAATGGTTTTACATCAAATTTCTCCCATACTTTTTGTTGAATATAAGGTTCTGAATCCATCCAATTTTGAAGTTCTTTTGGGTCTTCAAATTGGAGGATCATCGTTGAACCAATCATCTTTCCTTCATCATTTAAGATTGCTCCTCCAAGGATAAAATTCCCATTTTCCTTCATTTTTTTAACGCCTTCCAAATGATAAGGTCTTACGTTCATGCGATGATCGAGCGCATTTTCGTGAGTCCCGTCGTATGCGATTATTAAATATTGATTCATCTATTTTTATAATTTCGGATTGAATTACAAAAATAATAAATTATGCGTGACTTTTTAAAAATATTCCTGTCGTAAATTTCAATCAATCCTTTATTTTTTAGCGTTAAATTCAGAAAAAAAATCAAGTTTGGTATATTTAAGTAAAATTTAATCTATGTTAATCTCATTTTAGGAGGTTTTATTATCATTTTTCTACTTTTATATAATTAATTAACATTTGATAATTTAATTTGTGCAAAAAAAAAATGTTTTTTTTGGCATTGCTATTATCCTTTTATGTAAAATATATAACAACTCGCCGAAGACCAGAAATACTATGACCCGTAATTTAATACAATTTATAACGAAATTCGTTCCTTTTACTGAAGAGGAATTAAGGAAATCCAAACATTTTTTTTCGGAAAAAATACTAAGGAAAGGTGATTTTTGGGTTAAAGAAGGAGACCTTAATACTGATGTATTATTTTTAAATAAAGGAATGATTCGTACATATTTTGTAAAAAATGAAATCGAAAAAACATTTGATTTAACCATCGAAAATCAGATTGTTACTGCAACCGAATCTTATTCTTTTGGGATGCCAAGTAGAGATTTTCTTCAGGCAATAGAAGATTGTCATTTATGTGTGATTGCCAAAGAAAATTTAGATATTCTTTTTTCTCAATCAGCCAAATGGGAACGCCTTGGCAGACTCATTTTTGAGGGTTATACCATCAGTCAAGAAGTTAGATTACGTTCTTTTATTTCAGAAACCGCCCAAGAACGTTACGAACGATTAGCAAAATACCAGCCCGAATTGATCCAACGAACTCCGCAAATATATTTAGCCAATTTTTTAGGAATTACCCCGCAATCTTTGAGTCGTTTGCGTAGAAAAATCATACCCAAGTAGAAAGGGAGACAGGAGAAAAGGAGATGGAAAATAGGAAGAGTAAATTTTATACTTTCCCGTGCCTCCTTTCTCCCTTTCTCCGTAAAGCCTACCAGTTCAAAATCACCTTCTCAATTACATCGCAAGCCTCATTCATTTGTGATTCTGTAATAACTAATGGCGGAGCAAAACGAATCTTATTGCCGTGCGTTGGTTTTGCCAAAAGTCCATTTTCTTTAAAAGCCATACACATGTTCCAA
Organism: Arcicella sp.; assembly: GCA_040403295.1. GTDB lineage: Bacteria > Bacteroidota > Bacteroidia > Cytophagales > Spirosomataceae > Arcicella. The sequence continues at coordinate 59,136 of JBBAKY010000004.1, forward strand.
GCCGTTTCTCCTTCTTCTGAATCGTTGATTTCTATGGCATTTAAAAGTCCTTTCCCCCGTACAATTGTCAGTAAATCAGGACGTTTTGTCATAATATCGCCCATTCTTTTTCTGAATAATTGCCCCATTATTTCAGCATTTTCAGAGAGATTTTCGTCTTGAATAACTTTCAAGGCTGCCACCGTGACGGCACAGGCTAAAGGATTTCCTCCATACGTTGAACCGTGTTCGCCAGGTTTGATGGTGAGCATAATTTCGTCATCACAAAGCACTGCCGAAACGGGATAAACGCCTCCAGAAAGTGCTTTTCCAAGAATCAAAATATCTGGTTTAAAGTCCTCGTGGTCGCAACATAAACGCTTACCTGTACGGGCAATGCCTGTCTGCACTTCGTCAGCAATGAAAAGTACGTTTTTAGCTTTACACATTTCGTAAGCCTTTTTCAAATATCCTTCATCTGGAACTACTACGCCTGCTTCGCCCTGAATGGGTTCGACCATAAAACCTGCCACATTTGGGTCTTTTAAAACCTCCGCCAACGCATTCAAATCGTTGTACGGAATAATTTCATAACCTTGCAAAAGGGGTCCATAATCTGAATAACTTGATGGGTCGGTTGAGGATGAGATGGCGGCAATTGTTCTGCCCCAGAAATTCCCTGCGGCAAAAACGGTTTTGGCTTGGTCTTGAGGAACACCTTTTACTTTATATGCCCATTTACGGGTTAATTTCAAGGCTGTTTCCCCTCCTTCGGCTCCTGAGTTCATCATCAGCACTTTATCATATCCGAAATATTCGCACATAAATTTTTCACAAATTCCTAATTGGTCATTGTAAAATGCTCTTGAAGTTAAAGTTAAATTTTGAGCTTGCGCCACTAAAGCCTGAACAATTTTTGGATGACAATGACCCTGATTTACCGCACTATAAGCGGAAAGGAAATCGAAATAGCGTTTATTATCAACATCCCAAACGAATACGCCTTCGCCTTTTTGAAGGACTACGGGCATTGGATGATAATTATGAGCTCCGAAACGGTCTTCGAGCATGATAGCTCTATCGGAGGCAGATTGCATCGTATAATTTTTGGTTGTGGAAATCATGGTATTTTTTTAAGGCACAAAGTAGCAAAGCCACCAAGGCACAAAGTGATTGAGCGAGAATGATTTTTTGAAAAAGAATGAGATTGAAGAGATATTATTGGTAAGTATTTTTTGATACCTAAATCCCTAACAGCGACGGCTACCGTTCCCAGTCCCAAAATCGCCAAAGAGGCTGATAACGTACAGAATTTGTACAGATACGGTGAGGATGCGGTGAATTTTGCAGAAATGACCGTAGAGTGAACTGGTGGTAAAAGCACGAACGTCCGCCTGTTGAGCAAGCGCATTGTTATGATGATATTTACCTTGAAATTCGTTCATTTTGAGCATTTAGAAGGACAAAAATACGCAAAAAGAAACATTTTTCAAAAAAGAACGGTTTGGTATTTAATGGAAAAGACAACAAAAAATAAAAAAGAATCAACCCGTGATGAATTTCCTTCCGAAGATTTTTATCTGAATGAAGATGGATTTATGGTTTTTACAGCGGCATATCACTTAAAGCGTGGTTATTGTTGTAAGAATGGTTGTAGGCATTGTCCTTATGGGTTTCGGAGGGGGTGATTAAAAGTAATTTTACCTAATCCATCAGTTTTTTGAGTGTCTCTTCATTAGGCAAAGCATTTCTAAACTGTTCTGGTAATTCATTCGCTGTTTTATAAGTGGCTACTCCCATTGCTTTATTGAAATCTCGGAAAGAAAATTCAACCGTTTTATTATTTTTTTCTTTACATAAAATGATTCCAATTGAAGGATTTTCATGTGGTTGTTTGACGTATTCATCAAGTACCGACAGGTAAAAATTTAGCTTCCCCAAATACTCAGGCTTAAATTTCCCTTTTTTCAACTCAAAAGCAACCAAACATTGTAATTTTCGATTGAAAAAAAGAAGGTCAATAAAGTATTCATCTTCATCAACAATCAATCTGAATTGATTGCCAATAAATGCAAAATCAGCTCCCAGAGAAAGTAAAAATTTCTTTATATTCCTTACAATCTCATTCTCAATCATTTTCTCATCTTCTACATCGGGGTCTTCAATGTTGATAAAATCCAGTAAATATTCATCTTTGAATGTTTGTAGAGCCTTAGCTCTTACGTCATTATCCGTAATAATCTGAGTGAAATTATTGGGAAGATTCCCTTCTTTTTAATAAAGATTAGCTTTGATGTGATGTTTGAGTGTATCAACAGACCAAAAATTTTGAGCGATTTTTTGTATGTAAAAAATACGTTCTTCGAAGGTTGAAGTTTTTGATAGAATAAGGTTGTGATGAGTAAAACTTACTTGCAAAAACTCTCTTTTCAATTCGTCAGTTAGTGACTGACGAATTATATCATTCTCATTATCAGACATATAAGAACTTTTCAAAATATCAAACTCACTCCAAGCATCATGAAATATTTTCATGTACTTTAAATTTGTTGCGCCAAATCCTTTCAATCCAGGCAGTTCATTTTGTAACTCTTCCGAAAGTCGCTCTAATACTTTTGCTCCCCATTTTTCTTGTTTGGTCTTATCGGAGATGAGTTTTCCCACAGAAAAGTACAAAGTCAATAACTCTTGGTTTACAAGTAATGCAGCTCTGTATCTACTATTTAGAATGGTAGATTTGAGGTTTTTGATAATTTCGGAATAATTACTTAGTTCGTTCATTGAGTTTTTTAGAAAATCAAAAATAGAAGAAAAAAGCAATTATTTCTAATTTGTAGAGATTGAAGTTTTTATTCAAAACGAAGC
>JBBAKY010000005.1:0-59311 GCA_040403295.1 Arcicella sp.
ATTTCTTGTTCTAATTCCTTCACGGCTTGAAGATACTGCGTTTTTCCTCCAAATGAACGAACTATTTCGGTAATTGAACCAAAGGTGTCAAAAGGTGTGAGTTTCAAAATGTCCAACGTTTCGATGTTATCAATGCCTTCATCAGCGTATTTGTCCAACAGATTTTCCATGACAGCTCTCGCTCCGTCTCCGTATTTGGTAAAATAATTGCGTTTTTTTACGTTATTGGCTCTTTCTTTTCGAGTGAGTGGTATTTGGTCAAAAGCCACATGACAAATTAAATCAAAAAGGTCAGCTTCTTTGTCCACCGCTGAAAGGAACGCATCTACCAAAATCCCTTGTTGGGTTAATTCTTCAATAATTACTTGTTTACGTTCAGCATCATTCCAATAATGCAAAAAGTCATTCATTGACTGGAATCGCCCTTTTACCTTTTCACGGGTAAAATCTTTGATGCCAACAACTATCAATTTTCCTTCATGGTCAAATGATAGTTCACGATTCACTAAAACCTTGACATCCACGCCATTGACTACTACTTTATTTTCGTCGTGTTCATTAGCCAAATTTTGATTATCGGTAATTGTGTACGGATTTATTGGAGTTTCTTCTTCCGCATTTTCCTCTCCGTTGGCTTCATCATCAGCGGGAATCGAACCCGCATCTCCTAATTCTTCTGCTTCAGTCTCCCCCAAATCATCATCTTGTGATACTACTTTAATTCTGATTGGGTCGCCATCAAAATCAGGGTCAGCAAAAAGGTTTGTTACATCTCTAAAATCAAGAATGGTGAAATATTTTTTGCCAAACTCTTCATTAATACGAGTCCCTCGACCAATAATTTGCTTAAATTCAGTCATGGATTGAATGTTTGAATCCAATACAATCAACTGACAAGTCTGGGCATCAACCCCCGTAGTCATCAATTTAGAGGTTACGGCAATGACAGGATACTTTTCTTCGGGATTGATAAAATTATCTAATTCACGTTTTCCTTGTTCTTCATCACCCGTAATTCGCATGATGTACTTAGAATTTTCACGGTATAAATCAGCGTTGCACTTTACTAAAGCGGTTCGCATCCCTTCAGCGTGTTCAATATCGACACAAAAGACAATCGTTTTCATAAACCGATTCTTTTGTCCAATCATATATTCCGTGATTTTTTGGGCAACAATTGTCCGTCTTTCCTCAACCACAATATTTCTATCAAAATCCGAACGATTATAAATTCTATCTTCAACGGGTTTCCCTCTTTTATCAAGTTTATTTCTTTCGGGTCGCCAACCTTCCAAATCAATGTTTAATCCTACTCTTACCACTCGGTACGGAGCAAGAAAACCATCATCAATGCCTTGTTTGAGCGAATAAGTATAAAGAGGGTCGCCAAAATATTCAATGTTTGAAACCTCTTTATTCTCTTTTGGGGTTGCGGTTAAACCAACATGAGTAGCATTTGAAAAATAATTCAGAATTTCACGCCAAGAAGAATCATCGGCAGCACTTCCACGATGGCACTCATCAATGACAATCAAATCAAAGAAATCAGGCGAAAAATCTTTGTAAGCATCAACGCCAACGGTATTTGTCAGACCCTGATATAAACCCAAGAAAATTTCATAAGCCTTGTCTGCACTGTCAATACCTCGTTTTTTATTTGAAACCAGAATCTCTTTAATTAGCCCTTCTTCATTTTCAGCCTCCATGACGGTCTTTTTAATCACCGTCATTTTATCTTTAAAATGTTTGAAATCACCTCTACGAGTTTGGTCAATTAAAGCGGTGCGGTCAGCCAAAAAAAGAATTCTTTTCTTTTTACGACTTTTCCAGAGCCGATAAATAATCTGAAATGCCGTGTAAGTTTTGCCCGTACCCGTTGCCATTACCAAGAGAATACGATTTTTATTCTTAGCAATTGCTTCTACAGTACGATTCACCGCAATTTGTTGATAATATCGAGGACTACGTCCAGAGCCATCTTCAAAATAGTCCTGAGAAGCAATTAGAGCTGCATCATCATTTTCAATACCTTTAAATTGCTTGTATTTCTCCCAAAGTTCTTCGGGTGAAGGGAAGTTATCTAAACTAAGTTCCTGTTCGATGCTTTCATCCGTAGCCGTGCGGTCGTGGAAAAGAAAACCATCGCCATTGCTACTAAATACGCAAGGAATGTCCAGAATCTTGGCATAATCTAACGCCTGTTGGATGCCATCGCCAATATTGTGTTTATTATCTTTTGCCTCAATAACGGCAATTGGAATGTTAGGTTTGTAGTAGAGAATATAGTCAGCCCGTTTCCGAGTACCACGAGAAGTAATATTTCCTCTAACGGTAATCTTACCATCAGTGAAGAAAACCTCTTCCAACATTTGAGTATCAGTATTCCATCCAGCGTTTTTGATGGCAGGGGTAATAAATTTGGTGCAAATATCTCTTTCGGAGAGTTCTTTTTTAGTGGGTGTCATTTTGGTGGCAATAGTTAAATAGAACTACAATTTCAGAAATAAGTGGGATAGTTAAAAATATTTTCGATTTTTTTAATTTATTTTTCACTATCCCATTTACTATCCCAACAACAAAAAAACCCTTCATACACGCTGTATGAAGGGTTTTTTGTGATCCCGACAGGATTCGAACCTGTGACCCACAGATTAGAAATCTGTTGCTCTATCCAACTGAGCTACGGAACCTTTTAAAATAAAATAGTTATCAAATAAATGATAACTATTTTAGTCGGGGTGGCAGGATTCGAACCTACGACCTCCTGCTCCCAAAGCAGGCGCGATACCGGGCTACGCTACACCCCGAAAATTGTGACTTATTACAAAATTGAAATAATGAACTTACTTCTATCAATTTTGCGGAGAGTGAGGGATTCGAACCCTCGGTACCCTTGTGAGGTACGGCAGTTTAGCAAACGGCTCCTTTCGGCCTCTCAGGCAACTCTCCTTAACACATTTAGTTTCTCTTTCGATACTCTTGTTGTGTTTAGGTTGTGCAAAGGTACGCTTTTTTTAAATAAAGATGCAAGTCGTTTGGATAAAAAAAGTTGATTTATTTTATGACTTTCTGTTAATAACTGTGTATTAATTTGAAAAACAGGTAGTTATTATACACTTACAAGTGAAATATTTTTTGAATAATTTAATTTATAAATGAGGGTTTTATTAATTTTGAGTGTCTTTTGTATAATTTCAGTGTAATAAGTATAAAAATTTAAAAAATGAGGCAGGTTAAATTAATGCTATTTCTGAGTTTTGCTGGTGTAATTCTTTCTTGTTCTACGACAAGCGTGATGCGATTACGTCCCATTGACCATGAAAGAGTTTGGGATGGAGGAAAAGAAATTGTTAAACAAGAAAAAGGAGGAGTGAAAGTAGTGGCTTCCTATGATGGCCGTTTTGAGAAATATATGGTTTTTGACGTTGAAGTTTTCAATAATACAAATCAGTCACTTACGATTTCCCCTAAAGATTTTACTTTTGTTCCACTGGATGAAAATCAACAAAATCTTGTTTCTGAAGATGGAAAATATATTTATTCCTATCAGGGCATTGAACCTCAACAGCAGGTAAATTTTATTGAGCGTGAAATGGCAAATCAAGAAGCAAAAATTAAGCGAGCGAGAGTGATAAATACATTTCTTTTCGTTGGGGGAATTGTGGCATTAATAGCTGGAAGTTCTGGACGGTCGGAAGGTGCTTGGAGGGCAGTAAAAGTGGGCGAGACGGTAGTACAAGTTGCTCAAATTAAAAGAATTGTTGACCATGGAAGCTATTATTCTAAAATGGATAGATTGAATAGAGAAGGGATGGTTTGGTCGCAAGAGAATTTTAGAACTTCTACACTTTTGCCCAGTCAATCAATGCGTGGTGGTGTATTTTTGGAATCAAATTTACGGGCAAAATTTGTTCAACTTACGTATAAAAACCAAAATGAGCCGGTCAGTTTTCTTTTTGAACAATTGTTTGACAAAAAGCGTTAAATTAGCATTATATTTATAAATAATTGTTTTATTTTATAAAAGGCAGAAGAAAAACATTGTTTCTTCTGCCTTTTTGATTTTTTGATTTTTCTTTTCATTAATTTCAGAAATTTTTTCTCCGAAAAGCTAATCATTAATTTTAATTTCTCTGGAAAAATTCAAAATAATAAACAACCATCTTTAAAATGGAAATATTAAAAAGCTCTCGACTTGATTCTCTTCGTTACGATATTCGAGGCCCAGTTTATGAAAAAGCCCTTCAATTGCAACGTGAAGGCTATAAAATTACTTCTTTAAATATTGGAAATCCTGCGGCATTTGGTTTTGAAACACCCGATGAAATTATTCACGATATTATTATGAACATCCGTAATGCCCAAGGCTATGCTGATTCTCGTGGGTTGTTTGCAGCTCGAAAAGCCGTAATGCAATATTATCAAAGTCGTGGGGTTAAGAATATTGAAATAGATGATATTTTTATTGGTAATGGTGTAAGCGAACTGATTGCGCTAACCATGACGGCTTTATTAAATCCAAATGATGAAATCCTAATTCCTTCACCAGATTATCCGCTTTGGACAACTTCAGTGGGGCTTGCCGGCGGTACGCCCGTTCATTATGTCTGTGATGAAGAGTCGGATTGGAATCCAGATTTAAAAGATATCGAATCAAAAATTACCAAAAAAACTCGTGGAATTGTATTAATTAATCCCAATAATCCAACGGGGGCAGTATATGAAAAAGATATTGTGGAGGGAATTGTACGTTTGGCAGAAAAACATAAATTGATTGTTTTTGCTGATGAAATTTATGATAAAATATTATACGATGGCGCTACACATCACTCTACGGCTGGAATGTCGGAAGAGACGTTAATAATTACGATGGGAGGAATGTCTAAAAATTATCGTGCGGCTGGTTTTAGGGGTGGTTGGATGATTTTGACAGGCGCAAAGCATAAAGCAAAATCCTATATCGAAGGACTTTCGTTCATGGCTTCGATGCGTTTATGTTCTAATGTTATTTCACAATATGGTATTCAAACCGCTTTAGGAGGCTATCAATCTATTGATGATTTGGTGACTCCTACGGGACGCTTATACAAGCAAATGGAATTATCGCACCAAAAATTAATTACAATCCCTGGTATTACTTGCGTACGTCCGAAGGGAGCAATGTATCTTTTCCCAAAGATTGATTTAAAACAATTTAACTTTAAAAATGACGGTGATTTTGTGTTAAGTTTATTAGAGGATCAACGAATTTTAGTCGTTGGTGGCGGCGGATTTAATTATAAACAACCTGACCATTTTAGAATTGTTTTTCTCCCGCATCTTGAACAATTAGGCATAGCGATGGATAAAATTGCCTTGCACTTTGAGAATAATCGGAAGAAGTAAACAAGTGCCAACTAATAAACTTGAACAAATTTTTAAAAAAAATAGTTGTTTTTCTGAGGGGTATTTGCACTGAACAAATACCCCTTTTTCATTGCCTTACTCATTAATTGCTTAAATATAGACTGTAATGACGATTGATACTTCGCTACTTTATTCAAAAAGAACTAAACTTTTTGTGGTCCTCTTCGGAATTTTTCTTTCAAATGCCATTGTTGCTGAGATTATTGGGGTTAAAATATTCTCGGTCGAAGGTACTTTTGGGTTTCAACCACTTCATTTACAGACATTTATGGGTACTTGGGATTTAAACCAACCTGCTGGAGCCTTGAACTGGCCTTTTGTCTTTATTACTTCGGATATCATCAATGAATATTTTGGCAAAAAAGGTGTTCAACGGGTTTCTTATTTAACGGCTGGCTTTATTGCCTATTGTTTTATTGTGATTTATGGTGCTACTTTATTAGCGCCTGCCGACTTTTGGATTGAAGTCAATAAAGGCACAGACAATTTTAATATTAATCAAGCATTTGGTAAAATTTTTCGTCAAGGTTTAGGCATTATTACGGGTTCTTTGACGGCTTTTTTATTAAGTCAATTATTGGATGCTTCCGTTTTTCATTACATCAGAGGCAAAACGAACGGTAAAAAGATTTGGCTTCGTGCGACAGGTTCAACCTTAGTTTCTCAATTAATTGACAGTTTTGTAGTGATTGGGATTGCCTTCGTTTTATTTGGAAATTGGACCGTTGAACAATGGGTTTCAACTTCTTTAAATAGTTATTTATACAAATTTTTCACGGCTATTTTGCTTACGCCAGTGATTTATTTGGCTCATTATTGGATTGATAAGTATTTAGTTGATGAGAAATAATTCTTTAATGTCAAGCAATTCTTTACATAAAAAAACTCCCCAAGAACTAAAATTCAAGGGGAGTTTTTATGTCTAATACGAATCAGAATTACATCATTCCGCCCATTCCGCCGCCACCGTGTGAGTGACCTGCTTCTGATGGTGCTGGTTTGTCTGCAATTACACATTCTGTGGTTAATAACAATCCTGCGATTGATGCTGCATTTTCCAAAGCCAAACGAGTTACTTTCGTAGGATCGATGATACCTGCTGCCAACATATTTTCGTATTTATCTTCACGAGCGTTATATCCGAAGTCGTCTTTTCCTGCTTTCACAGCATTAACTACTACTGAACCTTCACCACCTGCGTTTGCAACGATTGTTCTCAATGGAGACTCAATGGCTTGACGGATAATGTTGATACCAGTTGTTTGGTCTTCGTTATCACCTTGTAGGTCTTCCAAAGCTGTTATTGCACGAATGAAAGCAACACCACCACCTGCAACGATTCCTTCTTCAACGGCTGCACGAGTAGCATGAAGTGCATCATCAACACGGTCTTTTTTCTCCTTCATTTCAATTTCTGTTGCTGCTCCGATATAAAGAATTGCAACACCGCCCGCTAATTTAGCCAAACGCTCTTGCAATTTCTCACGGTCATAATCAGAAGTTGTGTTTTCGATTTGTGATTTAATCTGGTTTACACGAGCAGTGATACCGTCTTTGTCACCTACGCCATTAACAATCGTTGTATTGTCTTTGTCGATGATGATTTTTTCAGCTTGTCCCAAATATTCAATCGAAGCGTTTTCTAATTTGAAACCACGATCTTCAGAAATTACTGTACCGCCTGTCAAAACTGCGATGTCTTCTAACATTGCTTTACGACGATCTCCAAAACCTGGGGCTTTCACAGCAGAAACTTTCAAAGCACCACGGATTTTGTTAACTACCAAAGTAGCCAAGGCTTCACCGTCAACATCTTCTGCGATGATTAATAATGGACGACCTGTTTGTGCAACAACTTCCAACACTGGCAATAATTCTTTCATTGAAGATACTTTCTTCTCTGAAATCAAGATAAATGGACGCTCTAATTCAACTTCCATTTTCTCAGTATTTGTAACGAAATATGGAGATAAATATCCACGGTCAAACTGCATACCTTCTACAGTTTTAACTTCCGTTTCAGTTCCACGAGCTTCTTCAACAGTGATAACACCTTCACGACCAACTTTCTCCATTGCATCAGCAATCATTGTTCCGATCGTTAAATCAGAGTTTGCTGAAATAGTAGCAACTTGAGCAATTTGTTGAGAAGTTTCAATGGCTTTTGACTGTGATTTCAATGAAGCTACAACCGCTAAAACTGCTTTGTCGATGCCACGTTTCAAATCCATTGGATTAGCACCAGCCGCAACGTTTTTAGAACCGATTGTATAAATTGCTTGAGCCAAAACAGTTGCAGTGGTTGTACCATCACCTGCTTGGTCAGCCGTTTTTGAAGCTACTTCTTTTACCAATTGAGCACCCATGTTCTCAACTGGATCTTCTAATTCAATTTCTTTTGCTACCGAAACACCATCTTTCGTAATCGTTGGTGAACCGAATTTTTTATCAATAATTACATTACGTCCTTTTGGTCCTAACGTTACTTTTACAGCGTTTGCTAAGGTATCAACACCTTTTTTTAGTTTGTCACGTGCATCCGTGTCAAAAAATAATTCCTTTGCCATTTTTTGTTTTTGAGTTATTAGTTTTTAGTTATTAGATTTAGAATAGACTAACAGACTTATTCCGATAACTAAATTTTACTGATTTAAAAAAAATATTTTTGGAAATGGCTTTACTGCTAAAATTATGAACAGATAACCAGTAACCAATCACTTAAATTAAAGAATTGCGAAAATATCGCTTTCACGCATAATTAAGTAATCTTTTCCTTCAACTGCGATTTCAGTTCCAGAATATTTACCATATAAAACAGTGTCACCAACTGCTACTGTCATTGGTTCATCTTTTTTGCCTGCACCCACTGCTACGACAATTCCTCTCTGTGGTTTTTCTTTGGCAGTATCTGGAATAATGATTCCGAATGATGTTTTTTCTTCTGCGGCTGCTGGTTCAACCAGAACTCTGTCAGCCAAAGGCTTAATACTAACTGTTGACATTGATTTTGATATTTATTTGTAAATTATTTTTTAGGTTTTTTGTGGGGGTTAAGGGTTGGGATTTAGAATTTCATAAAAGTACGTTAATCACAAAATTGTTAATCCTAACCCCTAACCTCCACAATACAAACTTCGTCATATTTTGTGCCATAGCCTAAAATTCTGCAAAATTGTCAGTTTTGCTGACAAATTATGATTTATTTAATAAGCCATAACATGAATTGACATACTCATTATTGTTTTGCAAACGAATAGATTTTACCGAAATACAGTTAATACGCTATTTCGATGATGATTAGCTTTGTAAACAATCCTACAAAATTTCTACAAATATTTCGGTGATCTGTACTTGCTTATCGTTAAAATTTAGACAACAAAAAAGGAGTGCCTTTTAAAGCACTCCTTTTTTGCGAAAAACTAAAATTATTTTTTAGATGTATCCTTTGCAGTTGGATTTGTTCCTAAACCACCACCTGCTGGTGCTGCAGGAATTCCAGTTTTACCTTTTGCCGCTTCTACGTTCAAAGATTCAATACCACTACCAGTTTCAGTAGGCGTGATAAATTTTGTTGCTAACACTAACAACGCAATAGTGATTGCTCCACCCCAAGTAATTTGCTCTAAAAGGTCGCCTGTGCGTTGTACGCCAAACATTTGGCTTGCACCAGCAGTTCCAAATTCACCTGAAAGACCACCGCCTTTTGGATTCTGAATTAATACCACAAACACTAATAATACTGCAATAATGCAAATGACTACGATAACTGCTCCGAACATTTTGTTTATTATTTGTTTAATTTAAGGATTTCGTTAAGTTGAAAAGTTATAAAGTTAAAGAGTTAGAAAGTTAGAATCTAATTAGTGTAACTATTTAAGTGTTAAATTTCTTTAACCAACATAACTTATGCCAATTCTTGAATTTTGGTTGCAAAGTACGTCTTTTTTTCTGGAAATTTCAAAATTAATTTCTCATAAACCTCAATTGCCTTGTCTTTACGCCCTTGCATGGTTAAGATTTTGGCATAACTCTCAGTTACAATTCCCTTTCCTAATTTGGCGCTATTGACCGATAAATCTTCTTGTTTGCCCATGGCTTCCAATTGACTTTTGGTCGTTCTAATTAATCCAGGGTCTTTCATCAAGAAACTGTCGATGATCGAATTTTGTAACTGCTTTTTTTGTACAATATCATCCAATAAGATATCTTCAAAGGCCGATGAGTTTGTCATCATATCAAGATTTGAAATCAATTCTGTTTGTGCTGTAATGTCATCTTCTGCTGAATTAGTTATTTGATTTACAGGTGCTTCGGTAAATTTAAGCAAATATTCTGAATCAAATTTTGGATGGGCAGTTGTACTTATTTCATTTTTAAAACTTCCATTAATCAACTTACGCAAAGCATTTCGACTAATTGAATGGGCAGAAGCGTGACGAATCTTCTCGAAAGCCAATTCCTCCGCATAGTGTGTATGATAGCCTTTTGCCAATAAGGTATGTGCCAATTGACAATAAGGATACTGTTTTGTAATAGCCTCAACCGTTTTTAAATCCGACAATGAAAGATTGGCAGGATGGGCTGTTAAGTAGGAAAATATATCTTTGTTCATTTTTTTGATTTACGATTTATTCATGATAATAAATTTCTGATTTATGATATTTTGTAAAATCCGAAATTGAAAATCACAAATCCAAAATCTACTTACCATTCTCCCGCAGTTTTATTAAAAATATCTAATACAATTTGATCTAAAATCTTGGGTACTAATTCGCCTTGTACAGCTGTGATGGTTTGGGTTTGAGCAAAATCTTGATAAAAAGAAAATTCTTGGTCGTAACTTTTTTCATCGTTTTTAGCATTCGTAAATTTCACCGAAATAGTTATCGTTAAGCGATTTAAACCACCTTTATCATCCGACGATGCTGCCTTTGGTTCAACCGTAAAACCTGTAATTGCTCCCTCAAACATCAAATCTGGATTGACATTGGTTGTTTTGAGAGACGTATTTCGTTGAAAATATTCTTTCAATTTCTCATTAAACTGCAAACTTAAATTTGGCGGTCCACCAGCCGTTTGAAATTGAAAATTCTGAATTTGAATCGTTTTCAAATTAGGGTCAAGACTGGCTCCTCGGAAGGTATAACAACTAATTAACAATGGACAATGGATAATGAATAGTGAAAAATAAAAAATGAATCTGATGGAACTCGTCTTCAAATTATTAATTGTCCATTGTCCATTGTCAATTGAATTACTCTTCCTCAATATCATACTGTTTGATTTTTCTGTAAAGTGTTCTTTCCGAAATTCCCAAGTCTTGTGCGGCATATTTCCGTTTGTTTTTATTTTTTTGTAAAGCTCTGATAATCATATCTTTCTCTTGTTTTTCGAGCGAGAATGATACTTCTTCGGCTTCATGAGTAACGTCTATAAAACCATTTTTATTCTCTTGATTTTCACCATTATAGTTAATTATTGTTAATTCAGGACTTGGTTGATAATTATTGTGTCCATTTAAAATACGGGCAGGATTCGTTTCGGGTTGATGCGAATTTGGCGGATATTGAAATGCTCTTTCAGGTTCTAAATTCTGGAATAAACCTTCATTTCCTTTCATGATTTCGGGGCTTATTTCTCCATTTTTTAATACCTCCAAAAACATCTTTTTTAACTCCGTAACGTCTTTACGCATATCAAAAAGAATCTTGTAGAGTAATTCTCTTTCTGAAAAATTATCCGCTTGTTTTTCTTCCAAATTTCTCCGAATTAAGCTACCACTGATTGACTGTCCATTGTTCATTTGTAAATAATGGGTCAATTTACTGGCATCAATAATTCTTTCATCTACTTCCAAAATTGAAATCTGTTCGGCCAAGTTTTTTAACTGACGAATATTCCCTGGAAACCGTTGAGACAATAAAATTTGCTGAGCATCGGGCGTTAATTGAATCGGCTTGATGCGGTATCTTTCGGCAAAATCTGTCGTAAATTTTCTGAATAATAATTCAATGTCCATGCCTCTGTCACGAAGAGGAGGCACGAAAATTGGCACCGTATTGAGTCGGTAATATAAATCCTCTCTGAATTTTCCACGTTCCACGGCATTCATTAAATTGATATTGGTTGCTGCCACGACACGTACATTGGTTTTCTGAACTTTAGATGACCCAACTCGGATAAACTCACCATTTTCGAGTACCCGTAATAGCCTCGCTTGAGTTCCCAGGGGCATTTCTGCGATTTCATCCAAGAAAATTGTTCCGCCATCGGTTACTTCAAAATAGCCTTTTCTGGCATCAATTGCGCCTGTAAAAGCCCCCTTTTCATGTCCAAATAATTCTGAATCAATCGTTCCTTCGGGAATTGCCCCGCAGTTTACCGCAATAAATTGACCGTGTTTTCGGGCGGAAAGATTATGGATTATTTTAGAAAAAGACTCCTTTCCCGAACCACTTTCGCCCGTGATAAGCACAGTCATGTCAGTGGGGGCAACTTGTCCAGCGACTTCAATGGCATGATTCAGAGAGGGTGAATTGCCAATGATTCCGAAACGAGCTTTTATGGATTGTAATTCTTGAATTTGCATTTATGTTTCGATGTTTGATTCTCGAATTTTGATGTTCGTGAAAAGCTAAGTAACTAATTGGTTTCCGAAAATCGAACCGAGCGACGGTCGCATCGAAAAACTATTATCTATTTTAGCGCCTCTCCTTTTAAAGTAGCTGATGAACAAGAAGTAATTTTTACCATCACATAATCTCCTTTGCGGAAATCCACACCGTTAGAATTTTCTTTGGCAAAAATTACCTTTTTATTCTGGTCGTTTCGTCCTTGTAAAAAATCTTCTGAACGTTTTGAAAATCCTTCGACCAACACTTTTTGAATTTCTCCAATATGGCGATTATTGCGTTCTAAGGATAATTTTAACTGCAAATCAATCACTTCTGCCAAACGTTTTTGCTTCACATCAGCAGGAATATCATCCACAAATTTTTTGGCGGCGGGCGTTCCTGGGCGTTCTGAATAAGAAAACATATAACCGAAATCATATTTTACGTATTCCATCAACGAAAGTGTTTCTTGATGGTCTTGCTCCGTTTCAGTACAAAATCCGATTATCATATCTTGTGAAACCCCACAATCTTCACCCAAAATTTCACGGATTTTATCAATACGATTGATGTACCAGTCACGGTCGTAGGTGCGGTTCATCATTTTCAAAATACGACTACTACCACTTTGGGCAGGTAAGTGAATATATTTACAAATATTTTCGTACTTTTTGATGGTGTAAAGTACTTCGTCTGTGATGTCTTTGGGATGCGAAGTTGAGAAACGAACTCTTAATACTGGATTGATAAGTGCCACTCTTTCAAGAAGTTGGGCGAAATTTACTTTTTCCAAACCATCTTCGGATACCCATTTGTAAGAATCCACATTCTGCCCCAAAAGGGTAACTTCTTTATAGCCATTATCCAATAAATCTTGACATTCTTTGATGATTGAATATACATCTCGTGAGCGCTCACGACCACGGGTGAAAGGCACTACGCAAAACGAACACATATTATCGCAACCTCGCATGATAGACACAAAGGCAGTTACGCCATTGGAATTCAAACGGACGGGAGAAATATCGGCGTAAGTTTCTTCTTTTGAAAGGAAAACGTTGATGGCTTTGTGTCCGTCTTCGGCTTCGCTGAGGAGGTTCGGGAGATCACGGTATGAATCGGGGCCAGCTACTACATCCACGAGTTTTTCTTCTTCCAAAAATTTCGTTTTCAAACGTTCAGCCATGCAACCCAATACACCTACCACTAAATCAGGACGTTTTTTCTTTAAATAGCCAAAATTATTCAAACGATTTCTGACCTTTTGTTCGGCATTATCTCGGATAGCACAAGTATTCAAAAGGATAACGTCAGCGTTTTCAAAATTGGCAGTAGTGGCGTATCCACCTTCTTGCAGAATTGAGGTAACTATTTCAGAATCAGAGAAATTCATCTGACAACCGTAACTTTCAATGTATAATTTTCTTTTGCCCGTAATATTATTCTCCTCTACGCTTGTGCGGGGCAATTCTAAGGCTTCTTTGTCTGTTTCTGTAAGTATTTCTAAGTCTCTCATGATTTTTTCAGCATCGTAAATTAATAGGCAAATTTACGAAGAAATATGACAGAATGGCAGATTTATTTAGAGAATTAATGTTGATTATTATTCGCAACCGTGGTGAGTGTATCACTGGAATGGAGAGTTTTTGTTTTCGCCCGTGTTATCGGACTATACGTCTCAGAGTAAACCATAACAATGGCGGGGATTCAGATATCTTTTGTTTTAATTTTAATTTACTATTTATCCAGAGGGATTACTGATGGGCGTCACTCGGCAAGAGCCAAGAGACTGAGGGAATTATCTAAATATTACAAAGAAAGGTAGCCAAAAGACTACCTTTCTTATTGATTAGCGACTCTCAAAATATATTCATTACTTGAGTAATTGTGAAACGCCGTCATTTCCTTGCATTATTGCTTGGTCGAGGGCAGTTTTCCCATTATTGTCTTTAATAGTTTTATCTGCTCCAGCTTTTAGCAACATTTGAACAATTTCTGAGTGTCCGAATGTTGAAGCAAATATGAGTGCAGTCGCATGATTGTAATTTAATAAGTTAACATCAACTTTATAGCTTATTAAAAGCTTGACCAAGTCAATATTGCCATTAAAACATAGCCCCATTAATGCGGTATTTCCTGATTTATCCTGTGCGTTGATGTTGGCACCTTCTTCTATTAATATTTTGGATATCTCAAATTGCCCATTGTAGGTAGCTATGATAAATGGCGTAAACCCATTTGACTTTTTATCGTTCACTAACGTTGGTTCTACTGCAAGCATCTTTCTCAAGGCTGAGGTATCTCCATTGCGACAAACATCGTAGACATCATTTTTTTGGGCTATTACTTGTTTTTGCAAAGTAAATAATCCAAATAAAATAAACACAAATTTAAAAATTTTCATATCGAATTTTAGCCTTATTTCTTCATAAAATCAGCCTGTGTAAATCCTAATGCAGCTGCCAAACGCATACCATATTCTCTATCTGCTAAATAGAAATGCGTAATCATTTTCTTCTGCACTTCTTTATTTCTTACCTGACCCAAATCCCCCACCATGTTTGAGATTAAATTATCTTGCATTTCCTTCGTGTATGAATGGTATAATTCTCCTGCTTGTGCAAAGTCATTAGTCTTTTCAATTTTCTTCTGAGAAATGGCAGCGTTACTGTAAGCAGTGTTAGCTAATTTAAAAGTATTATCTTCAACTAAAGTTTTTGCTTCAACACTTGGCTGATAATTTACATCCGAATTAACTACTGCATTATCAGCAGCACCATTTTGGTTGTAGTTATTTGCAGGAGAATTTTTTGGAGCATTCACTGGAATTTTCTGAAAATTAATTCCTAAACGGTAACGCTGAGTGTCAAAATAACTAAACAAACGACCTTGTAATAATCTATCTTCTGATGGTTCAATACCAGAAACTAAATCTGAAGGAGCAAACGCAAGTTCTTCAATTTCTTCAAAATAGTTTTTTGCATTTCTATTCAAGATGAACGTTCCCACTTTTACTAAGGGTATTTTAGCAACTGGCCAATTCTTTGTTGCATCTAACGGTGAAAAGTCAAACGAATCTATATCCGTCTCTTTTATCATTTGTACGAATAATTCCCACTTAGGATTATCACCTTTAACAATTGAATTATATAAATCATTTGTGGCGTGTTGAAAATCTTTTCCTTGTTGAATTTCAGCCTCCTTTACCGTTAAGTTTTTTTCTCCTTGTAAGGTCTTCCATGTGTATTTTACATACGTTACTTCTTTTTTTGCATTAACCCATTTGAAAGCATGAACACTGCTACCGTTCATGTTACGGTAAGTTGCAGGAATACCCGTATCTGAATACAAATAAGTGAACATATTTGTTGACTCTGGAATATGAGAAAAGAAATCAAAAAATCTGTTAGGGTCTTGCTTATTGGTAACTGGCGAAGGTTTTAACGCATGTACCATATCGGGAAATTTCATAGCATCTCTGATAAAAAACACGGGAAGATTATTTCCAACAATGTCATAATTACCTTCTTCTGTATAAAATTTTAAAGCAAAACCTCTTGGATCACGCAAGGTTTCTGGTGAACCTGTTCCGTGAATTACGGTTGAAAAACGCACCGCTAACGGAGTTACTTTCCCTTTAGCGGAAAATAAATTAGCTTTGGTGAAAGCAGAAAAATTATCTTCAGCAACAAACTCACCAAATGCACCCGTACCACGAGCGTGTACTACTCTTTCAGGAATCCGCTCTCTATCAAATGAGGCTAATTTTTCAATTAAATGAATATCTTGCAATAAAACTGGACCATTTGAACCCACTGTTTGTGAGTTTTGGTTGTCGCCCACTGGCGCTCCTGAATTTGTTTTTAATTGACTATTTTGGGCTTTCAACGAAAAGCCAAAAACAATCATTAAAATAGCTAATTTTATAATTCTCATCTTTAATGTTTGGTTAACTCAATATTTAACTTAATTAATTTTAACTGGGTGCAAAGTAATCTCCAATTGAATTATAAATCAAATTGATAATAACTATAATAATATAAGTTAATACTATAACATTGAGGCTTTTTCATTTTGAAGGGGAGGTAGGTGTTTGTAATAGTAACAGAGATAAAAGAACAGATAAGTGCTTTCAATGATAGACATGGGGTTGGTAGTGGGAACGCTTCGCTAAACCTACGATTAGTACCAGAAAATTAGCAGATTTTAATGGATTTATTTTTTAATTTTTGCGAGCATATTTGGGGATAATAATCTACTAAATTTGGAGAAAAATACCCATTTAAGGCTACTTTATTTGATTGGTATAGGATTTTAAAACTATTATTTGAGTAGTTAAACAACAATCTTAATAACTTCTATAAAAATATAAGCACATGATTTTACAGTTAGATCCCGCAATTTTAGTTGACACCCCTCTGGGAATTGGTCACGCACTTTTTATTATTGACTATGGTATGCACCAAAATACGTGTTGGGTAGTGGCAGTTCAAGAATCGGGCATTATCAAACATTTTGATTGTAACGATGTCATTTTATGTACCAATTATACCTACGGAATGAATCTGTCCAGAAATGGATTTAAACATCCTAAACCGAAATTTGACAATAATACTTCATCTGCCGAAATGGTCAAACAAGAAGGGAACGAAAAAGTATCCAAATAAGATTAGAAAGGATATCCAATCCCAAAATTTATCACTAAGGGATTGCCATTATTTTTAATGTCTCCCTTGAATTTATCCTTATCCTTAAATAAAACCCAGCGATTTCCTTCTGCTTGTGAAGGGTCAATCACTTTGACTGCTCCATCAAAACGTATCACAAAAAAGGATAAATCAATCCTGATTCCGAAGCCCGTACCTACCGCAATTTCTTTGTAAAATCTATCAAAACGGAAATCACTACCCGTTATTCCTTCCGTATTTTGCCCTTGAAAACGCCATACATTGCCCGCATCCACAAAAAATGCTCCGTTCAAATTATAATCTCCCGAAAAACGTAAAATCTTAAATCGATATTCAGCACTTGTTTCCAAGATGATACTTCCTGGTTTGTCCAAACTCTGCGAAGTAGAATCTGAACCTGGACCTAAAGTTCTTGGTCGCCATGCACGGATGCTACTGGGGCCACCCACGAAGAAGTTTTTTTCATAAGGCAAATTTCTTCCGCTTCCATACGAATACGCAAATCCTGCGTTAATTTTATAGGCAAAACTTGATTTTTTGTTCACGCCAACACCAATATATTTTCTGAAATCGGCATTTACTCGAATAAATTTAAAGAATTGTAAACTATCAAATAGACTTGAAATAAAGCCTATTCGCCCATTTGGAAAGAAATTTAAGGTAGTTCCGCCCGATTCTACCAACATCCTAAAGTATTTCCCTCGCTTGATTTGTCCGTAAGGGTCATCGGTGTA
Source organism: Arcicella sp. (assembly GCA_040403295.1). Classification (GTDB taxonomy): domain Bacteria; phylum Bacteroidota; class Bacteroidia; order Cytophagales; family Spirosomataceae; genus Arcicella. The sequence continues at coordinate 17,443 of JBBAKY010000005.1, forward strand.
GGTATAGGAAGCATTGATGGTTGAGACGAAAGATTTATTAAAACTCTGCCCTAAATTATTGCCAACATCACTTAATTTTTTTAAATAATCAATGAATGCGGGGGTTTGATTATTGGTAAAAATCAAATTCAAATCTACTAAAGAAACCTGCAAAAACTGCTTTGGATTTGGTCGCCAGAGATAGGAACCATTAATTTTGAAGTTCAAACGACTGTATTCTTGACGGTCGGTATATTGAACACCAATGCCTAAACGAGTTTGGGGCGTAAAAGCATTGAGTCGTTGGGCGATAAAATTAGGTGCTAAAATTTTAGGAATTATCAATGAACTATTCAAGGCCAATTCCAAATTTCTACTGACTGAACCCGTATTGAAAAAGCCCGTTTGTGCTTCATAACCAAACCTGACATTGTTTTCCAGAGAACTCGCACTTCCTCCGATATTACGAATCTTTAGTGTAGTGGTAAAAAATGGTCCAAAAACGGACTGAAAAAGACTACCGCCAGTTTCTGCCGTAAATTGATATTTATCCAAAGGTTTTGAATAAATGGTAGCGTCTAAAAGTCCACGAGTAGTGTCAAAATTGATACGAGTAAACTGAAATTGGTCAAGCCCATAAAGATTTTTTTCGGTTTGGAGTCGATTTTTTAGTTTGTATAAATCGATAGGTCTAATATCAATTTTTGAATCTAATAGTTTGGTAGAGAACCGTTTATTTACAAAAATATATCGAATATCTTTGTAATAAAGGGTATCTACTTTGGGTTTCGTAATATTTGGCGATGAAGCGTCCGAAATAAAAGTAACTTTATTAATGGGATAAGCCTTACTATAATTCTCATTTTGTGGAGGCCTCGATGGATTCGGAATATAGGTAATTGCTTCAATTCCTTTAATGTTTGCGGTGTCGATATCATTCACTCTAATACTAATATTTTCCTTCGTGAAATTATAGTAGCCGTTGTTTTTTAATAATTGCTCAATCCGATTTTTCTCATCATTCAGTTTTTCAACTTCCAATCTTTCGCCAACTTTTAAAAAACTATCTTTTTCATTGGCTCTTAAAATCTCTCGAATCGTTTGGTCTAAAACTACTACTGAATCTACTTGTTTGAATGGGTAAGCGATGCCCTCATTGATTAAATAGGTTACATCAATTCCTCTTCGATTATAAAATGCAGAATCTTTACCATAGCTAACGGAATATCTAAAAAAGCCGTGATTTTTTAGATAGGTTTTCATTTTTTCGACATTTTTTATGGCATCGTCGTCATAAAAATAGGAAGGTTGTTCGCCGAAAGTTCGCATAGCCCAATTTCCTTCATTAATTTTTCGGGTAAGTTTCTGAATAATTTTATCTTTCTTTTTAAATATTTTTAAGTATTCTGGAGAATTAATATCTATTCCCTTTACTTGTTGGTCGAAATCCTCATTTACCTTTGTCAATTCCTTTGTCCATATAATTTTCTTTTCCGCATATGTATTGAAAGTAAACGGTGGTATTTTTGCTGAAAAAAGACGGTAAAAATAAAGACCTGGTGTAATGGGAATTATCGGCAATCTTTTATTCGGTTTTTGCGGAATTAAGGCTTCTAATCTTTCTTTTGGAAGTATTTTATTGCCTTTGAAAGTCTGTGACGACAAGAGTGGTTCAGTTAAAACACCTTTTGGAGAACAACTCGTGAAATAGAGTATAATGAAACTAAGAGATATGTAAAAAAGGGCTTTTTTCAAGAGATAAATACGAAAAAATGATAATTTTTAGACTGATAAGAAAGTAAAAAAGCTTCTAAAAATGATTGAAATAAACAAAATATTAAATTATGATAACCAAAAATCAAATTAAATACATTAATTCTCTACAACAAAAGAAATTTCGTTTAGAACATCAATCTTTTGTGGTGGAAGGAGCAAAAAGCATTCTTGAGTTATTGAAATCCGACTTTGAAATTGAGTTATTGTTTGTAACAAATTCTTTTTCGATTGAAAATGAATCGCTTTTAGACAAATTTGCAACGATTACTACGATTGTTGACGCAACCGAACTTGAAAAAGCGGGTTCTTTTAGCACAAATAATGCTGCCCTTGCCGTTGTCAAAACGAAAGAAAACGTTGAATTATTGGTCAATGAAAAAGAATTTGCGTTGATTTTAGATGACATTCGTGACCCTGGAAATTTAGGAACAATCATCCGAATTGCCGATTGGTACGGAATTACCAAAATTATCTGTTCGAATGAAACGGTTGATTTCTATAACCCAAAAGTAATCAACGCAACGATGGGTTCGTTTACAAGAATTTTGTTGTATTACACTGATTTAGCTGAATTTATCAAAAGGCAAACGGTAAATATTTATGGGACATTATTAGATGGAGAAAATATTCATCGTACCAATTTTACCGATGCTGGTTTTATCGTAATTGGCAATGAAGCTAATGGTATTTCTGCTGAAATTACTCAATTAGTAAACCATAAAATTACCATTCCAAGATTCGGAGGAGCCGAATCATTAAACGCAGGAATTGCCACTGCGGTAGTTTTGGATAATGTTTTTCGACGAAATTGATGTTGAACGGATAATACTAATTTCTGACAAACTTCCCGAAAGTTTAACCCATAATAGAGTTATTTCGGGAAGTTAATCACTATGAATTTTATCCGTGTAAATCAGTCAAATCCCTACAATCTGTGGTCTAATGTAGGGTTAAAACAGCCATAAAAATTTCTTTGGGATTCTGGTTTCAAAAAACATTTCTTCGTTTGTGATTGGATGGATGAACGAAAGTACCCAAGCATGAAGCCCTAAACGTCCAATTGGGTCAGTTTTAGCGCCGTATTTCTCATCACCCACAATTGGAAAACCAATATCTTTCATGTGAACTCTGATTTGGTTTTTTCGACCCGTTTCTAAATTCACTTTCAACAACGAATTATTCTCGGTGGCTTTCAATGTTTCATAATGCGTAATGGCATGTTTGCCCAAACTTGGATTATTAGTTGAATAAACGGTAAGCGCTTTGTTTTCAACTAAATACGATTCGACTACGCCTTCTGTTTCTTTCACAAAACCTTCCGTAACAGCCAAGTAAGTACGCTCACGAATGGTGGCATTCCATGATTCTTGCATCATTTTCTGTACTCTTTCACTTTTGGCAAACATCATCAAACCCGAAGTTTCACGGTCGAGACGATGAATTACAAAAATTCGATTCCGGGGGTCTTCTTTCTTAATATGGTCACTCAAAATACTATACGCATTGTGCAATTTTTGCTTATCCGTAGCAATGGAAAGCGTACCTTCCTGTTTTTCAATGACGATCAGGTGTTGATCTTCAAAAACAATGGTCAATCCTTTATATTTCTGCTGTTCAGGTGCTTTCCCGTCTTTAATTTCAACAATTTGATTCGGTTTTAGGATATGATTAAATTGGGTAACGGCCTTTTTATTGACCAAAACTTGCTTGTCACGAAGAATAGATTTTACGTTATGACGACTTTTATTAGGCATAATTGCCAATAAAAAAGTCAATAATTCCATTTCATCCTTAACAACAAAGTGAGGTTGCGTTTTTTTAGTCTCTTTTGGTGTTTGGACTAACTCTTTTTTATCAAATTCTTTCATTCTTTCTATTTTTTCGAGTGCAAAGGTACGGAAAAAATAAGTTGATTTTTCCTTCCCAAAATAAGCCCGTATAAATTTAAGAATTATTGTTCGTCTTGTTATCTAACACCTTTTTGTTATTTTCGCATAATCAACGGAAAAATCCCAAATAGGGCAATATGAATTTAACGTCCGAACTTAATAGTGCTGAACAATGGTTTCTGGTTATATTTTTCATTTTATATCTTATATATCTTGGACGTATATTCTGGATTGCTCGCCGTTTAAATACCACCTCACGTTCAAGTATTTTAAAGTTTATTTTACGAAGCATTTATTTTACTTTAATGCTATTGGCTTTATTAAATCCATCTTTTGGCGATTTGAAAGGTACTATTAAAGCCAATGGGAAAGACGTTTTTTTACTGATTGATATTTCTAAATCAATGGATGCTACTGATATTCAGCCCAGTAGAATCGAAAAGGCAAAGTTTGAGATTAATAAATTGGTAAATCAATTTCAAAATGATCGAGTCGGATTAATTGTTTTTTCGCAGGATGCAATTCTGCTTTCGCCCTTGACGTTTGATAGAAATGCACTGAATCTTTTTGTACCCAAAATCAGTACCGCTTTATTACCCGAAGGAGGAACAGATTTTAATCCTGCGCTTGAATTGGTATTAAAAAAACTTACGAAAGCAAAGGCTAAAACGCAGGCGAAGGTAATTATTCTGATTAGTGACGGTGAAAATTTTGGAAATTTAGACAATACATTGTTAGCGGAAATAAGGAGAAAGAAAATAAATTTCTTTGCGGTTGGGGTTGGAACTTCCAATGGTATTACTTTGCGAGAAGGGGCAAATTTTAAAAAGGATGAAAACGGGGATATTATTGTTACAAAATTAGAATCTACCGTTTTGAGAAAAATGGCTGCTGAAACTGGGGGTAAATATTTGGAAATTAATACGGTTTCTGATGGTTTTAATGGTTTAATTTTGAGTGTTGAAGAGATTGCCGCAAACGTCATTAATGAACGTCAAGTTGATGTTATTGCAAATAAATATTTTTATTTTCTAATCATTGCATTATTTTTGCTCGGAATAGACGTATTCGTTACAGTAAGAACGTTTCAGTTATAAAAAAAACTTCCTTTATTTAATCCATTCTGCATCTTCTCTTAATTTCTTTCTCAAAATCAATTTGTTTTAGCAATGATTTTAAATATTTTATCGTAACTGTTTAATTTAACTATCATACACATCAACTCACTCATTTTTTACATATTTCTGTGGATACTCGACAATAGTTCTTTTACGAGAGTAAATCTTCGTAATAAGGTAACCGAAGATGCTCAAAAGGCGTATTTACAAGGAAACTTCACGGAGGCTACGTTGCAATACCAACTTTTGTCTAAGCAATCTTTTTTTACCCCACCCGAAGTCACGCTTAATTTGGCAAATTCACTCTTTGAAGTAAATGATACGCTTGGAGCTCGACGAAAATATGCTCAGTTAGTGAGTTTGAAAGAGCCACTTTTAGCTTCAACTACTTTTTCTCAATTAGGAGTGATACTCTGTAGTGAGAAAGATACCGTGAGAGCTTTGGCCTTATTTAAAGCAGCTTTAATGCTAAAACCTGACAATGAAATTGCCAGATTTAATTACGAGTTATTGAAAAGACAATTTCATCCGAAAGAAAATAAAGTTCAAAATGCAGCACCGAATCGTCTAAAAAATCAATCAATACCTCCACAACAGATGCCGGAAGAACGGAAAGAAATTGAAAAAAATAATTCTCAAAACGAGTTATTAAAAACCCTGAAAAACTACGGATTAACACCTGAAAAAGCAAAAACAATCTTGGACGGAATGAAAAACAGTGAAATTCAGTATATTCAGCAAAGACAAAATTTAGTAAAAAGTAAAGAATCACGTATCACTAAAAATTGGTAAAATAAATTTATGAGTACTCAAGAAGTATATATTGTATCGGCAGTGAGAACGCCGATTGGAAGTTTCGGAGGCGCCTTAGCAAGTCTTTCTGCCACTCAGTTAGGAAGTATTGCCATTAAAGCGGCGGTTGAAAAAGCAGGCATAAAACCCGAAATGGTAGAAGAGGTTATCATGGGAAATGTAGTTTCTGCGAATCTCGGACAAGCCCCCGCTCGTCAGGCTGCTTTAGGAGCAGGATTACCCGCACAAGTACGTTGTACGACGGTGAATAAAGTGTGTGCCTCTGGTGCAAAAGCGATTATTTATGCCGCACAAAGTATCATGTTGGGCCTTACGGAAGTAGCCGTTGCGGGTGGAATGGAAAGTATGTCGAATGCACCATTTTACGTTCCAAATGCACGATTTGGCTACAAATATGGTTCGAATACTTTGGTTGATGGTTTGGAAAAAGACGGATTAATGGATGTTTATGAACAAATACCCATGGGATTTTTTGCCGACCAAACTGCCCGAAAATACGGATTTAGCCGTGAAGCACAAGACGCATTTGCCATTGATTCCTACAAAAGAGCTCAAGAAGCAACAGAAAATGGTTTTTTTGACGATGAAATTGTTCCCGTAGAAATTCAAACTAAAAAAGGAACTATTGTGGTTTCGGAAGACGAAGAATTTAAAAAAGTAAATTTCGATAAAATCCCTACCCTGAAATCGGCCTTTGAAAAGAGAGGGACTGTGACAGCGGCTAATGCTTCTACCTTAAATGACGGTGCGTGTGCCTTGGTGTTGATGTCAAGAAAAAAAGCGGAAAAATTGGGTTTATTGCCTTTGGCGAAAATAATTGGTTTTGCGGATTCTGAACAAGAACCAGCTTTATTTACCACGTCTCCAACCGTAGCAGTACCAAAGGCCATCAAAATGGCAAATTTAATTAAAGAAGAAATTGATTATTTTGAGATAAATGAAGCATTTTCGGTAGTACCTTTGGCTTTTGAGAAAATGCTGGATATTCCGCATAAAAAAGTCAATATTTTTGGCGGTGCTGTTGCCTTAGGGCATCCACTTGGGGCTTCTGGAGCCAGAATTTTGACAACCTTAATTTCTGTGTTAAGACAAACGAAAGGTCGTTACGGTGCGGCTGGTATTTGTAACGGTGGTGGCGGAGCAACCGCAATTGTAATTGAGAGAATGTAAAAGGATTGTGGATTTTAGATTTTCGATTTCGGATTTAGCATTTGAAATCGAAAATCTGAAATCGAAAATCCGAAATCGAAAAGATGAACACAATAAATATAACAAATTTTAATTTTCCCAATCAAACTGGTTTCTACAAAGGTAAAGTTCGTGATGTCTATTCCTTTGAAAATCTGTTAGTTATGGTTGCTTCTGATAGAATTTCGGCCTTTGATGTGGTGCTTCCAAAAGCAATCCCGTATAAAGGCCAAGTGTTAAATCAGATTGCTGAACATTTTTTGAACGCAACCCGTGATGTGGTTCCAAATTGGCTCGTTGCAACGCCCGACCCAAACGTGAGTGTGGGCTTGAAATGTGAAACCTATCCCGTTGAAATGGTGGTTCGTGGCTATTTGGCAGGTCATGCTTGGCGTACTTACAAATCAGGTTCACGTGTTTTGTGTGGCGTTTCTTTACCAGAAGGATTAAAGGAAAACGATAAATTACCAACGCCAATTATTACGCCAACGACCAAAGCCCACGAAGGTCACGATGAAGACATTTCTCGGGAAGATATTCTTTCGCAAGGTTTAGTTTCGGATACTGATTATAGCCAACTTGAAAAATATACGTTAGCGTTATTTGCCCGAGGAACAGAAATGGCGGCTCAACAAGGCCTAATTTTGGTTGATACTAAATATGAGTTTGGTAATAAAGATGGTCAGATTACGTTGATTGATGAAATTCATACCCCTGATTCTTCAAGATATTTTTATTCAGAAGGATATTCAGAACGTCAAGCAAAAGATGAATCTCAAAAACAATTATCCAAAGAATTTGTCCGAGAATGGTTGATTGCCAATGGTTTTCAAGGAAAAGAAGGGCAAAGCGTTCCTGAGATGTCCGAAGAATGGGTTAATCAAATTTCAGAAAGATACATCGAGCTTTTTGAAAAAGTAAGTGGAAAGAAATTTGAGAAAGATACCACAAATGATGTTTTAAATAGAGTTGAAATGAATGTAAACAATTATTTAAAATCAATCAACGAGTAATTATAAATTATATTGGTATGCAAATGATTCAGATGCTACATTTTTTAGATTTTTATAGACAAAAATCCTTTGAATTTGGTGGCATCTGCATTGCATCATAAAACAAAAAATATGGAATTTAAGGTAGAAAAAAACGAACAATTCGCTCTAATCGAACTTAAAGAAATTTCTTTAACGCAAGAGAATTCGCCAGAACTTGAAGAAATAGTTAGAAAACTTTTCAGAGAAGGTTACGGCAACATAATAATGGAGTTTAACTCGATAGTCGAATTGGATGGTTTTGGAATTTCACTGATTCGAAAAGCTAACAAAATTTGCTTGAATGAATTAGGTCTTTTAATTATTGTTACAAAAAATGACGAAATTATTGACCAATTAGATGGAGCAAAAATTGAGGATTTAACGGTCATGCCAACCACACAGGAGGCAATTGATGCAGTTTATTTGAATGAATTGGAGAATGATTTCCAGTCGGATGAAGACGATGAATATGACCACGGCGAATATGGCGATAGTGGTGGAGGTAGTGAAAAAGAGTCAGATTATTGATTTTAGGATTTTATAAACAAAAAAGCCTTGTCTTACGTTAGTTTGATGAGGCTTTTTTCTGAGTTATTGATTGTTTGATTTTAGGGAGATTGTGAAAAAGAAGTCATCAAATTTGACTTGTATTAACTTCCCGAAAACACATAATGAAACTGTTTGGGGAAGTTCAACGGCGATCCTTTTAATAGTTTCAAATTTATAATTTCTTCTAAAAGAACAAAAATTATGGGTATAGTTTTTGTTCAATGAATACAAAGCTTAGATTTCTATAGCCTTTCAGTCATCCAATAACAAATAACCCCAAAACACATTGAGTTTTAATGTAACAATTTTAGGTACTGGTTCAGCAACCCCAGTTCTTGCACGAAATCCAACCGCTCATTATCTTCAAATTGAGCAAGATGGCTATTTGATTGATTGTGGTGAAGGTACTCAAAATCAATTACTTCGCTACAAACTTCGACCTACTCGATTGAAATATATCTTTATAAGCCATCTTCACGGAGATCATTATTTCGGATTGATTGGCCTTATTTCAACTTTAAATATGCACCGCAGAACGGAAGATTTATGGGTTTTTGGACCAAAGGGATTATCCGAAATTATTACGATTCAATTAAAATACTCGGATGCTTGGTTAAATTTTAAGTTGCATTTTATTGAAACTGATACAAAAAAATCGTATCAACTTCTTGAGAATGACCATATTACCGTAATGACTATTCCTCTGATTCATCGGGTCGAATGTTGCGGATTCTTATTTAGAGAAAAACTTCAGAAGCATAAAATAGTCAAAGAAACGATGCCTACTGATTTAACGATTGAGCAAATCAAAACTTTGAAAGATGGTAAAAATGTACTTTTCGAGGATGGTACTACGGTCAAATACAATTTTCGTGAATATACAATTCCTTTGGTCAAAGGAAAAAGTTATGCTTTTTGTTCGGATACACTTTACAATGAACCCATCATAGAAATTATCAAAAATGTAGATTTATTATACCACGAAGCTACTTTTTTAGATGAACTAATCATTCGTGCTACACAAACGAATCACTCAACGGCTAAACAAGCGGGCGAAATTGCCAAGCGTGCCAATGTTGGTAAATTAGTCATTGGCCATTTTTCATCAAGATACAAGGAATTGGACGAGCTTTTAGCGGAAGCAAGAGCCGTTTTCCCAAACACAATCTTAGGGGAGGAAGGACAAACAATTGAATTATTGTAATTTTAAACCATATTCTACCCTAATATCACTTCTTTTTCTTTCAAACTGAAAGGCTCCCATCGTCATTTATTTTATTTCCCATATTGTATTTAAGACAGCCATTTTTATAAAAATGGCTGTCTTTGCTTATCTATAAAAATAAGTAAAGTACAATTATTTTTATCTATTTTAGTGTACTTATCTGCCTATACTATTCATCATTTATTTCTTTTCCCGTCTCAAATAAAACCATTTTTGAAATCAAGAGATGTGTTTTTATCGAAATCTCTCCTTTAGGCTATTCACTATTCAATTAAATTTATTTTTTCATAAAAATCCAATTTTTATTATAATTGAGTTTAATATCTTTTTTAGGAATAAATACTTAACCTATTTATAGAAAAATATCAAAAAATATCCTATTTTAGTTAATTATTTAAACCTATTTTTATATTTTTTCAATTATTAAAATATAATTAAAATGAAAAAATTGTATTTTATGAATCTTAATTTTCATTTTTACCTCTTTTTTGAAAAAAAATAAAATATACTCTGAAAATATTTTGATTTGATTTTTATAGATTTATATATTGCAGCATGAATATTGAAAAAATACAATTTTTATAAATTATTGTAATCAAATAGAAATACTCATTACATATTTTTTTAGTATAAATACTCATGAAATTCAAAAATATACTAATTATTTAATCAACCCTTTAAATAACAATCCGAATGAAAAAACTTATATTCATTTTTGCAATCTTGCTGGTGTTTAACGGTATTGCGATTGCTCAGCAAAGTCTGATTTCTGGAAAAATTGTGGATGCTAAAGATAGTACTCCTATGATAGGTGTTTCGATACAAATAAAAGGAACGAATAAAGGAACCATTGCAGGAAGTACGGGAGAGTTTAGTCTTTCTGCAAAACCTGAAGATGTACTTATCGTTTCGTTTGTGGGTTTTAAATCGCAAGAATTTAAGGTTGGCTCAAAATCTAAACTTGATATTAAGTTAGATGATAATGAGCAGTTTTTGAATGAAATCGTTGTGATTGGTAGTCGCTCAACAAATGCACGGACAAATATTGAATCTCCTGTGCCCGTAGATATAATCACGAGCAAAGAGATTAAAGCAACTGGAAGAACTGATTTGTCACAAATTTTGAGTTTTATTGCTCCTTCAATTAATTCTAACCGTCAGAGTGGTGGCGATGGCTCTGCGCACATAAATCCAGTCGCCTTGCGTGGCGTTGCCCCAGATCAAACCTTATTGTTGGTGAATGGAAAGCGTCGTCATAGTAGTGCTTTGGTTAATGTCTTGGGTACGCCTTCTCAAGGTTCTACTTCTACTGATTTGGATGCAATTCCCGTATCAGCGATTGAAAGAATTGAAGTTTTGCGAGATGGGGCTGCGGCCCAATATGGCTCAGATGCGATTGCTGGGGTTGTAAATATTGTATTGAAATCAAGCGTTAATACTGGTCAAATTTCAACCATGGCGGGTGTTTACAATACAAGTTACCGCAATAAAACGGATGGCTTCACATCATTAACTGATTTGAATTATGGCTTTCGCTTGGGAGAAAAAGGTTCAATTAATATCTCAGGACAAATAAACAATCGTTTAGCAACAGATCGTTCTGGTATGTTTGAATTCAATAACAGACTAACAGGTGCAAAATTATACTGGTTTCCGTATGCAGTTGGCACAGGAAGTGAAATTGTAGATGCCAAAGAGAAAAGTGTGGATAGATTTAGCTCGAGTAAAAGTGGTAATGGAAATCAAGATAATGCCAGCTTATTTATAAATGCTGTTCTGCCAGTTGCCACAGATGTTGAGTTGTACGCTTTTGGTGGGGTTTCTTCAAAATATAGTGTTAATCCTAATAACTCATATCGTTTTCCAAATGGAACAACTACTATTAATAATATTTCCAGTAGATATTTTCCAACGGTTTATCCAACAGGTTTTCTCGGTGAAAACGTTGCTCGTTTAATTGATGGTTCATTTACGGCAGGGATTAGAAGTAAAACGAATGGTTGGAATGTAGATTTTAGCAATACTTCGGGACGTAATCAAATTGATTATACCATTCAAAATACAATTAATGCTTCCATTGGTGCTTCAAGTCCTACGAAATTTAACAGTGGAAGTTTAATTTTCTCTCAGAACACAACCAACTTAGGTCTTTCACGACAAGTTGAAAGTGCTTTTTTGAAATCCTTAAATGTTGCTTTTGGGGCAGAATACCGTCTTGAAAACTACCAAATTGTAGCAGGTGAAGAAAAATCGTACAAAAATTACGGTGATACAACTTATGTATCAACCGTAGGAGGTAAAACTAAAGGAGTACGTCCAGCGGGTGCGCAAGTTTTCCCAGGTTATCAACCGAACGATGCACAAAATCAATATCGTCATAATCTTGGTGCTTATGCTGATGTGGAGGCTGAATTTTCAAGTAAATTCTTACTTACAGGTGCGTTGAGATACGAAAAATACAGCGATTTTGGTGACCAACTTACTTGGAAAACCTCTTCAAGATTGACTTTAGTGGATAATCCAGATGGATTCTTACAAAGCCTTTCGTTAAGAGGGGCGGTTAGTACAGGATTTAGAGCACCCTCTTTGCAACAAAGATATTATTCTGCTACAACATCAATACCACAATCGGATGGAAGTTTAATTCTTTCTTTGGTTGCTAATAATGATAATGCCGCAACAAAATCATTTGGGATTCCATCTCTAAAAGCTGAAACCTCTAATAATGCCAGTATCGGAATTACCAGTCGTATCGGTAAACATTTTACGGCTACCGTTGATGCGTATCAAATTAGTATTCAAGACCGAGTTACTTTAACGGGAACATTTGATTTTGGCTCAATTGGAAGTACAGACCCAATTATAAAAGGGGCTGCTACTTTGGTGAAAGGTTTATTGGTAAACTATCCAGATGTAAATGCTGCCCAGTTTTTTGTGAATGCGATTGATACAAGAACTCGTGGCGTTGATATTGTTTTGGCTTACAAAAACCGAGTTGGTCCAGGACAGTTGAATCTATCGCTTTCTGGAAATTTTACGCACACCGAAGTAATGGATGTTCACGTACCAGCGGGTTTAACGGCTACTGGAAGTGCAGACGTTAGAACTTATTTGAAAGATAGAATATTCTTCGACCGTCAACAAAGAGGTCGTTACGAAAGCGGAACCCCTCAAAATAAATTTGTATTCTTAGGCTCATACTCATTTAAAAAATTCACACCAACTGTTGTGGTAACTCGATTTGGTGAATATACATTTTTTAATACCCAAACCAACTTAAACAGTGCTACTGGCGGTAGAGATCAAACATTCAGTCCAAAAGTTACCACTGACGTTACCTTGAATTACCAATTAGGAAAAAGTATAGGAGTTACGTTGGGTTCAAATAATATTTTTGATGTGTATCCTGATGAACTAAGTGTTGAGAATAATCAAACTGGCGTTTCAAAGTGGGGAACCACGGGTGGACAACAATTTGGATTTAATGGTGCTTTCTTTTATGGAAAAATCACTTTTGGATTTTAATTATTCATCTAAATTGAATTACCCTAAAGTGAGAAGAAACTTGAACATTTTTACCGTTTTAAGGTAATTTAAAACACTCATATTTAAGTCAGTATAAATACTTAAATATTGAAATATTACAATTTTTTTAGGAAATAAATATTTTATTTGTAATCCTATAATTTGATTATTTGCAATAATATTAATAATATGCGTTTATATTTGTACTTATATTGTTAATTATTACACATTTATTGACTTAAATAGCTTTTTTTAAACATAGTAATAATCTAAAAACTTTATTAAATAGCTAATATGTTTCTCGTAATGCTATATTAATTGTATTATATAGTTAACTTTTTAAATTATATGAATATAATTATCCCCAAAAATGGATTTTATTCATATTTCCTTTTATTTTTTAAAAAAACTTTATACTTTTAGATATGTATTCTTGAATAAGTACAATCCTTTTGGTTATTGATGTGCTTGTTAATTCTTTATTTTAAAAGCCTGTACAAATCAATTTTTTTAGTTATTAAGAAAACATTAATTTTAAATCATTCAAACAAAACTTAAAATTTCCATGAAAAACTTTATTAACAGACGTAGCCTTTTAAAGTCGAGTTTAATGACTATCAGTGGCTTAGCATTAGCACCACACATTTCAGTGGGCGCTTTCTCAGGCTCTTCGTTTTCGCTTGATTCAAAAAATCGCCTTTACTATAGCCCATTGCTAAGAGAACATTTCTTAGATGAACGTCCGAATGTATCGGCAATGATGGCAAGATTGAATGCAAACGAAAATCCTTACGGGCCACCAGAGAGTACAAAGAAAGCGGTTGCCGAATCAGTTTCAGGCGGGAATCGTTATTCATGGAAAGAATTAAATACTTTGGTTGATAAACTTGCAAAAAAAGAAGGCGTAACTCCCGACCATATCATGATGGGGCCAGGCTCATCTGATTTGTTAGAAAAAGTAGCTTTAGTATTATTCATGAAAGGAGGAAATGTAGTTTCTGCTGATCCAACCTACATGTCTTTAATTAGAGTAGCAGAGGCAACTGGCGCTACTTGGAAGGCAATTCCTTGTAAGCCAGACTGGTCGCATGACTTAGATGCGATGGAAAAAGCCATTGATAAAGATACAAAAATGGTTTATATCTGTAATCCAAATAATCCCGTTGGTAGCATCACTGCAGGAAAAGATTTGTTAGCTTTCTGTTCACGTGTTTCTGAAAAAGTTCCAGTTTTTATTGATGAAGCGTATCTTGAATTGGCGGAAGGAAATGGTACTGAGAGTATGGTCTCATTATTATCACAAAACAAAAATGTAATCATTGCTCGTACTTTCTCGAAAATTATGGGAATGGCAGGTTTGCGAGTAGGATACGCCGTGGCAACACCAGCTTTCTTAGATAAAATTCAAAAAATAACTCGTGGTGGAATGGGAATTTCTCATACTTCTATTTTAGGCGCTATTGCAAGTTTTGAAGATAAAGAATTTCAGGCAAATACTAAAAAACTGAATACTGAATGTAAACAGTATGTCTATGAGAATTTGACTAAAATGAATTATAAATATATTCCTTCTTATACCAATTTTGTTATTTTCCCAATTTCCATGAATGGTAAGGATTTCCTTACAAAAATGACTGCAAAAGGCATTATGGTACGTGCATTTGATATTCAAAATAAATCATGGTGCCGTGTGAGTATGGGTACGATGGACGAAATGAAGATGTTTATCAAAGCATTAGGCGAAGTTTCTTAATCTTAAAAAGATTTTTATCTAATATCTATTCATGGCATGACTCAAAGTCATGCCATGAATTTTTAAAGTTATTTTTAGTAAAATAACTTATATATCATCAACCTAAATACTTCAATAATCATGATAGAGGCATTACAAAAGACACTTATTCTTTTGCTTTTAATTGGTTTAGGATTGGCACTAAGATCTAAAATTAAAAACAAAACTGAAATTACTGGTATCAAAGAAATCATTTTATCTATCGCTCTTCCTGCTACGGTTTTCATCGCATTAATGGGAATTAAAATGAGTTTTTCACTCCTTATTTATCCAATTTTAATATTAGCCTTCAACTTTTTTATTTTCTTTTTAACACCTGTAATTTTACCAATTTTCGGAATTGAGAAAAATAGTTCAGCGGGTAGAACATTAACGATGTTATTGCCTTCATTAGCGCCTGGGCTTTCAAGTTTTCCGTTTATTAACGAATTTTTAGGAGATGATTCTTTGGCTTTGGCCGCAATGGGAGACGTTGGAAATAAGTTTTTTGCCTTGAATTTTCTGTATTTCGTGGCAATGGGAATGTATTTAAAGAATAATCATACCGAATCTACCGATGAAAAAGGAAAGGTAAAAAGTTTATTATTGAGTTTAGTAAAAGAACCCATCAATATCATCATGCTTTTGGCCATTATTTTTCTCTCAGTTGGGTTAAATATGACTTCTTTGCCAACAGTAGTTTCAGAATTATTCACACGGGCAAGTAGCTTAATGACTCCTTTGGTGTTGATTTATATTGGCATGGCCGTTCAATTCAAAGAAGGAAAAATAAAATTAGTGAGTTCAATTCTGTTATCTAGAGCAGGAATAACGCTTCTTTTTAGTGTTTTGATTATTACAATTTTCAACGTTACAGACCCCAAAATGGTTTTATTGGCCGTTGTTGTGCCCTTAAGTTCATGCAGTTTTTGGCCTTTTGCTCATATTTCTGGCATTAATTTGAAAGAAGATAACAAGGAATTAAGTAAAGAAAGACGCACTTTTGACATGAATTTAGCCGTGTTGATTTTAGCGTTTTCACTACCATTATCAACCATTTTAGTCATGGGAATTTTGGCATCAGGTGAGTTTTTTGCTCACACAAGTACGTTGTTAATATTTGGTTTGATTTTAACAGGTTTTGGACTCGCTCCTCATGTATTCAAAAAGCCAATATTTAAATTTTCTAAAGCATAAGAATCCCTGTAATTTTACCAAAACTAAATAATTTATTTACGGCAAAACCGCTGATAACTTTCAATTTTGAAGGTTTCAGCGGTTTTATTTTGGGAAAGTATTTCTCAATTAAATAAATTTGTATATTTGATTATTAAAAATAATTTCCTTTCAAATGGTTATAACTTCAGAATATGAAAGTGGCTATTCGTTTAAACAATTAGAAAACCATCGAATGACTGATGATGAATTCTATGCTTTTTGTTTATTGAATGGCTCAATAAAATTCGAGAGAGATGCTTTCGGAAACATAATTATTATGCCCAATACTGTAGGAATTACAGGAATTAGAAACAGTGATTTAATCATTGATTTAGGAATTTGGAATCGTAAAAATAAGTTGGGTAAGATATTTGACTCCTCAACGGCTTTCAGATTGCCGAGTTCAGCGGTGCGTTCCCCTGATGCTGCTTGGGTTTCAAATGAACGATGGAATGCTTTAACATTGGAGGAACAAACAAAATTTCCGCCACTTTGTCCAGATTTTGTTATTGAGCTAATGTCAAATTCTGATGATTTGAAGGATGCCGTTGAAAAAATGCACAAATGGATTGCTAACGGTTGTCAATTGGCTTGGTTGATTTTCCCGAAAAGTGAAGAAGTGAGGATTTTTAGAGCCAATGGAACAGTTGATTTAATTGTTGGATTTGATAATGTTCTTTCGGGAGAAAATATTTTACCAAATTTAGAATTTAATTTAAGTTTCTTAAAATCAGATACTTAACGAATTAAACTAATCCAACCTTTAAATTCTCTCACCGTAAATTTTAGAAAATAATAATAATCTGCCGAAGAAAATTCCCCTCCCGTCCACTTAAAATTTTTATCGGTTGATTTATATACCGAACTTCCCCAACGATTAAAAATCTCAATGAATTCAAACTTTTCGGCGCAATTATTTTCGGGCAAATCCAATGCAAAATAATCATTTTTCCCATCTCCATTCGGCGTAAAAACGTTGGCAGGCTTGAAAATATCAAAATTGGCAATCTTGTTTTTTAGGGTAATTTTCACTGAAACGGTATCAAAACGGTTTGGGTTACACGAATTATCTTCCGTAATAAAATCAATTTTGTATTCTGCATTATCTTTTCCTTTCAATAAACTACAATCAGGTTTCCAAGCGAATGGATTTATAATTTTTGCCACGCCATCTTTGTCCGCCCAAATCATGCCCACAGCTTTCAAATCGAAGCCTTTTGGTTGAGCGTAAAGTTTCAAAGGGTCAAAATTTGGGTCGGTTGAAATTACATCAAAATTGATGGGTTGTGGCTCAGTACCGTCCAAAATTACCTCAACTACATTATTTACAAGGCTGGTTTTTACTTCGGGTGGGTCGCTTAAAGGTCTGATTGCCATTAACGTTACTGAAATGCTATCCTTCAAATTTCTTCCGCAACGAGTATCCGTCAAAATGAAATCTACAATATAATCATCCTTTCGATTTGGGTCACAAATGGGGATCCAATTGAAGGGCGAAGTTAACTTACCAATCCCCGAAGCATCGGCAAAACTCATTCCTACTGATGCGAGCGTGAATCCTCTTCCACGAGCCGTTACCGTGATATTGTCATTGTCTTTATCCGTACCTAATACATTGAATTTTAATACTTTACCAAGTAAAACTTCTCCTTTTTGGTTTGGCAAATCCGTGCTAACAACTGGTGCAGCATTAGATCGTGGTTCAATATACACTTGCATTCTAAGTGTTGTGGTAAGTGGTTGCGGACATCCATTATCAGTTGCCACAACGTCAAAAATCAAAGGTTTTCCATCAAAAGATTCTGAGCATTCATCAAAACAAACCTCCGATTTAAGGGTATCTTTTGTGGATGAAATAAGAATAGTTGAAGGGGTAATGGTTGGCACATTTTTAAAATTTATCGGCACAATTTTCATGCTTATAAGTTGATTGATATCAGAATCGGTCTCTAAAATGGTTAAGCACCTTTTTTCACCCGCTTTTATGTTGATGATGGTATTCGAATTATAGATTTCTGATTTACCTTTTTCTCTAAAAAGTGCCTTTGGGGCGTTATTAATAGGACAATCAATGGCTTTCAACTGAAAATCTCTTCTGACTTCGCCAATTTTTATGCCTTTTCGATATTCTTCCGTCAAAACACAAAAAACATATAAACCTTCTTTATCAACCGTTACAGTTAATTGTCCCGTTTTTGAATTGATTTTCAGAGGGTCAGGGCCAGACATAATATTTTTGAGATTATAACCCGAACCCCATTGAATCACTGGATAATTGCTACTTCCTTTTGGAAAAGGTTCAATATTTCCAATATCTTTTGTACTAAATCCGTTTAAAGGGGTTTGTAAAGTGTAAATTAAACTATCTCCATCCGAATCATTTGCTCCAAATTCGAAAGTGAATGGCCGATTAAGGCAAATATAATCACCAGAAACTACTTTAAATGAAGGAGATGAATTGTAAAAAAATGAACCATTTATTGAAAGCGGAGGAAAAGATAAATAAAATGTTGATCCAGCATCACCTGGATTCTGAATATTTGTAATGGTTCCATTTCTACAACATCTTTCCCAAACAATATAATAACCTTGTGGATCATTGAAAAGATTTGAATCTAAATAAATTAAATCACTGTATTGAATCAATCTCGTTCTAATAGAATTATTTTGGGCGCAAACTGGATTAGAATATTGAATAAGAAAATTGTTAACGATTGGAATTGTGGAAAAACCCATATATTGATTATCTCTTTTTCTATAAAAAGCTAAGGTAATATTTTGAGTTATTGCTCCTTTATCCCCGTTAATATCATCAAAATAAAGATTTAGGTTAACCCTGTGAGTCGCTCCAGTTTGTCCTTTCACAACCGATAATTCAATTTCTCCCCCCACAATATGCGTTGCAAATATGGGTGTAAGAGTGAAGATGGTTAAAAGTATTGTCCAGGAAAAGTGTTTCATAGTTTTATAAAGACAGTATTTTAGGGCAAATGGTTGTGTTAGTCATCATTTTTTTTGGCGTATTGTAGTTTTTGAATCAAGTGGGTTCGGTATAAACAGATTGACATGGATACTATACCTAACCTAATAGCCGAGAATAAAGCTATTCTATTGACGTTTCGAAACGCTGGTTCTAAGTCCATTTTAAGTAAAATATGATAGAATGATTATTGATGTTAAATTTACAGATTTTTGGATTATTTTGTATATTAAACTATCATTTTATCTGAACAATAATTTACATCATTTGCAGGATTCTTTGGAAATTTCTCAACCATAAAGTCTTGAAATTTGCTGAATTATTTTCAAACAAAATGAATTTCAGTATTTTTTTTGAAAAATATTTTTTCAATTCATTTTTTTGCTAAATATTGAAAAAATAGTTTAATTATTGGATAGTTAATGTTATATTTTTGAAAAAATAACATTATTAAATATCTAAAATACTTATTTTTAAGTAAATTTCTGTTAAAATAATCAAAATAAGTATATAAAATTACTTTTTAAAAATTGTACCTAACCAAGATTAAATTTTACATAATATTGAAAATGTATAAGACCAATGATTATTTGGTGAAACGCTATTTTTTCCAAAGAAATTATTGTATATATTTGTAACAGCAAAATAGAAAGTACAAGATTTTGGTTATTTCAGTACATTAAATTTTGTTTTGATTGTCTAAACCTTCATTTTATTGGGTAGTTTATCAATTAAGTTATAAAATCACAACTTTTTACGTAAACACAAAGTAGATTATTCTGTTGAGAGAAGATTAATCTTAATTATACCAAAATAGCAGCTTCAATCTTTGATTGTTTCGTCATAAAAAGCCAAATACTAATACCATGATTAATACAGAAAATAAAGGATTGTATCGAAAAGAATTTGAGCATGATGCTTGCGGAATTGGTTTCGTTGCAAATATGAAAGGGCGTAAATCCCATAAAGTTGTGGCGGATGCAATTCAGATGCTTATTCGCATGGATCACCGTGGCGCTTGTGGTTGTGACCCAAATTCAGGTGATGGTGCGGGAATTTTGCTTCAAATTCCTCACGAATTCTTTTTGGAAGAATGTGCAAAATTAGGCATTGACCTTCCTACGGCGGGTGAATATGGCGTAGGTATGACTTTCTTTCCGAAAGACGAAGCAACTCGTTCAGAATGTAAGGATATTATTACTCGGAAGGCTAAAAAATTAGGTTTAGAAATCTTAGGCTACAGAATTGTACCTTGTGATAATTCAGAAATTCAAGGGGCTGAATCAGGAAATACTGAGCCTCAAATGGAACAATTGTTTATTAAACGTCCAGTCAATTTAATGGATGAAATGGCGTTTGAACGTAAATTGTACGTTTTCCGTCAAGCTACCGCTCGTGTAATCAATGAAACCGTAAAACATATTGATAATAAATTTTACTTTGCATCGCTTTCTGCTCGTACCATTATTTACAAAGGTATGCTTACAACCATGCAAGTTCCCAATTATTTTGAAGATTTGAAGCGAGAGGAATTCACTTCGGCACTTGCTATTGTTCACTCTCGTTTCTCAACCAATACTTTCCCAGAATGGAAATTGGCTCAGCCTTTCCGTTTTATCGGTCATAATGGTGAAATAAATACCGTAAAAGGTAACTCTGCTTGGATGCAAGCCCAATCAGCTTTGTTTGAGTCCGAATTCTTCACAAAAGAAGAGATGGATATGATTCTGCCAGTTGCTCAATTAGGACAGTCAGACTCAGCCGTTTTGGATAATGCCATCGAATTATTATACATGAGTGGGCGTTCGCTTCCGCACGTTTTGATGATGTTGATTCCAGAAGCTTGGGATGGAAACGAGCAAATGGAACAATATAAAAAGGATTTCTACGAATACCACGCTGCTATGATGGAGCCTTGGGATGGTCCAGCTTCTATTTCGTTTACGGATGGAAAAATCATCGGGGCAACTTTAGATAGAAATGGTTTACGTCCATCAAGATATTGGGTTACGGATGATGATTTCGTAATCATGGCTTCGGAAGCAGGCGTTTTGGATATTGACCCCGCTAAAATTATTTCAAAAGGTCGTCTTCAACCAGGCAAAATGTTTGTGGTTGATATGGAGGCAGGTAGAATAATTCCAGACAGCGAATTAAAAGAGAAAATTTGTCAACAAAATCCTTACGGCGAGTGGTTGAAAACCAATAAAATCAAAGTTGAAGATTTACCAAAGGCAGGGGCAGAATACCGCACGCCATTCCAGAGAGAACTTTTATTACGTCAGCAAGTTTTTGGATTTACAACGGAAGATTTAAGAGTTTTGTTGGCTCAAATGGTTGAAACGGGTAAAGAAGCCCTCGGTTCGATGGGCGTTGATACGCCGTTAGCAATCCTTTCTGACCAAGCACAGCATTTGTCATATTATTTCAAACAACTTTTTGCCCAAGTAACCAACCCACCTATTGACTCGATTCGGGAACGTACAGTAATGTCTTTACTCTCGGATATTGGTGGTTTGAAAAACTTATTGCAAGAATCGCCCGAACATTGTCGTCAAATCGAAATTCGTCAGCCCGTTTTGACCAATGAAGAGATTGAGAAAATTCGTTGGATTGACCATAAAAACTTCCACACAAAATCAATTCATACGACCTTCCGTGCGAATGGAAAAGGGGGCGAATTGAAAAGAGCTTTGGATAGAATATGTCAATATTCAGAAGATGCCGTTGATGACGGATACGCAATTATTTTATTGACAGACCGTGGCGTTGATTCTTCACACGCTCCCGTTCCTTCTTTACTAGCAGTTGCGGCAGTACATCATCATTTGATTCGTCAAGGTAAAAGAGCCCAAGTCGGTTTAATAGTTGAAGCAGGAGATGTTTGGGAAACGCATCAATTTGCCACTTTAATTGGTTTTGGAGCATCGGCGGTGAATCCGTACATGGCATTTGAGACCATCAATGGCATGAAAGAAAAAGGTATTTTACAAGTTGATTATTCTTACGAAAAACTGCAAGCCAATTATATTAAAGCCGTTAATGGTGAATTATTAAAGATCTTCTCTAAAATGGGAATTTCGACGCTTCAATCTTATCAAGGAGCGCAAATTTTTGAAATTGTAGGTTTGTGCAAAGAAGTAGTTGATACTTATTTCACGGGGGCAATATCAAGAATTGGTGGTATCGATTTAGAAGGAATTGCGAAGGAAGCCATGATCAAGCATAAAAATGGCTATCCAGAAGTGCCAGTAACTAATCCAAAATTGGAAGTTGGGGGTATTTATCAATGGAAACAACGTGGAGAAGCTCATTTATTTAATCCTGAATCGATTCACTTATTGCAACAATCGACCAAGAGAAATGACTATGCTCTATATAAAAAATACTCAAAATTAATTGATGACCAAGCCGAAAGATCTTTAACTCTGCGTGGATTACTGAAATTCAAAAAAGGCAAATCAATTGACATTTCAGACGTTGAACCTATCGAAAGTATTTTCAGGCGTTTTGCAACGGGTGCCATGTCGTTTGGCTCAATTTCTTACGAAGCCCATACCACTTTGGCCATTGCGATGAACCGAATTGGCGGAAAATCAAACTCTGGAGAAGGTGGAGAGGATCCAATCCGATTTGAGAGACTACCCAACGGGGATTCATTAAACTCAGCCATTAAACAAGTGGCTTCTGGACGCTTTGGGGTAACGGCTCATTATTTAACCAATGCCTCTGAATTGCAAATCAAAATGGCTCAGGGGGCAAAACCAGGCGAGGGCGGACAGTTACCAGGATATAAAGTAGATGATTGGATTGGAAAAACCCGCCATTCAACGCCAGGCGTAGGGTTAATTTCACCACCTCCTCATCACGATATTTATTCAATTGAAGATTTAGCCCAATTGATTTTTGACTTGAAAAATGCGAATCGTGAGGCTCGTATTTCAGTAAAGTTAGTATCAGAAGCGGGTGTTGGAACGGTTGCGGCAGGCGTTGCGAAAGCTCACGCCGACCATATTCTGATTGCAGGACACGATGGTGGAACGGGTGCATCGCCACTTTCATCCATTCGTCATGCTGGTTTGCCTTGGGAACTTGGTTTGGCAGAAGCACATCAAACCTTAGTTCGTAATAAGTTGCGTGGACGGGTTACGCTTCAAACAGACGGACAAATCAGAACGGGTAAAGACCTTGCAGTGGCTGCTCTTTTGGGTGCAGAAGAATTCGGCGTTGCTACGGCGGCTTTGGTAACGGCAGGTTGTATTATGATGCGTAAATGTCACATGAATACGTGTCCAGTTGGTGTGGCAACACAAGACCCACAATTACGTGCCCTATATACCGGAGAACCCGAACACGTGGTTAATTTATTTACTTTCTTGGCAACTGAATTTCGTGAAATCATGGCTGAATTAGGTTTCAGAACGGTAAACGAAATGGTTGGACAAGCGGATAGATTAGAAAAGAAAGAAGGATTGACGAACTGGAAATTACAAAATTTGGATTTATCGCCCATCCTTTACAAAGAACCAATTGCCTTAGACGTTGCCCTTTACAAACAAGAAGACCAAGACCACGGTTTGCAAGCTCAGTTAGATTGGAAATTATTAGAAAT
Organism: Arcicella sp.; assembly: GCA_040403295.1. Taxonomy (GTDB): domain Bacteria; phylum Bacteroidota; class Bacteroidia; order Cytophagales; family Spirosomataceae; genus Arcicella. The sequence goes on from JBBAKY010000005.1 coordinate 41,120, forward strand.
TGCGAAACCAGCCTTAGATAATAAAGAAAAAGTGACGGCAGAAATGGACGTAATCAACGTAAATCGTACCATTGGAACAATGCTTTCAAACGAAATTACGAAGAAATACGGAGCCAAAGGCCTACCAAATGATACGATTCACGTGAAATTTACGGGTACGGCAGGACAATCTTTTGGTGCATTTTCGGTGAATGGAATTACTTTTGAAGTAGAAGGCGATACAAATGATTATATCGGAAAAGGACTTTGTGGAGCAAAATTGATAGTTTATCCAAACAAAAGAGCCACTTTCGTTCCAACTGAAAACTCAATTGTTGGTAATGTTTCATTCTACGGGGCAACTTCCGGCGAAGCCTATTTACGAGGTATGGCAGGCGAACGTTTCTGTGTGCGTAACTCTGGAGCAAAAGTAGTTGTGGAAGGTATTGGCGACCACGGTTGTGAATACATGACGGGCGGTTTAGTCATAATTTTAGGCGATACTGGACGTAATTTTGGCGCTGGCATGTCAGGTGGGGTTGCTTACGTTTGGGATAAAAATAAAGACTTTGCTCCAAAGCTAAATACCGAAATGGTAGCCATCGAAGAATTGACAATTGAAGATGAAAACATCCTCAGATTGTACTTACAACAACACGCACAATATACAAACTCGGCAGTGGCAAAAAGAATTTTAGATAATTGGATTGCAACTTTACCAGAATTTGTGAAAGTAATGCCACAGGATTTCAAGAAAGCCTTGGCGATGAGAGAAATTTCTTATTCAGAAGTGTTGGAAGATAAGAATGTAGTATATCGTGATATTCAGGTAGAAATTGCTCATTGACATTAATTCTATTAAGACTAATTTACTAAAAATATGAAATTTGGACGTTATTTTTCAAAATCCGAATTTCAAAATCCGAAATCAAAGTATGGGAAAAGCCACAGGATTTTTAGAAGTAACCAGAGAAACTCCTAAGAAAAGACCCGTTGCAGAACGTGTCCAAGATTATAAAGAAATAGATATTGATTTTACGACTGATAAAGTCAAAGCGCAAGCGAGTCGTTGTATGGACTGCGGTGTGCCTTTTTGTCACAATGGCTGTCCGCTTGGAAATATTATTCCAGAATTCAACGATGCCGTTTATGACCAAAACTGGGCTTATGCGTACGAGATTTTATCTTCAACGAATAACTTTCCAGAATTTACGGGTCGTATTTGTCCTGCCCCTTGCGAATCTTCGTGTGTATTAGGAATCAATAAACCACCCGTGACGATTGAATATATCGAGAAATCAATCATCGAATATGCTTTTGGAAATGGATTGGTAAAACCAAATATCCCTTCAAAAAGAACAGGCAAAACGGTTGCAGTGGTAGGTTCTGGCCCAGCGGGAATGGCAACAGCCGCTCAGTTGAATAAAGCTGGTCATACCGTTACGGTTTTTGAACGTGCTGATAAAATCGGAGGATTATTAAGATACGGCATTCCTGATTTTAAATTAGAAAAATGGGTTGTACAACGCCGGGTGGACGTAATGGAGCAAGAGGGTATCGTCTTTAAAACGAATACTAACGTTGGAAAAGACATCAAAGCTGAAGATTTATTGGAAGATTTTGATGCGGTTGTACTTACGGGAGGTTCAACAATTCCAAGAACATTGCCTATTCCTGGTGGAGATTTAAAAGGTATTTATCCAGCGATGGAATTCCTTTCACAACAAAATAAAAGAGTTGCGGGTATCGAACGTTTTGTGAATCATGCGGGTAAAGATTATCCAATGGGAGAACTTTATGCAACCGATAAAAACGTAGTAGTAATTGGTGGTGGAGATACCGGTTCTGACTGCGTGGGTACATCAAATCGTCATAAAGCGAAGACGATCACGCAAGTCGAAGTGATGCCGATGCCTCCAACTTCAAGAGCCGAGCAAACGCCATGGCCTAATTGGCCCATGATGTTGCGAACTTCATCTTCGCACGAAGAAGGAACGGGTCGTCAATGGTCAATTGCCGTTCAAGAATTTTTGGGTGATGCTGATGGTAATTTAAAAAGTATCAAAATTGCGGATATTGTAATGCAAGTGAAGGACGGAAAAGCATCACAAGTTCAAACAAACGAGCGTGAAATTCCTGCTGAATTGGCCTTGATTGCTGCGGGTTTCTTACACCCACAAAGAGAAGGTTTGTTGGCTCAATTAGAAGAAAAAGGCTTAGAATTTGACGAAAGAGGAAACGTAAAAGCTCATAATTATCAAACAGCCATTGATAAAGTTTTTGCCGCAGGAGATATGCGTAGAGGACAATCATTGGTAGTTTGGGCAATTTCGGAAGGTCGTGAAGCGGCTCGTGCCACTGATATTTTCCTAATGGGAGAATCAACGTTGGAAGCGAAAACTGTTTCGAGTTTTGCGGTAGCGTAAGTTATATAATGGACAATTGATAATGGACAATTTAATTGCCAATTATCAATTGTCCATTATCAATTATTAGCCCATCTTGCATCACCAATTTCCTGTCCGCCATATTCGCTAATTCTTCATTGTGGGTAACAATCACAAAAGTTTGATTAAATTTATCTCTTAAATCAAAGAAAAGCTGATGCAATTCTTGGGCATTTTTTGAATCTAAATTTCCCGAAGGTTCATCCGCAAAAACAATGGAAGGTGAATTAATTAAGGCACGAGCTACGGCAGTACGTTGTTGTTCCCCACCCGACATCTGCGATGGCAAACTATGAATTCTATCTTTCAACCCAAGCAAAACCAAAATCTCCTCTGCCTTCTCCTTTACTCCTTTCTCCATGCCTCCTATAAAAGCAGGCATACAAACATTTTCTAAAGCAGTAAATTCTCCAAGTAGGTTATGAAATTGAAAAATAAAGCCTAATTTCTCATTTCTAAATTTTGCTAAGTCGTTGTTTTTGAGATTCGTAACTTCTTGATTGGCAATAAAAACTTGTCCCTTATCGGGTCTGTCAAGCGTTCCAGCAATGTGCAGAAGTGTACTTTTTCCCGCACCCGAAGCACCCACGATGGAAACAATTTCGCCCTTTTGAATATGTAAATCAATACCTTTTAGTACAGGTAGAGAACCGTAATTTTTATGTATATTTTTGACTATTAGCATAATTTAATTTAGATTATTGCTTATTTTTAGGGCTTCCGAAGTAGATAATTTGAGATAAATATCACAATAATTTCTTTATAACCACCTTCCGAAAATCAATAGGATAACCTTCATATTGCAATAAAATTCTCCCTTCCGAAATCTCCGTTTGAGTCCCTTCATTGACTAATTTTCCATTTAATTCTTGTTTGACATTACCGTTTGAAGAAGTGATAATTACTGTATTCCATTCACCAAAAGGTTTTTCAGCATCTTCAAAACGAGTTGAAGTTACACTTTTTCCTGCCTCCGTTTTCTTTCCTTTTACTTCTAAAACAACTTTTTGAAGAAACACAAAATCCCCCGTTGCACCTTCTTTTACTTGAAATTGGATGCCTTTTGGCCATAAAGTATCGGGCGTAGTGGTTGGTACAAAATACATAATTCCACTGTTTTTCTTGTTACTTTTTCTAATAACGGTAGAATCAGTATTCCATTTATATTCAACCGTTAATTGAAAGTTTTTAAACGATTTTTCCGACATCAAATAGCCAATTTTATCACCATCTAAATGTATCATTTTCTTATCGGCATGAAAGATTTTAGAAGCATCTTTTTGTTTGCCAGAAACAGGTTCATAAGCATACCAACCCTTTAAATTCTTTTGGTTGAATAACTTAATGGTTGTTTGTGCTTGCATTTTTGTAGCAAACAAGGTACTTAAAAGAAAGAAAATTAGAAGTCGATAATTGAAATTTATCTTCATTATTATTTTTAGTTTTTACTTTTCCGTAGGGGAGAGGTGATTTTTATTAAATGTTTCACGCTAACCCCTAAATCAATACCAATCATCCACATTGTTTTGACGCTCAATTTTCTGTTCTAAACTATCAGATAATTTGGCAAAAAAGTCAATGCCCGTCATCGTTTCTAATTCATCAATGCTGATGGTGAAAGATTTTACTAATTCCACCGAACCTTCATTGGGAAACAAAAAAGCAATGGCTTCTTCGGTAGCTGGGTCGTAGATAATTTTATAAAATTTTTCTGGAACCGCAATCTTATTCATTCTGCCAATCGTTGGCAAACCTTTTTTCAAAATTGGTCCTGTCACAATAATTAATTCACCTCTTTTCTTAACCCAAGAACGGACTTTATTTTCTAAATCACTCCAAATTCCACGATTAAAATTAGGCAGTTGTGGTGACATATTCGACATATAAAAGGTTTCATCTTCCAATTCCTTGTTGTGCTTAAAATCGCCCGCAGGACAAAGGTGACCACGATCATAACCAGTACGAGAATAATCTTGCGTAACTGCCGAACCAGATTCTACCAATGGGTCGGGCAAAAACTCATTGGAACGTTCCGCTTTTCCAAAGGCAGCTTCTTTAACTAATCTGTGCAAAACCCAAGAAGCAAGCTCATATTCTTCCTGATAACTTAAAATAAATGCTTTATGTCTTACAATTTCAGTATTCGTTTTTGACGAAGGAATGTACTGGTCTAAATCGGTTGAAATTTTGCTATCTTCTTTATGACCAAGCACTTCTTCTTTGAAAATATCCAAAATTGATTTCTTTTTCTCCTCAATTTGTTCATTAACTTTCTCTTTTATTTTTCCCTTAATGTCTTCCGCAATATCGGTGCCATCGTCCGTTGCTACGGTATCGCCACGTCCAGCACGAGTCCACGGCTCGGATTCATTTTTAGAAGAATTTCCTAAGATTCTTCCAAAATCCGTTGTCAAAGAATTCATTGGATTAGGCTTCCCAAAATAATATAGGAATATGCCCAAAATGAGCAGAAAAAACAGAAATTTTATTTTACCCATGATTCGGTAGGGGTTAGGTTTTGGATGCGACCGTCGCTCGGTTAGGTCTTAGTGACTACTCGAAAAAAACTTTGTGTCTTCGTTCCTTTGTGGCAAATATTAAAATACTTTTGTAGTAACATGATAAAAAAACAAATAATCGTAATTGGTGGGGGAGCAGCAGGCTTTTTTGGAGCAATTTCAGCCGCTGAAAATAACCCCGATGCAAAGGTAATACTTCTCGAAAAGAATCGGACAGTTTTAAATAAAGTTCGTATTTCGGGTGGCGGACGATGCAATGTTACCCACGCTTGTTTTGATAATAAACAATTAGCGAAATTTTACCCAAGAGGAGGCGCTTTTTTGCGTCCATTATTCAATAAATTTAATGCCCAAAATACAGTTCAATGGTTTGAAAATCAAGGCGTTGAATTAAAGAAGGAAGCGGATGGAAGAATGTTTCCCATAAGTGATAATTCAGAATCTATCGCCCAATGTTTGGAGCAAACTGCCAAACAATTAGGTGTTAAAGTAATGACATCATTTGGGGTAAGTAAAATTGTTTTTGAAGATTATAAAATAACGGGTTTAGAACTCCAATCAGGTGAAATTTTACCTGCTGATGTCGTGTTAATAACCACTGGCGGAAATCCTAATATTACTGGTTATCAATGGCTTATGGATACTGGACACAGCATTGTTCCTCCCGTGCCATCGCTTTTTACTTTCAATGTTCCGACTTCATCTTTTCACGACCTTGCGGGTGTAAGCGTACAAAAAGCCTCTGTTAAAGTAGCAGGTAAAAAGTTAATTCAAGATGGTGCATTATTAGTAACCCATTGGGGATTTTCAGCTCCTGCCGTCTTGAAATTATCGGCTTGGGGAGCGAGAGAATTGGCAGATTTGGCGTATGATTTTACCGCCATAATCAATTGGATTCCAGACGTTTCCGAAAATAAAATCAGAGAAATTTTCTTAGAAATTAAAAAGACCAATCCTAAAAAAATAATCCAATCCAACCAGCAATTTGAATTGCCTTCTCGTTTGTGGAAATGCTTTTGTGAATTATCAGAAATTGATGAAAATCTCCGCTGGATTGATTTAACTGTAAAACATACGAATAAACTGATTGAAAACTTAATGAATTCATCACAGAAAGTACAAGGAAAAACTACTTTCAAAGAAGAATTTGTCACCTGTGGAGGAATAGATTTATCGGAAATTAACCCCGAAACAATGGAAAGTAAAATGATAAAAGGCTTGTTTTTTGCAGGAGAAGTGCTTGATATTGATGCAGTTACGGGTGGTTATAACTTTCAGGCCGCTTGGACGACGGGATATGTGGCTGGTAAAAATATGTAAACCGATTCTCCAAAATCGGGCATATATGAAAACAAAATTTGCCATGAATCGGCTGAAATTAAGGTTAAAATAGATTCTTTATGATTTTTAATGCAACAATATTGCATTAATGAGTAAGAGTTTTTATATTTGCAACGTTATTGCATTTAAAAACCCAAAATATGAAAAACATTTTCATCAATCTATTAATCCTTATCGGAGTAGTCAGCACTGCCAAAGCTCAAAATTCTTTTTCTGGTACTGTTAAAGACACTCAAACTAAAGAGCCAATTATTGGGGCATCAATTTATATTAGCGACCTAAAAAAAGGAGTTTCGACAGATACAAACGGACATTTTAAAATCGAAAATATCAAAGCGGGAAATTACCTTTTGGAAATAAGTTCTATCGGATATAAGTCTATAATTGAGCGAGTTAATGTAATTAAAAACGCCGAAATTAATTATTTATTAAATCCTTCAACAAAGGAATTAACCGAAGTGGTGGTTACGGGCGTGACTCGCTCAACTGAATTGAAATTAAGTCCAATTATCATCAAAGCAATTGATAAAAATTCCCTCAATCAAAATAGTTCTACCAATCTGATTGATGCACTCAAAAATATACCAGGGGTTAGTCAAATCACCACTGGTGCATCCATTTCTAAACCCGTTATTAGAGGTCTGGGCTATAATCGAGTCATTGCTTTGTACAACGGCATTCGTCAAGAAGGACAGCAATGGGGCGATGAACATGGCATTGAAATTGATGAAAATGATATTGACCGCATCGAAATTGTAAAAGGACCAGGCAGTTTAATGTACGGTTCGGATGGCATTGCGGGCGTTTTGAATTTTATCTCTCCTAAAGCGCCACCTGTGGGTAAAATTGCGACGCAACTAATCTCAAATTATCAAACCAATAATAATTTATTTGCCTATTCATTCTCGAATGCAGGTAATAAAAATGACTTTCAATGGTTAGCCAGATTAACCAATAAAAATGCGGGTAATTATCAAAATGCTTATGATGGGAAAGTCTATAATTCTGGTTTTCAAGATCTTGATGGGAGTTTATTTGTAGGAATTAATAAAAATTGGGGGCATTCACATCTGCATTTTAATACTTTTAATACAACGGTGAATCTCGTGGAAGGCGAAAGAGATAGTCTCGGAAGGTTTATTTTTATAACGCAAAACGGAACTGAAAAAGTAGCGACAACTCAAGATTTATCGGGTTCTCAAATCGGATTCCCGCATCAACAAATTAACCATTTGCGATTACTTACTAATAATTATTTCCTCTTAAAAACTGGGACGTTAAACGTTGATTTAGGATTTCAGAATAATAAACGAAGAGAATTTGGCGATGCCACAAAACCACAAGATGTAGCCCTATTCTTTGATTTAAGCACTTTTAACTACAATCTACGCTATAATCTTGCTGAAATGAATGGCTGGGAAACGTCGGTGGGATTGGGTGGAATGTATCAATATAATAAAAATAAAGGCTTAGAATTTATCATTCCTGAGTATAATTTATTTGATGTCGGCGGATTTATTTTTACCCAAAAGACTTTCAATCAAAAACTCACGTTAGCGGGTGGAATTCGTTACGATAATCGAAATATAAATAGCCATGCCTTGTACTTAGATGAAAATGAAAAGCCCACAGAATATCCAAATACAAATAGTAGTTTGAAGTTCAAAAATTTTAATAAAACCTTTCATGCTTTCTCGGGAAGTTTGGGATTATCTCTTCAAATGAGTAAAATTTCAACGCTAAAATTGAACCTTTCCAGAGGATTTAGAACCCCAAATATTGCTGAATTATCATCGAATGGACGACACGAAGGTACTTTTAGGTATGAAATTGGGAATCAGAATTTAAAATCCGAACTCAGCCACCAGATTGACCTCGCTTATTTTCTCAACTCCGACCATATTTCGTTTGAACTTACGCCATTTGTTAATTTCATATCTAATTTTATCTATGCCGCAAAATTAGAAAGTAGGGCAGGGGGAGACAGTATTCCTGATATTTTAGAACCCGCTCCCGCTTATCAATTTGTGCAACGTAATGCAACGCTTTTGGGTGGCGAATTATTTGTAGATCTGCATCCACATCCGCTTGATTGGCTACATATTGGCAATTCATTTTCGTACGTACAAGCAACGCAAAATAACCAGACAGATAGCACAAAATATCTCCCATTTATTCCCGCTGCCAAATACAGAGGAGAACTAAAAGCTGAATTCAAGAAGTTTGGGAATGTTTTGACCAATATTTATGTAAAATTGGGTATTGACCATTTTTTTAAACAAAACCAAATTTTTAGTGCTTATAATACTGAAACGGCAACGCCCGCCTACACATTATTAGGCATTGGCGTAGGTGCTAATGTTAAAATGTTTAAGAAAAATGATTTTATGAAAATTTTCCTCAATGCCGATAATCTCATGGACATAGCGTATCAAAACCATTTGAGCCGACTGAAGTATGCTCCACAAAACCCTTTGACGGGAAGAAATGGCGTTTATAATATGGGGAGGAATTTTAGTTTTAAGGTTATTTTAACCATGTAAACTTTTACTAATGCATCGGATTTTACTTAATCCGATGCAGCAGGTTAGGTTAATTATCCTCCAACTCATCCAATAACATCTGATAAGCACCCTTCAACTCCTTCAAAGTCTTTTCATTGCCAATTTTGTCAGCTAATGCTATTCCCGCAAGGTACGTTTCATCAGCTAATTCATGCTGGCCCAATTCCACATACAAAGCTCCTAAATGATAGTAAGTAGCTAAATAACCAGCATGATTTTTTAGTAAATATTCAAAAATCTGCCTTGATTCAGTTTTGTTGAATTTTAATAATTCAGTCGCCAAAGCATAATGGTTAAACGGGTCTTGTGGTTCTTCTGCCACAAATTGTCTAAGTATTTCTAATCTGTTGTTCATTAAAATATTTATTTTATTAAAATTAGTATGCTTGCATACTAATTTTAAAACTTTTCGTTAATATTGCAGGAAAATATGTAATTTTATTACGGTTTAAATCTAATTACACATTGAACAAATGTGAAAAATAAATTATCATGAAAATTTTAGTTTGCGTAACGAGTGTCCCTGATACCACAGCGAAAATATCGTTTACTGACGGAGATACCAAATTTAATAAAGCTGGGATAACTTTTATCACAGGTCCTTATGATGATTATGCACTCTCTCGTGCGGTAGAATTGAAGGAACAGATGGGTGGAACGGTTACCGTTTTGAACGTTGGAGAGGCTGATTCTGAGCAAGTTATCCGTAAATGTCTTGCCATTGGTGCCGACGATGCCATTCGGATAAACTGTGAGCCAAAAGATTCTTATTTTACGGCGGTACAAATTGCTACAATTGCTGCTCAGGAGAAATACGACTTGATTTTGATGGGGCGTGAATCAATTGATTATAACAGCGGGGTTGTTCACGGATTGGTAGGAGAGATGTTGGGAATCCCTTCTTTGTCACCCGTGATGAAATTAGAAATTGATGGAACAGTTGCGAAAATAACTCGTGAAATTGAAGGGGGAAAAGAAGATATTGAAGCCTCATTGCCTTTAGTTTTAGGTTGTCAAGAACCGATTGCCGAATGGAAAATACCAAATATGCGGGGAATTATGACGGCAAGAACCAAACCACTAAGAGTTGTAGAACCCGTAGGAGAAGACATGACTTTTACTGAAAAATATATGTTACCCGCTCCAAAAGGTGCTTGCAAAATGATTCTCGCCGAAAATGCGGAGGAGTTGATAGCTTTATTAAGAAGCGAAGCTAAGGTTTTATAATGCAATATTTAACAGTTTTGTAAATTATCAGAGTTTAAAACGCACAATTCAGAACTCACAACTCACAACTAAATTATGTCAGTCTTAATATTCACAGAAATAGATAATGGAGCGTTGAAAAAATCATCGCTCGAAGCCGTTTATTATGGTTCGGAAGTCGCCAAAATGAAAGGGACAACTGCCACCGTTTTAGCTATCGGAACAGCCACAGATGACGAATTGGCAAAAGCAGGTAACTTTGGCGCTTCCAAGGTGCTTCACGCAAATGATTCTCGGCTTGCGTTGGGTAACATCCAAGCCTACTCTGATGTATTGTCATCAGCGGTAGCCCAAGAGGGTGCCACGACTATTATTTTGGCCATGTCATCCTTAGGAAATGCAGTTGCAGCCAGAGTTGCGGCAAAATTGAAGGCTTCCATCGTTTCTAACGTAACGGAATTGCCTGATTTTTCAAATGGCGTTAAAGTAACTCGCAGTATTTACACTGGTAAAGCCTTTGCAATAGTTGAAATGAAAGGGGATAAACAAATTATTGCAGTAAAGAAAAATGCTGTTTCCGTAGTAGAATCAACGAGTTTAGCAACGATTGAAGTATTTACGCCAACGTTGAAAGATGCTGATTTTGCGGTAAAAGTTACGGGAAGTCACAAAGCAACAGGGGCAATTTCTTTACCAGAAGCTGATTTAGTAGTCTCAGCAGGACGTGGGTTGAAAGGACCAGAAAATTGGAAAATCGTAGAAGATTTAGCCAATGCTTTGGGGGCTGCTACCGCCTGTTCAAAACCAGTTTCTGATTTAGATTGGAGACCTCACCACGAGCACGTTGGACAAACCGGAATTAAAATTTCTCCAAATTTATATATTGCCGCAGGTATTTCAGGAGCAATTCAGCATTTGGCAGGAGTCAATTCTTCAAAAGTAATTGTAGTAATTAATAAAGATCCAGAAGCTCCCTTTTTTAAAGCCGCCGATTATGGCATTGTGGGAGATGTTTTTGATATATTACCAAGATTGACAAAGGCTGTTAAGGCTCTGTAATCCCAAAGAATAAAACACAGATGCTTCGATTGTGAAGCATCTGCCTAATCTGCGTTCCAATTTTATACACAAGAAAACTTTTTTAAAAAATTTAAGGTTTATATCTTTGTAAGTAATATTTATAAATCAGAGAATAACCAGAAGGTGGAGAAAATTAAATTAGAAATATTAGGACTATCACCAAGCTCATCACAAACGGGCTCGTTTGCATTAGTCCTTGGTGAAGAATACGGCCCAAGACGTTTACCGATTATTATCGGAATGTTTGAGGCACAAGCGATAGCAATTGAAATTGAAAAGATTGAACCTAATCGTCCAATGACGCATGATTTGTTTAAATCTTTCGCACGTACTTTTCATTACTCGGTTAGCGAAATTTCAATTACAGATATTAAAGAAGGTGTATTTTTTGCCAAAATCCATTGTTCTGATGGTATTAAGGAGACTTTTGTGGATGCACGTCCCTCTGATGCGATTGCGATAGGTTTGCGTTTTAATGTTCCGATTTACACGTACGAAAACGTTTTATCAGAAGCGGGAATTTCTATCAATGAATCTTCAAAAGATGATTTGATGGAAGATTTTGAAGACGATGTGAAACCTCAGAAATCATTTGGAGAATTATTAAAAGAAAATCCAGTTGAGGTATTAAATACGATGCTTAAAGAAGCATTAGCGAACGAGGAATACGAAAAGGCAGCAAAAATTCGTGACGAAATAGATCGAAGAAATTAACATACTTTGAAGAAAGTCAGCTTGAAAGCTGGCTTTTTTTGTTAAAAAGCGTTAAGAATATTTTAGAAGAAATAAAAAATGCTATTTTTGCTTAGTCAATTAACTGTTTTAGTTATTTTAAATTTACCTTTATATTTTAAAAAGTGAACCATGAATTTCAACTAATTGGCTATGTCAAAAATTAAAAAATTAGGAAGTACTCCCAACGCAATGGTTATCGTTAGTTTAACAATTGCATTATTCTTAATTGGACTTTGTGGCTTATTGACGCTCAACGCCCGCAAGTTGGCAGAATTGGTTAAGCAAAATGTGGAGGTGCAAGTCTATTTAGATAATGATTTGACAACCACGAAGTTAGATTCAATTTTTAAAGTAATTGCTTCCAAGAATTTTGTATTAAAAAAAGAAAATTCACCGCAAATAAATTTTATTTCTAAAGAAGTAGCTGCCAAACAATTTATTCAAGAATCTGGGGAAGATTATCGTAAATTATTAGGTAATAACAATCCATTATTCAATTTATACTCTGTAAAAATTAAGGAAGAATTTTTTAATGAAGTAAATCTGAAAGAAATTAAGGCTGATTTGGAAACAATTTCGGGGGTTCATGAAGCTTCTTACGTGGAAAATTTTGTGGATGAGGTCAATAAAAATATATCTAAAATTTATTTAATTCTCTCCGTTTTCGTCATATTCTTACTGGCCATTATCGTCATTTTAGTAAATAATACCATAAAATTATCACTTTATTCACAAAGGTTTTTGATTAGAAGTATGCAATTGGTTGGAGCCACAAATACCTTTATTCGTAAGCCTTTTGTTATTAAAGGGGCTTTACAAGGACTCATTAGTGGTTTAGTGGCTTCTACTTTACTAATTGTGTTACAACAATTAGCAGTTCAACAAATTGAAGGATTGGGAATTTTGCAAGAAACAAGTAAATTGATAGTACTCTTAATTGGAATTTTAATCATTGGAACGTTGATTGGTATTTTAAGTACTTTTCAGTCAGTGGAACGGTATTTGAAGTTATCACTCGACGAATTATATTGATTAATCGTATTAGAGAATTTCTCGAAAATAAATATTTAAAATAAAATGTCAAATAAAGAAAAATCTTCCCTCAGTAATAAAGAGGCTCTTCCTTTTGGAAAAACAAATTACACATTGATGTTAGCAGGAATAGCTATTATTTTAATAGGATTCTTTGTGATGAGTCTTGATAAAACCGAATTTGGCTTTGGTTTTTTAGGTATAACACTTGGACCAATCATTGTTTTATCAGGGTTTTCTTTAGAATTCTTTGCGATTTTGAAGAAAGCATAATTGCTATTCTGTTTAATAAAAAGGCTTTCCAGATTAATTAGAAAGCCTTTTTTATGAATTTTAGGACATTGTAATTGTATAGTTTTTTACAAAATAAGGGTTTTAAATTATTAGATAATGAAAAAAACCTGACATTTTGATAAATGTCAGGTCTGATAGTACCCGGAGCCGGAGTCGAACCGGCATGCCAATGAAGACACTGGTGTTTGAGACCAGCGCGTCTACCAATTCCGCCATCCGGGCATTTAATTTGGCTTTTAGCTGTTACAAAGATAGAGGATAGAATTGGACTTTACAACCTCGTGTTTTGAAAAAAATCAAAGTTTTTATTGTGAAATCGCTAAGTTTCTGAATACTAAGGAGTTCGCTATTAAATATTTTTACTCATATCGCAGTGATTCTATTGGGTCAAGTTTAGAAGCCTTGTATGCTGGATAAATTCCTGAAAATAATCCAACTCCAACACAGACAGTTATGCCTAAAGACATCCAAACCCATGGAATGATAAAACTGGCTGAATTTCCCATTAAAAGTTGAGCAAAAAGATTTCCAATGATTATGGCAAAAAATATTCCTCCAATGCCTCCCAATAGGCAAATTACGATGGCTTCCATAAGAAATTGTAATCGTATTAGATAAGGTGTTGCTCCCAAAGATTTCCGAATTCCAATCTCTTGGGTTCTTTCAGTAACCGATACTAACATTATATTCATTAAGGCAATTGCAGCACCTAATAAAGTAATAAAACCAATGCCAAACCCTGCTATTCTTAATATATCTGTAATACTTTCTGACTGTTTTGCCAATGAATCAGAACGTTCTATTGAAAATGAATCTGGCATACCAATTGCATCTTGTCTGACTGTACGCATTACACCACGGGCTTCTTCAATTACATTTTCTAAATCGTTTATATTGGGTACAGAAGTTACGATATCAAAAGTAAGACTTCTTCCCACTGCCATTTTCCTGCCTGTTTCTAATGGGACAAAAATTACTCTATCGTCTCCTCCTCCCATCATACTCCCTTTTTTCTCTAAGAGTCCAATTACCTTCATTTTTTGACCTAAAATAGTAACTTCTTTGTCCATTGGATTGATATTTTTATCAAATAGTTGACTAATTACATCTACTCCCAGAATACAGACATTTGTTCCATTTTCAAGGTCACTGTTTGAAAATACTCTACCAGAGGCAACTTTAAATGCTTTTATGTCCAAATAATTCTCGTCCGTTCCCATAATTCTGGTATTTGGATTCGTTTTTTTGGATTCGTATTTTACTTCAGCATTAAATGTTACATTAACTTTCAGCCCGATGATAGCGGAATGGCCAAATTTTTCCTTGTATAATCTTGCTTCATGGTAATCAATGGCAGGGTATCTTTTTTCTTGTTCACCACCTTTTCTAATTTTATAAATATCACGATTTCTTACATCAAAAGCATTGGCACCAAGCCCAGCAAAACTATTATTAACTGAACTTTGAATCCCGTCTATAATCGTTAAGCAACCTACTAATGAAGTTACACCGATGGCAATAATTAAAGATGTTAATATTGTTCTGAGCAAATTTGCTTTTATTGAGCGAAGTGCCTCTCGTATATTTTCTAAAATATTCATATTTTTATTACAGTTTTCGAAAAACAATTATCGGTAAAAATTATTACGTTATTCTAAAAATAGAATTAGCACTATATTTGTAATAATTACGTTGAATGATAATTCCAGTTAATTCTTATCGTTTATTTTTACTTAGAGAACAACATAATAGTTATTAGTTGAATTAGGAACAAATTTAGTTTACATAATGAAAAAAAATACTCCAATGAAAAGGTTAATATTTCCGTTTATCATATTTTTGATATCTTCAGGGCGTTTATTTGCTTCACAAATCTTGATTCCGATGGATGATACGCAAAAAAATCATCTAAAATCGTACGGAATCGCCTATTGGATTTTGAAAACACATGATACAGAAGTTGAATGGCTTTTAAATTATCGTGGTGGTGCATTTATGTTTCCGCAGGCACAAAAATTTGAAAATGAGTTAACCATTAGAGGCGTAAGTTATCAAGTAATTTCAGAAGGTGAAGCCGCTCAAATTAGAGCAGAAGTTACGAGTCCAGATGCCAATATGGATGTTGTAAAATTGCAAAAACCGCCTCGTGTAGCAGTATATTCACCTAAAACCGCTCAACCTTGGGATGATGCAGTTACCTTAGCCATGACTTATGCAGAAATCCCTTATGATTTGATTTTTGATGATGAAGTGATGAATTCTAAGTTGCCTGAATATGATTGGTTGCACCTTCATCATGAAGATTTTACGGGTCAGATGGGTAAATTTGCCAATCAAAGCGGACAGCCGTGGTACCAAGCGCAGTTGCGTGAAGATAAGAAAAATGCCGCTAAATTTGGCTTTGAGAAGGTTTCCAAATTGAAATTAGCAGTTGCCAAGAAAATTCAAGAGTTTGTTGCAGGCGGAGGATATATGTTTGCGATGTGTACCGCTACGGACACTTACGATATCGCTTTGGCTGCGGATGGTATTGATATTGTGGATGCTTACTATGATGGAGATGGTTATGACCCGAACGCAGATTCGAAATTGGATTTTACTAAAACTTTTGCTTTTCAAAATTTCAATTTGGTCTATCATCCGCAGGTAATAGAATTTTCAAGTATTGAAGCATATCCGAATGAATCGAGACCCGTTTCTGAGGAAAATGATTATTTTAGTTTATTTCAATTCTCGGCAAAATACGACCCAATTCCTACGATGCTTACCCAAAATCATGAGACTACTATTCATGGTTTTATGGGACAAACTACCTCCTATAAAAAATCTGTTTTGAAACCAGAAGTAACGATTTTAGGTGAAAATCGTTCGTTGAATGAAGCTCGATATGTTTATGGAACATTTCTGAAAGGCTTTTTTAGTTTTTATGCAGGCCATGACCCAGAAGATTATAGACATTTTGTTAATGAAGAACCAACCGATTTGAACCTTCATCCAAATTCACCAGGTTATCGTTTGATTTTGAATAATGTGCTATTTCCAGCGGCTAAGAAAAAGAAGCAAAAGACATAAAATATTCTCTTAATATTTTAATCAAAAAGTCCTCTCAGAAATAACTTAGAGGACTTTTTGATTAAAATAGTTTTTCTAATGTACCTTTCGTATTGGCATAAATTTTCATGAATCTATGCGGAATAATATATTTTTGAAGTACATTTTTGAGATGTTCATTTGAATTTGGACTTGATAATTTTAATGATTTTAAAGCAAAATAACGACTTTTGAAAAAGTCATCGCCATATTGAATTGAATTTGCCAGCATCAAATAATACCGAGCAATATTTTTATTAATTTTTTGATGAAATTTATAGTTTAATTCTTGATCAATGCCTTGATACATTCCAATTCTATTAAATAAAAAATCTGCATCTTGCTTACCATCCGTAAAACTCATTCCCCCTCCATTTTTTCTATATACAGACATTACCTCATTGATATAAAAGAACTTACCATATTTTCCCAAAAGAATATATCTTGGAATATCGCCACTTTTAGAATCGTGGAACCATTGCGGGTATTCTTTAATTATTCCGTTTCTGAACATAACGGCTGAGGTGGCCATGTACCAAATTTCATCTTCACCCACTAAGTCTTCAATGGTCGTCACTACCCTTTGTTCATCATCATTTACGTACATATCAGGATGTGAACCATCCTCAAAATGAATCAGTGCATTGTGAAAACAAGCCACAAAATCGGGGTTTTTGTCTAAAAAATCAACTTGCTTTTGCAGTTTCAAAGGATTTGTCCAATAATCGTCGCCATCCATTGCTGCAATATATTGCCCTTGACAAACTGCCAATGTAGCTAATGTATTGCCTTTTCCATATCCACCTAAATTTTTAGGGTGAAGCAATGGTTTGATGATAGTTGGAAATTTTGCTTGATATTCTTTAATAATTTTTGGCGTGGAATCTGGAGAAGCATCATCGCCGATAATTACTTCAAACTCAAAATTTACTTGCTGATTTAGAATACTATCAAGGGTTTGACGAATATAATTTTCGTGATTATAGGTATGAACAATTACACTAACTTTTACCATGCTAAATAATAATATTACAAATTTTTTGATGCAAAAGTAATAATTTTATTGATAGTATCATCATACTGACTCCAATCGTGTGTTTCATTTGGATAAAAATAAAACTCATTTTTTATTCTGCTGGCGGTAAACATTTTTTTGCAAATTTCAGCTTGATCAACAGGAACGGTGAGGTCTTTTCCTCCGAAAAAAACAATCACAGGTATACTTCCTTGGGTAAATTGAAAAATAGGACTTGCTTCAAAATATTCTTCTGGAGACGTTGAAAATGGCTTTCCAATCAATTTTTCCACATCAGCTTTTATTTCTCCATTGTACATGGACGGGGAGGTAAGGTTGACTGGGGGCACAATTCCTGCTACACCAGCAGCCAATTTGTCGCCAAGTGGGCTGTTGGCGTAAAGCATTGCTAAATGCCCTCCTGCGCTAATACCCACCAAAAGAAAATTGCTCGAAATATTTAAGGTTTGAGCATCACTTTTCAGTTTAATCAACAAACTATTAATATCTTGAATTTGCTCTGTATAAGTAATTCCAATGGAAGAGGTGAGCCGATAATTTGCATTCACGATGGCGCAGTTAACTCGTTTATCAATAAATCTTTTCACGATAGAATTTATGGCTGATTTGTCGCCACTACGCCAAGCTCCCTGATGCAGTAAAACAATTACAGGATTTCTTGTATTTCGGGTGGAAGGCAAATACAAATCATAATTTTGAAGAATATTTTTTCCATAAGTTTGGTCTAATTTTTCTTGGTATATAAGAGGCGCTTCACCAGGAACACTTGTGCCTGCTGCAGTTTCGGGAATAATTAAATCTAAATCCCCTTTACATGATATTAAGAAGCATAAAGTTGAAAAAAAAAGTAAGTATTTCATTGAATGAGT